>JAFYNS010000152.1 GCA_017556505.1 Bacillota bacterium | reverse complement strand
GGTTCGAACCCTGGACACCCTGATTAAGAGTCAGGTGCTCTGCCAGCTGAGCTAAGGATCCACATCCTTGTTTCGGTTACGCAGTAAAATACAGGCCATTCGCCTGTTTGAAAAATTGGTGGATCCTCAGGGGTTCGAACCCTGGACACCCTGATTAAGAGTCAGGTGCTCTGCCAGCTGAGCTAAGGATCCACAACTTACTGCCTTATCCGCGGCACATTTGGTATAATACCATATCCAGAAATAAAAGTCAACAACATTTTTCATTTTTTCGTTAATTTTTTTGAATTTATTCAATCCAATTTCCTGCAGCTTCCTGCACGCCTCATTATTCCCGCAATTTCAACGTTTATACTACTATTACCGCTTGTGCAGCAGCCTTGAAATATGGTAAAATATTAAGGTATGTTTTGTATTTGATTCAATTTTTTAATATTTATCTGATAAGGGAGACACATTTTATGAGTTTATTAGTAGTAGAAAAGGTAACCCACGGTTTCGGCGCACGTCAGATTCTGGAAGATGCATCCTTCCGTCTGCTGAAGGGCGAACACATCGGCCTCATTGGTGCCAACGGCGAAGGGAAATCCACATTCTTAAATATCATTACCGGTAAGATCATGCCGGATGCCGGAAACATCACCTGGTCCCGCCACGTAACCGTAGGCTACCTGGACCAGCACTCCGTACTGAAGAAGGGCATGACCATCCGTGAAGTTCTGCGTACTGCATTCAACCACATGTACGAGCTGGAAGCAGAAATGATGAAGCTCTATGAAGATATGGCAGAAGCAGATCCTGAAAAAATCGACGAAATGATGGAAGATGCAGGCGAAATCCAGGGCATCCTGGAATCCTCCGGTTTCTATCAGCTTGACGCAAAGATTGAAGAAGTTGCCAACGGCCTGGGTCTGGGCGATGTAGGCCTGGACAGAGATGTTACCGACCTGTCCGGCGGTCAGAGAACCAAGACTCTGCTGGTTAAGCTGCTGCTGGAAAATCCGTCCATTCTGATTCTGGACGAACCTACCAACTATCTGGACCACGAGCACATCGTGTGGCTGACCAGATATCTGCAGGAATACGAAAACGCTTTCATTCTGGTTTCCCACGACATGGACTTCCTCAACTCTGTAGTTAACGTAATCTACAACCTGGACGGCGGCAACCTGACCCGCTACACCGGCGACTACGAAAACTTCCAGAGAATGTACGAAATCCAGAAGGCACAGGAACTGGCTGCTTACAAGCGCCAGCAGGCTGAAATCGAAGAACTGGAAGATTTCATTGCCAGAAACAAGGCCCGTGTTGCGACACGAAACATGGCCATGTCCCGTCAGAAGAAGCTGGATAAGATGGAAATCATCGAACGTCCGACTGAAAAGATCAAGCCGGAATTCCGATTCCTCATGGCCCGTACCCCTTCCCGCTTCATCGTGCAGGCTGAAGACCTGGTAATCGGCTACTCCAAGGACGAGCCTCTGACACGTCCGGTATCCTTCACTCTGGAAAGAGGCCAGAAGGTTGCCATCGTCGGTACCAACGGTCTGGGTAAGACCACCCTGCTGAAGACCATTCTGGGCAAACTCCCTGCTCTGGACGGTAAAGTTGAGCTGGGCGACTACCTGTTCCCTGGATATTTTGAGCAGGAAGCAGAACGTGACTCTGACATCACAGCCCTGGACTACTTCTGGAAAGAGTTCCCTTCCATGGAAAACAGAGAATGCCGTCTGTGCCTGTCCAAGTGCGGCCTGACCAACGACCACATCACCAGCCAGATGAGAGTTCTCTCCGGTGGTGAAAACGCCAAGGCAAGAATGGCAGTTGTTATGAACCGCGAACACAACTGGCTGATCCTGGACGAACCGACCAACCACCTGGACGTGGAAGCAAAGGAAGAGCTGAAGCGCGCCCTGAAGGAATACCCAGGCACCATCCTGATGGTATCCCACGATCCAACCTTCTACGAAGACTGGGTAACTGACATCTGGAATGTAGAAGACTGGACAACTAAGATCGTTTAATCACGGCGGTCTGGAAGCCGATACCGGAAATTTCAATTTTTTTCGCAAAATCCGGTATTCTGACGCCGATTTCAAACAAAAAAAACACCCTCCATTCCCAATTATTTTCGGGATGGAGGGATTTTTTATGATTTTAATTGTTTTTTCGACAAAACCTGACAGATTTCGCGGGCGCCAACGGTCCGCCAGCCTGTCTGCAGCCAGCCAGTTCCTGAGTTTATACCGGAAATCGTAATTTTTTGAGCAAAATCCGGTATGCGGTGGCCTGTACTATTTCACTGCCCACATAACCACTTCCACCATAAATCCAGGCAGCAGACCTACCTGCACTGCACGGCGGCATGGCTTTGGATCCGGCATGATTTCACGGTAAACGGCATTGAAGTCGCCCCACTGCGCCAGGTCTGCCATGAAAACTTCCACGTTGAATACGTTTTCCAGGGTGCAGCCGGCTTCCTTCAGGCGTGCTTCGCATGCCAGCAGGGTGTTCCGTGCCTGTTCTTCGATGGTTTCCGGAATCTGGCCGTCCCAGTCATCACAGCACTGACCGGAGGTTACCACCAGCTGCTTGCCCTCGATGGACAGTACCGGTGAAAACGGATAGCTTACAGGTTCTTTTACGTACTTTTCAGGTAATTCAATCTTCATTTTTTCCTCCAAAATTCTTTCTTTTCCAGTTTCTTCTGCCCGGTACCGGGTCCTTCTTTTCCACCAGTGCAGTCTGCGGCGCTGCCACAGGCAGCCCGGACTTTTCCGGTGTTTTTTCTGCTTCCGCAGGAACTGCAGCAGCCGGAGCTGGCACTGCAGGTGCTGCTGGTTTTTCCGGGGCTGCCGGTTTTTCCTGTTTCTCCTGCTTTTCACGGATATATGTCAGCTTGTTATTGCTGCCGGGAACACGTTCTTCCTTAAACTCGAAAGCGCCAAGAGACTTGATAAACGGTGTAAACTTCTTGAAACCGAAGTTACGCACGTCGAAGTCCGGATAACGCTTGAGAATCAGGTTGCCCAGGTCACCCAGTGGGAACCATTCATCTTCGTCGGAGTTTTCTTCCACCATGGCCATGATGGCCTTACGCATGGATCTGGCGGACATGGTCTTAACCGGGCCGGATGCATCCGCCTTGGAGCCGGATGGCTTTTCAGCCTCGGCAGCAGATATTTTGCCGGAAGGAGCTGCAGCAGCGCCCTTCTTGACTGTTTTGCCGGAACTGCGGGACTCACGTTCTTCCGCTTCGTCAGCCAGGTCGCCCAGTTCGTTATCCAGTGCAATCAGGTCCAGATATTTGAACCGGTTGCAGGACGAGATAAACGGCTTCGGGGTCTTGGTTTCCCCCATGCCGATGACGTCCATGCCGGCCTCGCGCAGGCGGGATGCCAGGCGGGTGAAGTCGCTGTCGCTGGTTACCAGACAAAATCCTTCCACCTTGCCGGAATAGAGGATGTCCATGGCGTCGATAATCATGGCGGAGTCGGTGGCGTTCTTGCCTACCGTATAGCTGTACTGCTGAATGGGGGTGATGGAATGTTCCAGCAGCATGGTCTTCCAGCGGGCGAACTTGGGTTTGGTCCAGTCCGCATAAATTCGCTTATAGGTAGCGACACCGTAGTTGGATATTTCATCCAGAATAATCTTTACATACTTATCAGATACGTTATCGGCATCGATGAGCACCGCGTATCTTCTGTCTTCTCTGTTCACATTGCCTCCTGTCTTCTGCCCTCTGCGGGCGGCGGGGGGACTATAATTCTTCCATTGCATTGAGGATGGTCACATGACCTTCTACTGCTTCGGTCACGTCTTCTTCTTCGCGGTAGCGTTTCATGATATCTGCGAAAATCTCTGCCGTTGACGGCGGCGTGTAGCTGATGCAGTCCGCTCCGGCTTCAATGGTAGCCAGAATGCTTTCGGCAGTCGGACCGCCGGTGGCAATAATGGGCACCTTCGGGTATTTTTCCCGAATGCAGCGAACCACTTCCGGTGTCCGTGCAGCCGCAGATACGTTCAGAATGGAAACGCCCGCTTCCAGACGCCCCTCTATGTCTGCATGTTCATTAATGACTGTGGCTATAATCGGAATATCCACAACCTGACTGATCAGGCGAATGTTATCGTTGGTCACCGGGGCATTTACGACCACGCCCCAGGCACCGTCGCCTTCTGCGTCATTGGCAATATTGGCGGACCGCTGTCCGTTGGTAATGCCGCCGCCCACCCCCACAAATACGGGCATAGGGGCCACATTGATGATTGCCTGTGAAATAACCTGCTGCGGCGTAAATGGATAGACTGCCAGTACAGCATCCGCATTGCAGCTCCGGATAATGGCGATATCCGTAGTGAAAATCACCGACTTAATCCGCCGACCCATAATCACAAGGCCCCGCGCCTTGTAGATTTCCTTCGGCAGTT
This sequence comes from Bacillota bacterium, assembly GCA_017556505.1. Lineage (GTDB taxonomy): Bacteria > Bacillota > Clostridia > Peptostreptococcales > Anaerovoracaceae > RGIG7179. Next base: position 23,222 of record JAFYNS010000152.1, on the reverse strand, counting down.
CCAAATACTTGGATCTGAGCTTGCCTTCAATCTTGGTTAATTCCTTTCTTTCCATTCCCTGTTTCCTCCCTCAAAATCTCTTCATCCGGCCTGCCGCCAGATCAGATGAATTTTTCCAGTGTCACGTAGTATTTACCCTTTTTCGACGTGCCGTCCACACCTTTATAGATGGCCTTGCCCTTTCCCCGGAGCACCAGCTTTTCTCCGCCTGAAAGCTGCCGGTCCGGCTTGGTGGCCTCCACTTCGTTTACAAACACCAGACCCCGGCTGATGGCCTCCTGGGCCGCCGTTCTGGACAGGTGAAAGACGCCGGACACGATGCTGTCCAGTCTCGGTGATGTTACCGTAAATTTTACCACATCGCGGCGTATTACGGCAGTGTCTATCACATTAATTGGCGAAACCTGAACCGAGAGACTGACTCTGCCTGCCTTGCCATAGTGGGCCATAAGGTAATCTGCAAGCTCCCGCACTACGATAGCCTGTGCTCCATTTGGCTGCACCAGAATATCCCCCAGCTTTTCTCTGCGGATTCCTTCCCCCAAAAGAGATCCCAGATAGTCCCGGTGCGTCAGCGTCTTTGCGCCCGAAACGCCGCTGCCCCCGCTGCTGTAGCTCATTTCCAGCACAACCAGCGGACACTCATCGGGATACTGACGAAAATATTCCATGAGTTCCTCTTCACTATTCACTTCCAGATAATCCGGCATGAAGACCACCTGCTTCCGCTCTGCGTCGGGATAACCCCCGAAAAGAAAGACTTTGCCGGGTGTGCCTGCACTGCTTCCGTTCCACTGACGCAGAAGCCCCGCTGACGCCGACTGCTGCTGCAGATTCAGAAAGTCCGAGCTTACCAGATAATTGTACTGCAGGAACCGGTCATACTTGTCCTCAAGTCCTGCCAGAAGTAATTTATTTTCGTCCATACTGTGGATATTTCACCTTTCCTGTGATATACTATACGGGTTATAAAACCCCGAATACAGTATAACATAAAATACATACATATTAAAAGGAGAAATCAAACCATGATGTACACTCACATGACAAAAGGCACCTGTTCCAGACAGGTTTACGTAAACATTGAAGACGGTATCGTTAAGGATGTAGAATTTGTAGGCGGCTGCGACGGCAACCTGAAGGGCATCTGCGCTCTGGTAAAGGGTCAGCCTGCAGAAGAAGTGAAGGCGAGACTGTCCGGTATCAAGTGCGGCTTCAAGCAGACTTCCTGCCCTGACCAGCTGGCTCAGGCAATCGAAGCAGCTCTGGCCAAGTAGGTCCAATATGAATAACTTCCTGTTCAGGACACTTGTCCGCGATTGGGAAAACACAGCAGACCCTGCAGTACGCGACCGTTATGGCCGGCTGGCAGGGTTTGTCGGTATTTTGTCCAATGCGCTGCTCTGTTTCATGAAGATTGCTGTGGGGATTTTTTCCGGCAGTATCGCCATCATTGCTGACGGGATTAACAACCTGGCAGACGGAGCTTCCTCTGTCATCACTCTGATTGGTTTCAAAATGTCTGCCAAGCCGGAGGACCAGGAGCACCCTTACGGTCACGCCCGCTATGAGTACGTGGCAGGACTTATCGTGTCCTTCCTGATCATTCTGGTTGGTTTCGAGCTGCTGAAATCTTCCCTGGACAAAATCCTGCACCCCGCCCCCCTGTCCTTCAGCTGGCCGGTGGCGGCAGTTCTGGTTCTGGCTATTCTGATCAAATTATGGCAGGCCGCCTTCAACCGTGCAGCCGGAAAGCGGATTGATTCCATGACCCTGCTTGCCACTGCAGCCGACAGCCGCAACGACGTGATTTCCACCACCGCTGTCCTCGTGAGCCTTTTGATTGGACATTTCGCACAGGTAAATCTGGACGGCTGGATGGGCCTGGCTGTGGCCCTCTTCATCATTTGGTCCGGCATCGGCCTGGTCCGCGATACCATCAGCCCTCTTTTGGGCGAAGCACCGGACTCCGAACTGGTGCAGCAGATTGAACAGACTGCCATGAGCTACAGCGGTGTTCTGGGCATTCATGACCTGGCGGTGCACAACTACGGTCCCGGCAAAATCTTTGCATCCCTCCACGTAGAAGTGGACTCGGTGGTGGATGCTATGGCCAGCCACGATCTGGCGGACAGCATCGAAAAGAGACTCCGAGAAGAGCTGCATATCAATATTACCGTTCACATGGACCCTGTCCGGGTGAACGACCCTAACCGGGAACCGCTGAAAGAACTGCTTCAGCAGGCCATCGATGCACAGCCCGGCTTCATCAGTTTCCACGACCTGCGTACAGTCACCGGCCCAACTCACACCAACGTCATCTTTGACGTGGTGGTAAGCCAGGACTGCACCTTAAGCGAAGAGGAAATCCTCCGATACTTCAATCAGAAGCTGGCGGAATACGACGAGACATTCCTTGCATCTGTAGAAATCGACCGATGCTATATTACACAGAATAAGTAAAGAAATCCCCGCGGGCCGAAACCTGCGGGGATTTTATCATGCTTAGCGTATGAATTTATCGGGGAAGAAAATTACTTCCAGCCGTATTCCTTCTTCATTTCAGGGGACAGCTGATCCATCAGGTCATGTCTGCCGGTACCGGTGAAGATGGATACAGTCATGATTACCAGCATTGCGAAGCAGTAGAAGCAGCAAGGGATAATCTGACCTGCAGTCAGAGGTGCAGCACTGTCAACTGCAAAGCCCAGGGTGTAAACCATAGCCGGAGTCCAAGGCAGGCAGTATGCCAGAGTGTTGGACTGTGCGTCCATCAGGTTCGCAGCCCTGTAAGGGGAGATACCGAACTTCTTGGACATTGGCTTAGCGAAGGAAGCACCAACAGTCAGGATTGCAGGAGCATTCAGACCCATGATTGCGGACAGAACGATTACCATTACAGAGATAGTACCTTCTGCAGACTTAGGTCCCTTAGCAATTGCATTCAGCTTTTCCAGCAGCATTACATCGCCGCCGCCAGCTCTCATTACGCTGATGGAACCGAACAGTAACAGTGCCAGGATACATACCTGCAGCATGCTGCTGATACCGGTGTAGATTACGCCGTCAACAGTTCTGTCCAGAGCTGCTGCATCACCGTGTACAGCCAGGATTGCAGGGATGCTGGAGTCGGAGTCAATCTGAACGAAATCGAAGATACCGAATACGCATGCAGTTGCACATCCCAGAACGATACCGATGGAAGTCGCAATAATGATGTCGCCAGTCCTGATTGCAATCCAGATAGTGATAGCAACCGGAATCAGCATAATCAGAGTGATTGGATCAAATTCAACTGCAGCAGCTTCTGCGCTTACAGTGCTTCCGGATACCATGCTGTAGATTACAGTGCAGATAATGGTAACTGCGCCAGCAGCCAGAGCATACTTCAGTCTGGACTTTACTACGCCAGGAACGTCTACGTCCTGAGAAGTAGCAGAACAGATTGTGGTGTCAGAAATTGGAGCCAGGTTGTCCCCGAATGCAGCGCCGGAGATGATAACACCAGCCAGCAGTGCAGGGTCACAGCCCAGAGCCACACCTGCAGGATACAGCACGCCCATACCAGCTGCAATCGTACCGAAACCAGTACCGGATGCGGTTGCGAACAGTGCAGATGCCAGGAAGGTGATTACTGCGAAAATGGTAGGGCCTACACCCAGACCGGCTGCGATACCAGCGATGCCGTTAGCCAGACCGGACATTCTCAGAATTCTGGAGAAAACACCAGCGAAAATCCAGCATACTACCGGAATGATTGCTTCGCGGCTTGCCATACCGTCGATAACTGCGTCAGCATACTGCTTCTTGTCCTTTGCGAAGAAGAAAGTAATCAGAATCGCTGCAAATGCAGGAACCCACAGTGCACCATCGGAGATGGACTGCCATACGAAGGTAGTCAGAATGATAAGTGCAATGAAGATTACGAACGGCAGGAATGACATCCATGGGCCGCCATAGAACTCAAGTCTTTTCTTTTCCATAATATCCTCCAATAAATGTAGTTAAAAAATAATATACACTATTTTAACATTGCAAATTGTATGCCATTTCGTACATTTTCTGCTTTTTTCAGCCTTCTGATGCCTTCGACCCCTCAAAATACACAGTTTCCGCTTTTTCACAACGCAGGCACACCGGTTTTCGGAAGGGATTTTCGGATCAATTCAGAACAATAAAAATGGAAATATTTTTCCGTGTGGAAAAATATTTCCATGCAATTTTTTGTTTATCATGAAGACTGTAAGCCAGCTGCTATTTCATTGCGCTGACATCAATCTGCAGTTCCACGATTTTATTAAACAGCTGGCGGCGGGACATTCCCATCTTCTCCGCTGCCTTGGTAATATTTCCGTTTGTTACCTGCAGCATGCTGAGAATGAATTCCCGGTCGAAATTGGCTTTTGCTTCCTTATAACTCACATCACCGAAATCTCTTCCTTCCGTCATTTCACCCTGGCGGCCGTTCGTCTCTGCCCCAGCGTTCCAGAATCCCGCTCCCAGAGAAAGTATCCCGCTGTCTCCAGACAGAATCACCAGACGCTCAATCAGATTCTTCATCTCACGAATATTTCCCACATATTCATGGTGGAGCAGATAGTCCATGGCGGCTGATTCAATCTGGTGAATGGTCTTGCCAGTTTCCCGTTCATACTTATGAATAAAGAACTCTATGAAATCAGGGATATCTTCCTTTCGTTCCCGCAGCGGAGGCAGATTGATTTCAATGGTATTAATTCGGTAAAGAAAGTCCTGCCGGAATTTTTTCTCATGAATCAGTTCCTCGATCGACCGGTTCGTAGCGGTCAGCAGCCGAAAATTTACCGGAATCAGGGTATTGGAGCCGATTCGTTCGATTTCTTTCTTTTCCAGCACACGCAGAAGCATTACCTGCACATCCATGCTCAAGTCTCCGATTTCATCCAGAAAGACGGTGCCTCCGGCAGCCTGTTCCAGTTTCCCAATCCGCCGCGAAACAGCTCCGGTATAGGCTCCTTTTTCATGTCCGAAAAGCTCGGATTCCAGCAGGTTGTGAGGATACTGCTGACAGTTCATGGCGATAAACGGTTTCTCACTGCGGCTGCTCCGGCGGTGAATTTCTTCCGCAATAATTTCCTTCCCTGTTCCGGACTCTCCGGTAATGAGCACATTGGCACCGGAGTCTGCCACCAGATCCACCAGATTCCATACCTGCTGCATCTTCGGATTCTTACTCTGAAGCAGGTACTTGGCAGGACTGTCACTGCGGATATTTTTCATATTTTCCATCTCCAGGCTGGAAATGGCTTTTTTAATCTCCATCAGAAGCTCATCCGGGTTATGACTTTTCACGAAATAGCCGAAGGCCCCCAGCTTCATGGCCTCCACTGCAGATTCAATGGTTCCGTACCCGGTAGCCATAATCACTTCTATGTCGTTCTGATACCGTTTTTTCAGTTCCTGCAGCAGCTGCAGCCCATCCATTCCCGGCATGGTAATGTCGGATATGACGATGCGGCAGAATTCTTTTTCCAGAAATGCCATGGCCTGCTCTGCAGATTCCACGGTTTCTGCCGTGAAGTCCTGACTTTCCAGCAGCATTTTATAGGTTTCCCGGCTGTCCTTTTCGTCATCCACAACCAGTATTTTAATATAATTATTCATGTTTCACCTGCCCGTCCGGAATCCGGATTATAAAACGAGTTCCTTCTCCTTCTTTACTGTACACATCGATGGTACCGCCCACCTTTTCCACTTCCGAGTAAACGATGAAAAGCCCCAGACCGGTACCCTTCCCCGGTTCTTTCGTAGTGAAGAACGGATTAAACAGATTTTGCAGATTCTTTTCTGAAATACCGCAGCCCGTATCCTCACAGCGCAGTTCCACCCGGTTTCCATCCCGGAAGGCCGACAGCTTCAGTCTGCCTCCACCCTCCATCGCGTCCACTGCGTTGGAAACCAGATTATGGAGAATGTGTTTCAGTGCATCCGCACTGGAAGAAAGACGCAGGTCCGGTTCACAGCAGATTTCAACAGAAATACCAGCACTGGAAAAATCTTTTTCCTGCAGAAGCACCACGGATTCCAGCTGATCCCGAACAGAAAACTCAGTCTGCGCATCGTCCGAAACACGCCAGAAATTCATGACATTGTCGATGATTTCACTGGCCCTCTTCACGCTGTCATCAATATAGTTCAGAGATTTCTGCAGTTTTTCGTCTTCCTGCCGCCCATTTCGAATGATAAAACTCTGAGTTCGGATAATTCCCAGAGGATTCCGGATCTGATGAGCCATTCCTGCTGCCAGCTGCCCGATGGCAACCATCTTGGAGGTCTGCAGCAGCTGCTGACTGTTCGCTTCGTCCAGGGTAATGTCCCGGACCACCATCAGTACAGCCGGCCGCGGTGTTTCTCCTTCGTAGAAGCTGGTCGGTACGCTTCGGACTTCATAAATTTCGTTTTCCATTTGTACTTTCCGGATAACGGTGTCGTTTTGCCGGAGTGTTTCCAGGGCAATACAAGTTCCCTCCGTTTCTCCGCAAAATCTCTGACAGCTTGGATTTCCACAGAATCCACGCATAACTTCCCTGCATGGGATTCCTTCATAAAGCTGCTCAGCCGGAATCTTCTGCCGGAAAAAGTGAGAGCTGCCGTTTCGAATGATGCCCTCATCGTCCACCAGGACAATGCCTTCCGGCATCTGGTCGAAAATCAGCTGAAGTTCATTCTTTCTGGCTTCCAGTTCTTCGGTCCGCTTGTTTACCTGCTTTTTCAATGACCGGTTGTTTACCTGTGCCAGCAGAATGATAAAAATCAATCCAATCCCCGCCACAACCAGTACTTTAATCAAATCAGAATAGGACTCTGCTGCAATCAGCGGTGTGGAAATCCCAAACCACTTCTGCTGAATTTTTTCCAGCTGACCCTTCTCATTGATATTTTTAATGGCACGGTTCAGCACAGTGACCAGTTCCGCTTTTTCTTTTGGCAGTGCCAACCCTACCGGCTCCTCATACAGTGCTGTTTCAATGGTGGTAATCCGGTCCTCCACATCCAGTTCTTTGGCATAATACAGCATAACCGGTTCATCGCCGATTACCGCATCGACCGCCCCTTCTGTGAGAAGCTCCAGACCTTCTCCCACGTCATGAACATATACCAGTTCTGCAGTAGGATAATGCTCCCGCATATACCAGTTGGCGTAGTCCCCTTCCTGTGTGGCCACGGTCATGGTATGAATATCCTCCAGCCCGCAGTTCCTGCCGTTTTCCACTACCATTACAGTTCGCAGAATGTAAATAGGATCGGTAAAGACGAAATAATGCTCACGCTCCGGATTGGAGAACATGTCACAGAGATCTGTATCGCCGCTTTTCAGCGATTCAATAGCGTTCTCCCATTTATACGGTACAGTGGTAATTTCAATCCCCAGCTCCAGAGAGAGCTGGTTCATATAGTCCACAACCACACCTTTATATACACCATCCTCGTCAATAAAGCGAAGAGGCGGTGCACTGTCATCGGCACCATAAATCAGAACCCCCTCCGGGACATATTTTCCAAGAAGGCGTTCCTGTTCTTCCGTCTCCCGGTTGGATATCCCGTTGGCAGAAATCGCCACAGACACCAGCAGAACAGACAGCAGAACCAATCCAATCAGCTCACCGATGTGCGTGTCTCTTAAAAAACGTTTCATTCTTTTCCGCAGCTTTCTATCTCACCGGTACCACTTCCATCCAGTACCCGTCCGGATCTTCGATGAAGTAAATACCCATGGCAGGGTTTTCAAAGCAGACGCAGCCCATTTCTTTATGTTTTGCCAGGGCAGCATCGATATCGGCAGTACGGAATCCGATGTGAATTTCGTTATCGCCCAGATTGTACGGTTCGGCACGGTCCGCATACCAGGTCAGTTCCAGCTGGCAGCCGCAGCCTTCGTTACCCAGGAAAACAATCTTAAAAGAACCATCTTCTGCATCGATGGTGCGCATCACTTCCAGGCCCAGCGCCTCTTTATAGAAAGCCAGGGACTTTTCCAGATCCAGTACAGTAATGCAGCTATGATACATTTCAAATTTCATATTTTTCTCCTTTCGTTCTCCGCAAAATCCAACCCCAGACGCACTGCGACACCAGAGTGGAAATATTTTGCCAGGCTTGTATATATTTTAGTATATTTTTCTGCCGCTGTGAACTATAAATTGCCGCAGACCCGAAATATTATTTGGCAAGGGGCAGGATGTATGATAAAATAAAAAAAGAACAATTTAATGTGTGAAAGGGGGAAATGGAATGACCATTCTGGGCATTACGATTCATCTTGCCATTGTATGGCTGATTGTTGCAATCATCTGCCTGATCGTGGAGGGGCTGACCGCAGGCCTTGCCACCATCTGGTTTGCCGGCGGGGCGTTTATCGCACTGATTTTCGCACTGTTTGACACCGGACTGGGGCTGCAGGTTGCAGTATTTCTGATTTCATCAGTTGGTCTGCTGGTTTCCACACGGAAGATTTTCGTGGAAAAACTGAAGACAGGAACCGAAAAGACCAACGCAGATGCACTGATTGGGGAAGAAGGTCTGGTTACTGCAGACATTGCACCGTTTGCACCGGGCCAGGTTAAAGTGAAAGGTCAGGTGTGGACCGCAGTCTGTGAAGATTCCGCCGCAGCTATACCATCAGGCACACAGATTAAGGTGATAGCGATCGAGGGAGTGAAACTGATCGTTTCTCCGGCTGAGCGCTAACATTCATATTTTGATTTGAGAGAAAAAAAGGGAGGAAAAGATTATGCTGAAAGTCATTATCATTCTGATTGTTGTAGCCATTCTCATCTGGCTGCTGGTTTCCAACATCCGTATCGTTCCGCAGGCTAAGGCTTATGTAGTGGAACGTCTGGGTGCATATCACTCTACCTGGCAGGTAGGTCTTCACTTCAAGCTGCCTCTGGTGGATAAGATTTCCCGCAAAGTATCGCTGAAAGAGAAAGTTATCGACTTCCCTCCTCAGCCGGTTATCACCAAGGATAACGTAACCATGGAAATCGACACCGTTGTATATTTCCAGATTACTGACCCTAAACTGTATGCATACGGCGTGGAAAGTCCGATGGATGCCATCGAAAACCTGACTGCAACAACACTGAGAAATATTATCGGCGAGCTGGAACTGGACGAATCCCTCACCAGCCGTGAGCACATCAACTCCAAGATCCGTATGGTTCTGGATGAAGCTACCGACCCATGGGGTATCAAGATCAACCGTGTAGAAGTAAAGAACATTACTCCTCCTCGTGATATTCAGGTAGCCATGGAAAAGCAGATGCGTGCAGAACGTGAACGTAGAGAGGCTATTCTGATTGCAGAAGGTGAAAAGAAGTCCAAGGTTCTGATTGCGGAAGGTCAGAAAGAAGCTGCCATCCTGACTGCAGAAGCAGAAAAGCAGGCCGCAATCCTGGCTGCTGAAGCTGCCAAGCAGACTGCAATCAAGGAAGCAGAAGGTCAGTCCGAAGCCATCCTGATGATTAACAAGGCTACCGCAGAAGGTATCCGCTTAATCAAGGAAGCCGGCGCTGACGAATCCGTTATCAAGCTGAAATCTCTGGAAGCCTTCACTGCAGCTGCAGACGGTCAGGCAACCAAGATTATCATTCCATCCGAAATCCAGGGTCTGGCTGGACTGGCCACCTCTGTGAAGGAATTTATTAAAGAATAACTTCTAATGATAGTAAACGGGGCTATCGCACAGTTGACTGATTAGTCGACCGGAGCGGCAGCCCCGCTTTTATGTGTCACAGTTTATTATATCTCCAATTCAGGATATTTATATCTCAAGAGATACGATTTTATTGTATTTAGTGATACTTTATAGAACCTCTATTGACCCATACCTCTGCCAACTGCGGCGAACGCAGCGAAACAGAACAGGTCTGCGATTACGATGGCGGCACATATTTAACATTCAATGGCCACTTTTATTACGCCATCAAGCCGGTTTTCAAACAGTTCATAGGCTTCTTCTATTTTTTCAAGTGGATATGTATGTGTAATGAGTGGTTCTGTGCTAATTTTACCATCTGCGATAGTAACGATTGCATTAGGACAGGCACTGCACGCGGAACGCTGCCATGCTTGATATGTAAGTCACTGGAGCAAATGCTGGCAAGAGTAACCTTAACAACAGCATATCCTGGATCCATAAGCTCTGGCTTAGGTTTTTCAACGAATCCGAAAGTTCCCTTTGAAATATATGTATATGCTTTCATAACAATACCTTCCTCCGTCACCGGGCTTTCGTTATTTTAATTTCCATCTCATCGGAGGTTCATTCAGATATGAAGCACCTCCATCTGTTATCATGTAGTTACACCTGTTGTAAAGGATACGGGCCACCACAATTGTTTTCTCACTTTCTTCCACCCAGCAAAATACCAGATAATTGTTCACCGGAATTTTACGATAATCATGTTTCAGCTTTTTCACAGGATAATGCACAGGATACATATACGGGTGTTCTGCAGCATAATTAACGGCATCTCTGATTCGTTCTGCCTGTTTTAAGGCTGCATCCGGATTGTATAATTTCACAGCTGTATATTCTGTAATTTCCAGCAAATCTCTCAACTTCCAGCAGCTTATAATAAATTTCGCTTTCAAACTGCAGATTCTCGTACGCTTCCATACTCATGACAACCATATCCCCGCAGCCATTTTTTGTAAAGAAAACTGGTTCGTTGTGTTCATGGACTTCCCTGGATACTTCCGCAAAATTATTTCTCAAATCTGAAATCGGCCTGATTTTTTTCATTTCGAGCATCCTCCTTCGTTGGCTGTGCCTTATCATAATTGTGATAATTTTTCAAGAAACACTGCTTGTGTAAAATCTGTCACAACTGATGGTTGCACCCCTTTCTTCATTATAGTAAAATATAAGTTAGAGTATGCCCCTGCTGCATGCCCCATTGGGCCGGTGCTGCAGCGGCTTTCATAAGGAGGTATTTCATGTCGAAAGAAAAAGTAATGCCGGCCGGTCTGCCATTCCTCGCCGCAGGCGGTGTGTGGTTTATAGCCGCTTTGATTCTGCCGGTATATAAGTTGGGGGCACTGCTTGCATGCGCCGTTGGTGCCGCTGCAGTGTATGTACTTCTGACCGCAGTCCGCAGATCTCAGATTGCCAAGCTTCCGCCCGCACCGACTGTAAAGGTCAGAGCTGAAGAGCTGGCGAAAAAGCTGGATGTATGCCGTGATAAACTGCTGGCCCAGGAAAGCAGACTTTCTGATCCTCAGGTCCGCCGTCATGTAAAATCCATGGCGACAACCCTGGATCTGATTGCCGATGAGGTAGAAAAGGATCCAAAGGACAGAAATAAGGTGAGAAAGCTTGCAAACCACTACGGTGACATGATTACCGGACTGATTGACAAGTATATTTTGCTGGAAACGCAGGAGGGAGCAGCCGCAGAAGGCGGAAATGTGACCGCTGCTCTTGCAAAGCTCCGCGAAGGCCTGGCTTCTGCCGATGAAGCACTGAAAAAAGTTCTGGACGATCTGTTCAGCGATGATGCCATGGAGGTGTCCGCTGACATCAATGTACTGGAACAGCTGTTAAAAACCGAAGGCGCTGAAAATAAAATGGACTTCAGCAGCCTGGATCAGTAATATAGGAGGATTTGAACATGAACGATGAATTAATGATGGAAGTCCCTACCCTGTCTCTGGGTGAAGAACCAAAGGCTGAAACTGCAGCAGCAGAAGCACCTGCTCCTGTAAGAGAAGTTAAGATTGAAGATAAAATTCAGCTGACACCGGAAGAACAGAAGGTTGTAGACGCATTTATCGAAAAGATTGACCTGACCAATTCCAATCACATCCTGCAGTATGGTGCTGACGCACAGCAGAAGATTGCTGATTTCTCCGATGCTGCCCTGGAAAACGTACGTACCAAGGATCTGGGCACCGTGGGTGATTCCCTGTCCGATCTGGTAACCGAACTGAAGGGATTCGATGCTCTGGAAGAACAGAAGAAAGGTTTCTTCGGTCTGTTCCACAAAGTTGCAGATCCAATCGCTCAGCTGAAGGCAAAGTATGACAAGGCTGAAGTAAATGTAGAAAAGGTTGTTGAAATTCTGGAAGGCCACCAGGTTACCCTGACCCGCGACATCGCAGTTCTGGACGAACTGTTCAAGGCCAACACCCTGAACTTCAAGCAGCTGTCCATGTACATCGTAGCCGGCAAAAAGAAACTGGAACATGCATATAATGTAGTGCTTCCTGAAATGCAGGCAAAGGCCGCAGCATCCGGCACTGTAGAAGACGCGCAGGCTGCCAACGACTTCGAGCAGATGTGCAACCGTTTTGAAAAGAAACTGCACGACCTGGATCTGACCAGAACCGTTTCTCTGCAGATGGCACCGCAGATCCGTCTGGTACAGAACAATAACACCCTGATGGTAGAAAAGATTCAGACCACTCTGATTAACACCATTCCTCTCTGGAAGTCTCAGATGGTTCTGGCTCTGGGTATGGCAAACAGCAAGGCTGCAGTAGAAGCACAGCAGGCTGTTTCCGACACTACCAATGAAATGCTGAGAAAGAATGCGGAAGTTCTGAAGCAGACTACCATCGACGTTGCCCGCGAATCTGAAAGAGGAGTGGTAGATATCGAAACTCTGCAGGATACCAACCGCAAGCTGATTGAAACCATCGATGAAGTGATGAACATTCAGACCGAAGGCCGTCAGAAGAGAAAAGAAGCTGAAGCTGAACTCTTCAAGATCGAACAGGATCTGAAGGCCAAGCTGCTGGAAGTTCGCAAATAAGCCAGGGAGGCTGATACAATGAACTTACTGAATAATAAATTCCTCTGTCTGGTGCTCATGGCGGTACTTATCGCAGCCGGCACCTGGATTGGCGGATATAAGGGCTTAAACAGCCTCTACAGCCAGGCGGAAGACGTTTTCTTCACCGGTGAGCGGGGCGACGGCATCTGCATCGCAAACGATCTGGCGGAACGCGCCGCGGCAGCTGCAAACCTGGTGACCATCGCTTCCAATTATGCAGGCGTTCAGGACGAAGCACAGGCAGTTACTTCTGCATCCGCAGAGCTTTCCGCAGAACTGTCTGCAACAACCCGGGACGGCCACATCGCCAGACTGTCAGAACGCAACCGTAAGCTGGACAGTGCCATGACCTCACTGTATAATGCTTTGGGAGAAGAAAGCCTGATGGCACAGCACGAGAAGTACCGTCAGTCTCTCTATGCGGATTTCAACTCCCGCAACGACACCATCAGTCATGACCCGTACAACCAGTACGCCCAGGACTATAACCAGGCACTGGATGGATTCCCGGCCTCCCTGCTGGCAGCCATCACCCCGGTTCCGTCCCAGGCCGTGATTTTCTATTAACAATCAGGGGGATGAGATTATGAATTACAACACAGCAAAATCTCTGCGCCCGGCGCTCTGCCGCTTCCTGGCGGTGCTGGTGCTGCTGGCGCTGACTCTGAGCCTGTCCTGCGGTTCTGCCTCCGCAATGGTACAGATTTCAGATAAATATTACATTACTGACGAAGCCGGTGTCATTTCAGAAACGACGGAGGACTACATCGCAGAGCAGAACGGTTTCCTGGAAGCCAACTGTGAAGGTGCACAGATTGCAGTTGTGGTCGTAGATTTTCTGGACGGCATGGATATCGAAGATTACTGTTATCAGCTCTTTGATGACATGGATCTGGGTTCTGCCTCTGAAGACAACGGAGTACTCCTGCTGCTGACCATCGGCGAGGAAAACTACTGGTGCATGCAGGGAACCGGTCTTATAAACAGCCTGTCCAGCGGTACCATCGATGACATTCTGTACTATTACCTGGAGCCGGACTTTGCCGCAGGCAATTATGACGCCGGCGTACGTACCGTATTTGACGCACTGTACAATGAACTCTGCAGCATCTACGGAGTATCCGGAAACGGTGCAGGTGCTCCATCTGTAAATGATGGTTACTACGACGGATCCCAGGATATACAGCAGATACAGCACGGTATGCGGATGATGAGAACCATTACACTCATTCTCACCATCGTAACCATCCTGTTCATTATGTTTACTCTGCTGTATATTTACACGGTTTTCAAGAAAAACAGTGCCCGCCAGTATTCCCGGCCTTCCTATCACCCGGTTCCCGGTCCTCATCCGGGCCATGTACATCCGGCACCGAGACCTCGGCGCAGACGGTTTGTAATTTATACAGGCACTCCAAACACCCGTCCATCCCGTCCGACCACCCATAACTCATCCGGCAGTCTCTTTGGAGGCGGCATGGGCCATGGCGGCGGCGGAAGTTCCCGCGGTGGCGGTGCCGGCAGACGTTCTTCCGGCAGCAGTTTTGGCGGAGGTTCTTCCTTTGGCGGCGGTTCCTCCTTCGGTGGAGGACGTTCATCCGGCTTCGGCGGCGGCGGTTCCAGCCGCGGCGGCGGCGCAGGAAGACGCGGAAGATAATATTCATTGCATTAAAAAAGCAGTTTCACCAGCAGGTGAAGCTGCTTTTCGCTTCTCATATAAACTGAAATCCAAGTGTATTTATTATTCCGCAAGTCTGCGTGAAATGTAATCTGCCACCTCTGCTTTGCGGATACCAAGTGCAACGGAAAGCTCCCCAAAAAGCAGGTCTTCCGCCCGCTTCATGAACTTTTCATCAACAGCACCCAGTTTCTTCTTCTGGCTGACCGCAGCTTCCTTTTTCGCATGAATCGACATGGTCATTTTAATCAGCGAAAGGCAGTCATGAGTATTCAGTGACTTTTCGTAGTGCTCCGATAACTGGCGCAGTACAGGGTTGTGGTATGCCTCTGCATCAATATCCGGAATCGCGTCTATCAGTGCTTCCGCTTCTTCTCTGGTAATCAGCGGACGGGTAAAAATTTTTCCGTTTGCAGGAGTAGAAATACTGCAGCTGTCATCCAGAGGCTGCAGTGTATAATAAAGCATTTCCTTTTCCATGCCGGGAAGTTTCCGTTCTGAAACATCTGTAACCTTACAAGCTCCCGTGTTTCCATAAAAGATCCAGTCTCCTACCTGATACATAAAAAGCCTCCTTTCGCCTCTCACCTAATTATAACACAGAAATTCGTGCAGAGGTAAGTGAAACTTTTTACTGTAAACCACTTTTTCCGGCAAAACCCGCCTCCTCGAGCTTCAGGATTCCGAAAAAGAAAAAAGCAGACGCATTTGCATCTGCTTTCTATATTGGTGCGGTCTAAGGGAGTCGAACCCCCATGAGTGTGCCTCACACGGACCTGAACCGTGCGCGTCTACCAATTCCGCCAAGACCGCGCATTCGTAAGATATTCAGAAAGTAAAGAAAATGGTGCGGTCTAAGGGAGTCGAACCCCCATGAGTGTGCCTCACACGGACCTGAACCGTGCGCGTCTACCAATTCCGCCAAGACCGCATATTTACTTTCTGTTCTCTCACCGAACAAAATTAAGTATACTACAAGTTAAAACAAAAAGCAAGTACTTTTTTAGAAAAATACTTGCTTTTTTTGATTTTTTTCTATTTATGTTTTCCAGGTCCGTTTTTTACTCTTCTACACGGATCTTTTTATCTTTCAGCCGGCTGTGTACGCTTCTGCGGATCAGTGCGTAGATGACCGAGAAGATCGGGATGAAGACGATGATTCCGAAGATACCGGAAACACTTCCCCCCACTACGACCGCCAGCAGCGTCCAAATGGCAGGAAGGCCAACGGAACCTCCCACAACCTTCGGATAAATCAGATTGCCTTCAATCTGCTGTACGACGAAGAAGATAATGATGAACCAGAGGATTTTGGAAGGTGCTTCCACCAGAATCAGCAGGATACCGAAAGCCAGGCCGATAAACGCTCCGATGAACGGAATCAGGGCCATGGAGCCGATGATAACACCGATGGTGACGGCACACGGGAATCCGCCGATGAGCAGAACGATGCAGAACATGCCGCCCAGAATGCATGCTTCCAGACACTGCCCCGACAGGAAACTGCTGAAGGTCTTATAAGTCAGGGATGCCACCTCGCAGATATTATCCGCCCAGGACTTTTTCAGATAGGCGTAAACCAGCTGTTTTGCCTGGATTCCCAGCTTCTTTTTGCTCATAAGGATGTAGATGGCGAAAATCAGACCGAAAGCCAGATTGGACAGAACACCCACCACACTGCCTGCCGCACTTCCTGCAGAGGAGAGGATACGGCCCAGGTTGCTCTGCAGCTCATTGAGAATGGACTGCACATCAATCTTTGCCAGGGCATTCTCGATGAATGTGGTATCAATCTGATGCTGCTTCAGCCAGTCAATCCACACCGGCAGATTTTCCTTCACCCCTTCAGCCAGGGTTGTGATGGAATCCACCAGATTCGGAACAATCACACTGACAATCAGGCTGATAGCGGCCACAAAGGCAATCAGGGTCACAACCAGGCAGATTGGCCCTTTAGCCGTCTTCAGCAGTTTTATTTTCTTCTTATTATATATCTTATCGCACTGCTTCTCAAAGAAGTGCATTGGCACATTCAGAATGAATGCAATCACACCGCCCACAATCAGCGGTGCGAACAGGGATACCACAGTCCAGACGCTTTCCGCCACAACCGGCAGATTGGACAGCCCCACATAGAAACCCACTCCAAAGAGAATCAGCAGCATAGTATTCAAAAACTTTTTATCCGGTTTTCCTTCCATAATTCCGTCACCTTCCTTTTCCCCAATCAAAACACCCTTTTCCATATACAGCTCAGCCTGCGGCCGGTCCGCTGCTCATCACAGCAGGTCTTCCGCAGGCATTGCATTTCATTTTATTTCACAAATGTGATATCTGCACGTTTCAGACGTTCCGGTATGTACAGATAGTCTTCCTTCGGCCATCCCACCAGGAGAGCGCCGTAGAAGCTGTTATTGTCCGGCAGCGGGAACATTTCCTGCAGTGCCGGGATTTTGTTTGCAAAACGGGTAAGATAGCCCGCCCAGCAGGTTCCCACACCTCTGGACTGCAGCATCAGATCCGCATAATCCAGGGCCAGAGCGGTATCCTGCGGTGCATTGATGGCATTGTTCCGGCTGTAGGCCAGAATCAGGGTCTGTGCATGACCCAGAACCAGATTGTTTCCGCGTTCCAGCTCAGAAAGTACTTCCGGGCTTTCTCCGGTTTCCCTGATGTAATCCAGGATGTGGCCCATGACCGCATCCACTTTTTCTCTTCCCTGCACCACGTAGTACCTGGTCGGATGCTGGTTCTTGGCGCTTGGCGCCCAGGCTGCCGTTTCCAGAGCCTTACGGATGATTGCCTCATCCACCTCTTCTTCGCGGAAGTCCCGGTAAGACCGGCGGGTCAGCAGAAAGCTTTCCATATCCTCCGCAAAGGTATCGGACACAATCGGCTTATCTTCCCCGATCATCATCGGCGCATCATTGAACTCGATGGCCCCTTCCGGGCAGACAATGCCGCAATGCATACATTTTGCACAGCCGCGGGTCTTGTCTTCCAGAACGTAAGGCTTACCGTCACGTTCTTCGATGATGGTCCAGATGCATACGCGGGTGCACTTAAGGCACCCAACGCATTTATCATAATTGATTTTAATCATAATTTTTCCTTACTTGAAGTACTTCACTGCAGATTCGAACATCTTCATGTCGAATTCGCCGATTACATTCTTATACAGACCGTAGCCGATACGTTCGGAATGACCCATCTTACCGAATACTCTGCCGTCCGGGGAAGTAATACCTTCGATCGCGTATACGGAGTTGTTAGGGTTGAACTGAATCTGATCAGTTGGCTTACCGTCGAAGTCTACGTACTGCGTTGCAATCTGACCGTTTGCAGCCAGCTGTGCAACCACATCATCGCCAGCCAGGAAGCGTCCTTCACCGTGGGAAATTGCTACAGTGTAGATTTCGCCAGGATTGGTTGCTGCCAGCCATGGAGACTTGTTGGAAGCGATTCTGGTACGAACCAGCTTGGACTGGTGACGGCCGATGGTGTTGTAGGTCAGAGTTGGGCAGTTTGCATCAGTGTCGATGATCTTGCCGTAAGGTACCAGACCCAGCTTAACCAGTGCCTGGAAACCGTTACAGATACCAGCCATTAAACCATCTCTGTTTTCCAGCAGGTCAGTTACGCCTTCCTTAATCAGTTCGTTACGGAAGAATGCTGTAATGAACTTTGCAGAACCGTCCGGTTCGTCACCGCCGGAGAAGCCGCCAGGGATGAATACCATCTGAGCAGTCTTCAGCTTAGCTGCGAATTCTTCTACGGACTGGATTACTGCTTCAGAAGTCATGTTTCTTACCACGAAGATTTCTGCTTCAGCGCCGGCCTTTTCCATTACCATAGCAGTGTCGTATTCACAGTTTGTACCAGGGAATGCAGGAATCAGAACCTTAGGCTTTGCAACCTTCAGAGCAGGTGCGCAGATCTTTCTTTCTTCTTCCTTAACATTGTATGTGAAGGTTTCGATTTCCTTTCCTGGCATTTCCAGGTTGCAGGTAAATACGGATTCCAGCTTGTCTTCATAAGCTTCTTCCAGCTTGCACAGGCAGATTTCTTCTTCGCCTCTTACGATGTCGTACTTTTCAGTAACTTCACCCAGCAGAACTGCACCAGCAGGAATTTCTGCATCAGCAGTTACTTCCAGGATGAAAGCACCGTAGTTGTAGCCGAAGATTTCTTCGTTGGAAACGCCTGCTTCATACTTGAAGCCCAGTTCGTTACCGATAGCCATCTTCAGGATACCTTCTGCCACGCCGCCAAATGCAGGAGTCCATGCAGCTACTGCCTTACCGGTGGATGTCAGTGCGAATACTTCGTCGTACAGCTTCATCAGGGATTCTGCTGTTGGCAGACCTTCTTCGTCCAGCTGCGGCTTCAGCAGGTAAACCTTATGACCAGCTTCCTTGAATTCAGGAGAGATGATGTTGTCTACGTGTTCGTCAGTAACAGCGAAGGATACCAGAGTAGGAGGAACCGTCAGCTGTTCGAAGGTACCGGACATGGAGTCCTTACCACCGATTGCTGCAACGCCCAGACCCAGCTGTGCCTTCAGAGCACCCAGCAGAGCAGATACAGGCTTGCCCCATCTGTCAGCATCCTTACCCAGCTTTTCGAAGTATTCCTGGAATGTCAGGTAAACGTCTTCGAACTTGCCGCCGGCTGCTACCAGCTTGGAAACGGATTCCACTACAGCCAGGTATGCACTGTGGTATGGAGACTTTTCTGCGATATATGGGTTGTAACCCCAGGACATCATGGAGCAGGTAGTAGTGTACTTGCCTTCTACCGGAATCTTGTGAACCATAGCCTGGATTGGAGTCTTCTGCTTCTTGCCGCCGAAAGGCATCAGCACGGTTGCATGACCGATGGTGGAGTCAAAACGTTCAGACAGACCTCTCTTGGAGCAGATGTTCAGGTCTTCTGCCAGAGCTTCATACTGGCCCTTGAAGTCTTCGGTTACGTCCTTTGCCCAGTCCTTCGGAGCTGCAGCAACCACTTCCACGTGCTTTTCCGCACCGTTGGTATCCAGGAATTCTCTGGAGATATCTACGATAGCCTTGCCGTTCCAGGTCAGAACCAGACGAGGTTCTTCGGTAACTACCGCTACACGGGTAGCTTCCAGGTTTTCGGAAGCAGCCAGAGCCATGAATTTTGCTTCGTCTTCTGCAGCAACTACAACTGCCATTCTTTCCTGAGATTCGGAAATAGCCAGTTCCGTACCGTCCAGACCTTCGTACTTCTTAGGAACCTTGTTCAGGTCGATCAGCAGACCGTCTGCCAGTTCGCCGATTGCTACGGATACACCGCCTGCACCGAAGTCGTTACATCTCTTAATCAGGATGGAAGCTTCTCTGTTTCTGAACAGTCTCTGCAGCTTTCTTTCTTCAGGAGCATTACCCTTCTGAACTTCTGCACCGCAGGATTCCAGGGATTCAGTTGTATGAGACTTGGAAGAACCGGTTGCACCGCCGCAGCCGTCACGGCCGGTCTTGCCGCCCAGCAGGATGATCACATCGCCAGGTTCCGGTCTTTCTCTTCTTACGTTTTCAGCAGGAGCCGCACCAACAACTGCACCGATTTCCATTCTCTTTGCAGCATAACCGTCGTGGTACAGTTCATCTACCATACCGGTAGTCAGACCAATCTGGTTACCGTAGGAGGAGTAACCTGCAGCTGCAGTCGTAACGATAGTTCTCTGAGGCAGCTTGCCTTCCAGAGTTTCACTTACCGGCTTCAGCGGATCAGCAGCACCGGTTACACGCATTGCTGCGTAAACATAGGAACGGCCGGACAGCGGGTCACGGATTGCACCGCCCACGCAGGTAGCAGCGCCACCGAATGGTTCGATTTCCGTTGGATGGTTGTGAGTTTCGTTCTTAAACAGCAGCAGCCAATCCTGTTCTTCGCCTTCCACGTCAACCTTGATCTTTACGGTACATGCATTGATTTCTTCGGATTCATCAATCTTAGGCATCTTGCCTGCCTTCTTCAGAATCTTCGCTGCGATGGTACCCATGTCCATCATGTTGATTGGCTTGGTTCTGTTCAGTTCAGTTCTGCAGTCGATATAACGCTGCCATGCTGCTTCCAGAATCGGATCTTCAAAAGTCACCTTGTCGATGGTGGTGTTGAAGGTTGTATGTCTGCAGTGGTCGGACCAGTAGGTGTCGATCATGCGGATTTCTGTAATAGTAGGGTTTCTGTCTTCAGACTGGAAGTACTTCTGGCAGAATGCCGCATCTTCCACGTCCATAGCCAGACCGTAGTTCTTTACGAACGCTTCCAGACCTGCACGGTCCAGAGCTGTGAAGCCTTCGATGGTTTCAACTTCTGTCGGAATTTCGTATTCCATAGCCAGAGACTGCGGCATTTCCAGAGCAGCTTCTCTGGATTCAACAGGGTTGATTACGTACTTCTTGATTGCTGCCAGCTCTTCGCAAGTCACATCGCCGTAGATTGCGTAAGCCTTTGCAGTTCTTACGGTTGGACGGTCGCCCTGGGAGATGATCTGAATACACTGTGCGGCGGAGTCTGCACGCTGGTCGTACTGACCTGGCAGGTATTCAGTGGCGAATACAACTGCGCCTTCCGGTGCAAAATCTTCTGTCACGATGTCCAGCTGCGGTTCAGCGAATACGGTGTTCTGAGCGTAGTCGAACAGATCCTTTTCGATGTTTTCCACATCGTATCTGTTGGCCATTCTTACGTCAGTCACTGTTTCAATCTGCAGCAGACCCTTGATGTCAGCCAGCAGCTTCTTCGCTTCGTGATCCAGACCCGGTTTCTTTTCTACAAAAATTCTATAAACCATTTTTTATTATGCCTCCTTTGCAGCCAGAGCTTTTGCGCCAATGTCTTTTCTATAGTAAGCGTTGTCAAAGTGTACCTTTTCAACCTGCTTGTATGCTTCAGCCACTGCGTCTTCCAGCTTTTCAGCTCTTGCAACGACACCCAGTACACGGCCGCCATTGGTCAGAACTGCACCGTCTTCTGCAAGCTTTGCACCTGCTACATACAGGATGCCGCCGAAGTCTTCGTCAGTAGTGATTGGGAAGCCCTTTTCGTAAGCCTGAGGATAGCCGTTGGATGCCATTACAACGCAGCATGCAGCGTCGTCCGCAAACTGAACCATTTCTTCCTTCAGAGTACCTGCAGCAGTTGCCATCATGATTTCCAGCAGGTCGCTGTCTAAGAGAGGCAGAACTACCTGCGTTTCAGGGTCACCGAAACGGCAGTTGTATTCAATTACCTTCGGTCCCTTTTCCGTAATCATCAGACCGAAGTACAGGCATCCGCGGAATTCTCTGTCTTCCTTCTTCATCGCTTCAATGGTAGGCAGGAAGATTTCCTTCATACATCTTTCAGCAACTTCAGCTGTATAGTAAGGGTTTGGAGCGATGGTACCCATACCGCCGGTGTTCAGACCCTTGTCACCGTCCAGCGCACGCTTGTGGTCCAT
The DNA here is from genome assembly GCA_017556505.1 of Bacillota bacterium. GTDB lineage: Bacteria > Bacillota > Clostridia > Peptostreptococcales > Anaerovoracaceae > RGIG7179. The sequence continues at coordinate 1,255 of JAFYNS010000152.1, read as the reverse complement.
GGAGGAAACCATAGGAACCACGATGTTGCCGTCAGTGAAGGACAGAACAGAAACTTCCGGACCGGTCAGGAATTCTTCCACTACGATGTTGCTTCCGCTTTCACCGAAGATCTTGTCTTCCATCATGGAAACAACCGCTTCCTTCGCTTCTTCTCTTGTTTCTGCGATGATAACGCCCTTACCCAGTGCCAGACCGTCAGCCTTGATTACAGTTGGGATCGGGCAGGTTTCCAGGTAAGCCAGCGCAGCATCCTTATCGCTGAATACTTCGTATTCTGCAGTAGGGATACCGTACTTCTTCATCAGATCCTTGGAGAACACCTTGGAACCTTCAATGATTGCAGCAGCCTTAGATGGACCGAATGCAGGGATGCCAGCTTCCTTCAGCGCATCCACGCAGCCCAGTACCAGCGGATCGTCAGGTGCAACAACAGCGAAATCGATTGCGTTATTCTTCGCAAAATCTACGATAGCATCGATATCCTTAGCGCCGATGTTCACGCAGGTAGCATCCGCTGCCATACCGCCATTGCCTGGCAGTGCAAAGATTTCTTCTACAGATTTATTTTCTTTCAGTTTCTTGATGATGGCATGTTCACGGCCGCCACCACCAACTACGAGCAGTTTCATATTTATAATCCTTTCTCATAAGTGACTTTTCTTCTGCGGGTGACAAAACTTGCGTTTTACTCACTTAGTCCTCGGCATCGAAGATGCCTGCGAAATCGTTCGCAAAACGAGTATTGTCACGTCGACATGAAAAGTCACATTCGACAATGTATTTTACATATGAATCTGTTTCGATTGCTGCGAAAAGATACATATGCATTAAGTTACTGTATGAACTTATTCCTGCAGTTTTTTATGTTGCTCTGCCTGCTTCTTTTTCGTTAGATGGTATCCATGTGTTTCCTGAGTGTTTCCGCAGACCTCCGGTCGAGGACTAACGAGGGAAACAGCGTGGATACCACTGACGAAGCAGTCAGCAGCAACTGTAAATTAATGATGGAATAAACGCATTCCTGTAAACGCCATTGCCATGTTGTACTTATTGCAGCATTCGATCACTACGTCGTCTCTTACGGAGCCGCCTGGCTGTGCGATGTAGCTGACACCGGACTTCTTTGCGCGTTCAATGTTGTCGCTGAACGGGAAGAATGCGTCGGAACCCAGAGCCACGCCGGTCCTGGTTGCCAGATACTGCGCAGCTTCTTCCGCGGTCAGAGGTGCAGGCTGCTCGGTGAAGTAGTTCTGC
>JAFYNS010000151.1 GCA_017556505.1 Bacillota bacterium | reverse complement strand
TTTCACCCGGTCCAGATGAAGCGGGCGCATTCTTTTGTCGATGGATGACAGACAGTAGCTGCATCGAAACGGACAGCCGCGTACCGACTCATAGTAAACCACCTGATCCGCCTTGCAGTCCAGGATAGAATAAGGGAATGGAATATGGTTAAAGTCCATCGGTTCCATCTGTTCATTGACGTAAACCTTTCCGTCAAACCCCCTGTAAATCAGTCCCGGTACGGTCTGCAGAAGTTCCTCAGGCGGCGGATCACATTCGTGCTTATGACTTTCTTCCAGCACCTGGCAGAGCCGGTAAAAAGGATATTCTCCTTCTCCACAGAGGATATAATCTGCCCATGGATTTTCCACAGCGAAAGACGGCCCATCCGCCGATGCTTCCGGTCCGCCGAGGCAGATTTTGATGGATGGCAGAGCTTTCTTCAAATCGCTGGCCAGCTGCTTTATTTTTTCGATATTCCATATGTAACAGGAAAAGCAAACCATGTCACAGTTTGCTCTTACAAGTTCCGTATAGATGTAGGAAAGATCCTGATTTATGGTAAATTCACGGATTTCCACATCGCTGTATTCCCCTGCCACCACCGTATAAAGATACTTCAGCGCCAGGTTGGAATGGACGTATTTGGAATTTAACGTCGTCAGTAATATTTTCATAATCACCTTTCCGCGTCTTACAGTGCGCGGAATCTTTCGTCTTTCAGCATGCCGCGGTTCTTCATGCAGCGATGCAGTTCTTCGATGAAACGGTCATTGTCTTCCGGCAGGTTTCCACGGAGAGAAACGTAGTTGGATGCATGATTGCTTCGGAAAACACAGGATTTTTCCGGTCTGGCATATTCCATCATCAGAGCGGTTTCCTGCAGGACCTGTTCCGGTGTCAGGTACTGGAAAGTTCCGTTTCGCAGTTCTTCCAGCATCGGTGCCGGATGTTCCAGCATGAGAGTCAGCAGGCTCACATAGGATGCGTTCATTTCTGCAATCATCTTACCGGTTTCAATGGCATGTTCTTCCCAGCCGTCCTGTCCGGAAAGGCCGCTGATAAAGGTTACGGATGTCTGGATTCCGTTGCGTTCCAGCTTCTGTACGCCTTCAATCAGTTCTTCACGTGTTTCTCCCTTGTTGACTTTTTCCAAAACACGTGCACTTCCGGATTCTGCACCCACATAGACCATGGTCATACCATGGGCACGAAGTTCCTGAAGTTCTTCGTCAGTTTTGCGGAGTGCCTGGGAAGCACGTCCATAAGCAGTCACTCTCTCACACTCAGGGAAATGCTCTTTGATATAGTTCAGGATTACCAGCAGCTTGCTGTTGGTCAGACAGAGAGCATCTCCGTCACAGAGGAAGATTCTGTCCACTCTTCTGTACTTCTGTCTCGCCCACGCCAGATCTTCCAGCACTTCCTGCGGATCCCGCACACGGAACTGCTTTTCCTTGAACATATTGCAGAAGGTACATTTATTATGAGTACAGCCGATGGTTACCTGAACCAGAAGGCTGTAGGCCTCACTTGGAGGCCTGTAAATATTGCCAATATAACGCATATTGTCTAATCGCCTTTCTTCTCCTCTATAATTCCCAAGCCACGTCGAAGGGAATTAAAAGATTCGCTACATTCTTTCCGGTGCATCCATACCCAGCAGTGCCAGTCCGTTTCTGATTGCAGTCTTTGCAGCCAGTACCAGAGCCAGCTTCGCAGTCTTTTCTTCTTCATTGTCAACCAGAATGTGTTCATCGTGGTAGAAGCGGTTGAAGCCCTGTGCGATGTCCACGATATGTCTGGTAACGATGGAAGGTTCGTACTTATCACCAGCATCGATGATGATTTCAGGCAGCTGGTACAGCAGTCTTGCCAGCTGGTATGCACTTTCGCTGGTCAGGTATTCTGCCTTTACTGCAGATGGATCTGCAGCCTTTGCAGCAGCTTCTTCGCCTGCATTTCTCAGTACGCTTGCACATCTTGCATAAGTGTACTGTACGTAAGGACCGGTTTCGCCGTTGAAGTCCAGAACCTTGTTCCAGCTGAATACGTAGTCCTTGATTCTGTTATTGGACAGTTCGTTGAATACTACCGCACCAACACCGACCATCTTTGCAGTTTCTTCGATATTGTCAGTAGCTACGCCCTTTTCCTGAATAATCTTACGTGTTTCTTCGATGGCCTTGTTCAGTACATCTTCCAGGAATACGACACGGCCGTGTCTTGTGGACATGGTACCTTCTTCCAGGCTTACCAGACCGAACGGTACGTGAACGATATCCTTGGTCCATTCATAACCCATCAGCTCGATGATTCTCTTCAGCTGCTGGAAGTGGAGGTTCTGCTGAGAAGCTACAACATAGATGTCCTTTACGAAGTGATAGGTATCCATTCTGTACTTTGCAGCAGCGATATCTCTTGTAATATAGATGGAAGAACCGTCAGACTTGATAACCGGTGCGTCGGTCAGACCGAACTGAGAAAGTTCTACGATTTCTGCACCCTGAGATGGTACCAGCAGATTCTTGTCACGCATTTCCTGAATTACTGCAGGCATCTTATCGGAGTAGAAAGATTCCCCTGCATAGGATTCGAAAGTAATGCCCAGCAGATCATATACGCGGTTGAATTCCTTCAGGGATTCATCGCGGAACCACTGCCATAATTCCTTTTCTTCCGGTGCACCGGCTTCCAGCTTGGCGAAAGTTTCTCTCGCTTCGTCTTCCAGTTCCGGATGAGATTCTGCTTCTACATGGAACTTGGTGTAGTATTCCAGCAGAGTCTTGATTGGTTCGTTGATAACGTCTTCTCTGTTACCCCAGTGACGGTATGCAACAATCATCTTACCGAACTGAGTACCGTAGTCACCCAGATGGTTTACACCGATTACATTGTAACCCAGAGCACGGTAGATTTTGGAGATTGCATTACCGATAACGGTAGAACGGATATGACCGATATGGAACGGCTTTGCAATGTTAGGAGAGGAGAAGTCCACTACTACATTGGATCCGTTACCCAGGTTGGTCTTACCGAATTCTGCACCTTCCGTCAGCACGGAAGTTACCACATCACCTACGAAGCTTTCTCTGGAAATAAACATATTTACGTATGCATTTACCTGTTCAACCTTAGCGAACATGGTGTTGCCGCTGATTGCTTCGGCGATTCCCTTTGCAATCAGTGGAGGTGCCTTGCGCAGAGTCTTCGCCAGCTTAAAGCATGGGAACGCATAGTCACCCATCTTTGTGTCCTGAGGAACTTCAATCATGGACTGAATTTCTTCAGCAGTCAGGTCTGCAACCTGCTCTGCAATCAGCTTGCTGATTTCTACCTTAAAGTTTACCATTTTTATCGTCTCCCTTTTTCGTACTAGCTTACTCTTCAGCAAGCCATTTCTTTATGGTTTCAGTTTCTTTTTCCGTTATAACCGGAATTCCTTCTTTTAAAAGCAGCTCGGTAAATACGCCGTTGCCCTCTGTCAGCGTGCCGCTGAAGGTACCGTCATAGATGAAGCCGCAGCCGCAGGACGGACTGTTGGCCTTCAGAATGGCACCCTTCAGTTCTGCTCCGGAGAAGCTTGCCAGTGTGGTGCAGGTTCCCAGGGAAAGCTGTGCACCCTTCTCAAAGGCTGCGGTCACATCCTTACCCCGATTATTGACCACACGGTCACCGACCCGCTCTGCAGGCGGTCTCGGGCATGGCAGCTTGGCTGCACTTTCCGGACATACAGTAATATATTTTTTCTGCTCACAGAAGTCGATGACTTCCTGACAGCGGTTGTTTCCGCCGTTGTATTTACAATTCTGCCCCAGAAGGCAGCTGCTTACAATATACATTCTGTTCACCTTATTCTTTCAGTTTTACGATGGTAACGCCTTCGCCACCTTCGTTGTATCCACCCTTACGGTAGGATGCGGCCAGTTTGTTTCTCCGCAGCATATTGCGGATTCCGTCTTTCAGAATTCCTTCACCTCGTCCGTGAATAATGGTAACTTCCTTCAGACCAGCCATATAGGCATCATCCAGATACTTTTCCACATTCATACAGGCATCTTCCAGGTTCTGTCCCTGCACATTGCAGTTGACGGAAATATTCATGGCCTTTTCTTTATACATGGTGCCATATCGGCCGGAACCGGTCTTCGGCTGAGGAATCTTCTTTTTCTTCGTACCATCATTAATCAGCATCAGGTCCTTCAGATTGACGGTCATCTTCATGATGCCCACCTGAATCATCAGATTACCCTTATCATCCGGCAAAGAAAGAATTTCACCGTTCTGATCCAGAGTCAGAAGCTTCACCCTGTCGCCCACTTTCAGGTCGGCGGCGGATACCGGATTTTCGTTGTTCACTTCGCGGATTACCTTCCGTTCTGCGTACTTGTCTTCCTTTTCCTTCAGCTTCTTACGGCTCTTGTCAAAATGCTTGGTCCGTTCGCCCAGGCTGTCCATCTTGGCCAGCTGCTTCAGTTCCTTCTGCACTTCTGCAGCAGTATCCTTGGCTTCACGAAGCATAAGACGTGCTTCTTCTCTGGCCTTGGCGATAATTTCCTTTTTTTCTTTTTCGAGAGCTTTCTGCTGACGTTCCAGCTCTGCTTTCTGTTTCTCCATGGAGATACGGAGAGCAATGGCCTCGTCGCGTTCTGCCTCTGCACGCTTTTTGTCTTCTTCGATGGCACTGATAACATCTTCAAACTCGATGTCACCTCTCTCGATGAGACGTGATGCGCGCTCTATGATTTCTTCCGGCAGACCCAGTTTCTTCGAAATTTCGAAGGCGTTGGATTTGCCCGGTATTCCGATGGAAAGCTTATATGTCGGACTTAAAGTCTCTACATTGAATTCCATGGAAGCATTTTCAACACCCTTTGTGGAAAGGGCATATTTTTTCAGTTCTGTGTAATGTGTGGTTGCAATGGTTGTCGCCCCCGCGCAGCGCAGCCGTTCCAGAATGGCAATGGCCAGCGCTGCACCTTCTGTCGGGTCAGTACCGGCTCCCAGTTCATCCAGCAGCACCAGTGTATGGTCACCTGTCTTTTCCACCACTTCCACAATATTCTTCATATGGGAAGAGAAGGTGGACAGACTCTGCTCGATGCTCTGCTCATCCCCGATATCGGCATAAATCTGCTGGAATACGGGCATCTGGCTGGAAGGCAGTGCAGGAATGTGAAGCCCGCTCTGCGCCATCATGGCCAGCAGGCCTACCGTCTTCAGCGTTACGGTTTTGCCCCCTGTGTTGGGACCGGTTACCATCAAAGTGGAATAATCCGTCCCTCCTACAGACACATTAATCGGAACCACTTTCTTTCTGTCAATCAGCGGATGGCGCGCCTGCTTCAGGTTCACCAGACCGCTTTCATTCATATTCGGTGCATCTGCTTCCATCTGCACCGACAGCTTGCCCTTGGCAAAGATGACGTCCATCTCCGTCAGCAGCTTCTGATTGTTCACCAGATCATGGAAGTGTTCTGCCACATTGGATGACAGTTCTGCCAGAATCCGTTCCATTTCCGCCTTTTCCGCCAGTTCCAGCTCTCGGAGCTCGTTATTCAGGTTTACAATCACCTGTGGCTCGATAAAGATGGTGGCCCCTGTGGAGGACTGGTCATGAACAATACCCGCAATTTTCCCCCTGTGTTCTGCCTTAACCGGTACTACATAACGGCCGTCACGCATGGTGACGATAGCGTCCTGCAGGAAAGTTTTGTTGTCTGAGGATGCAATAATCTGCCCCAGACGGTTGCGGATGGCTTCATTCTGGCGTACTATATTCCGCCGGATGCTGCGAAGTTCCGGAGATGCATTATCAGCCATTTCATCTTCAGAAATGATGCATCGGTCGATGTTGTCAGCAAGCCGTGGGAAAGTTGCAATAACTTCCGCCATACCCATGAGAATCGGAAGCTCCGGCAGATCGCTCCTGAACCAGGTTACCATATTGCTGGCTACCCGGATGTTATAGAGTACCTGCAGCAGCTGACGCATGGTCAGGGTGCCGCCTTTGCGGCTGAAATGCAGTGCAGGTCCGATATCATAAATCTGTCCCAGCGGCGGGTTCCCCTTGGCCATAATGGCACCGGATGCCTCACTGGTCTCCTGCAGTGCAGTTCTCACCAGGCGTATATCTGTATGCGGCACAAAATCTGCAATGATTTCTTTCGCCATTGCAGATCCGGCCTGCTGCCGGAGCATCTCGATGATTTTCGGATACTCCAGGACTTTAAAGGTTTTCTTATTCATTCGTTCTCCTGTATCGATCAAGTTCCTGTTTTAATTTAAGGTTTTCCATCTGGATATCGAAGAAAGAATTTTCAAATTCGGTGCATTTTTCTTCCAGCTGGCGGTAACGTTCTTCCGCTGCTCTCTTTTCTTCACCGTTGCGGGCTGCACTTTCCTTGTACTGGAGGAAGCTCTTTTTCGCTTCATCCCACATGTTCATATAGTGCTGCGCGTCTTTTTCCATCTGCTCTTTGGCAGCGGTAAGTTCTTCAATCTGTTCTCTGGCACTGAACAGTTCATCGGCCATGTTAATGGCTGCCAGAACGGCCAGAGAACCCTGCGCATTGCTGGCATAATTTCTGCCCACTTCCCGCATCTTTTCATCCACGCAGGCAGCAATTGCCTTGATGGTTTCCTCGTCTCTGTCACCGGCAATGGTGTAGTCCTGACCATAAATCCGGACTTTCACTCTGGTTCCATTGTTTTCCATTATTGTTCTCCTGTTCTCTGCTCACGCCGGCTGAGAGATTACATTTCTCTCAGTACAGCGTCCAGATTGTCTCTCAGTGCCTGCAGAACCTGGCCATGAGCCGCATTTACGTCTTCGTCAGTCAGGGTTCTGTCGTTATGTCTGTAGGTCAGATTGAAGGCAACACTCTTCTTTCCTTCTTCTACCTGCTTACCTCTGTAAATATCAAACAGCTTAACGTCTCTTAAAATTTCAGTACCAGCAGCGCGGATTACATTTTCGATATCGCCTACCAGCATATCTTCATCTACCAGCAGTGCAATGTCTCTGGAAGTTGCAGGATACTTAGGCAGAGGGCTGAATACCTTTTCCAGGTCAGACAGTTCAGTTACAGTATTGAACATCAGCTCAGCTGCGTAGCAGCGTGTACCGATTCCGTACTTATCAGCAACTTCCGGATGTACTTCACCCATGATACCCAGTTCCACTTCTTCTACAGCAGGACCGTTTTCCAGTTCCACGATATGTCTTGCAACGATTCTTGCACATCTGCCAGGGTGATATACACCGTATTCAGATTCTGCGATGAACTGCAGATCCTTAACGCCCAGCTTGTTCAGCAGGGATACGATCATACCCTTCAGGTAGAAGAAGTCAACGCCGCCGCCGTACATACCGATGCACAGGTTGTCCTGTTCATCCGGCAGAGATTCCGGATCTACCAGATTTGCAGTGAATGTATTTCCGATTTCAAATGCTCTTACTGCATCAATATTTCTGGAGAAGTTTCTGCCCAGAACTTCCATCATTGCAGGGGTCAGAATAGTTCTCATTACGGAAGTATCTTCACCCAGCGGATTTAAAATCTGAACGAAAGCTCTTTCCCAGGAGTCTTCGTCAATTCTCACGTTATCTACACCCTTAGGGCTTACGAAGGAGTAGGTCTGAATTTCAGTTGCACCCAGACCAACCAGAGTTTCTCTGGCCATATCCTTGATATTTCTTTCATAAGACTGACCGGATTCGCTGTTTCCTCTAGGGATGGTTACAGGGATTCTGTCATAACCATAGAGTCTTGCAACTTCTTCAGCCAGGTCTTCTTCGATTTCAATGTCCTGTCTTACAGTAGGAGCGGTTACATACAGGTCTTCGCCTTCTCCTTCCACCTTCATTTCCAGGCTTTCGAAGTACTTCACCATTTCTTCTCTGTCAAGCTGCAGACCCAGAATCTTGTTGATTCTGCTTACGCGTCCGTGAACAGCCTTTGCTTCTTCCACCTGCGGATATACATCCACGCTGCCGCCAACTACAGTACCTGCACCGATCAGTTCAATCAGAGCACATACACGGTCTGCTGCTGCTTCACACAGGTTCGGGTCGATACCCTTTTCGTATCTGCCGGAAGCTTCCGTTCTCAGCTTCAGCTTGGAAGAAGTGGATCTTACACTGGATCCCAGGAAGTTTGCAGATTCAATTACGATGGTGTTTGTATCTGCTTCAATTTCAGAGTTCAGACCACCCATTACACCTGCGATTGCTACGGACTTTTCAGCGTCCTTAATCATCAGCATGTCGGTATCCAGAGCTCTTTCGGTACCGTCCAGGGTAGTGAATACTTCATCTTCAGCTGCAGTGTCTACGATGATGTGACGGCCTGCAATGCTGTTAATATCGAATGCGTGGAGCGGCTGACCGTATTCCAGCATTACGAAGTTGGTAATGTCAACGATGTTGTTGATTGGACGCATGCCTGCATGAATCAGTCTTCTCTGCAGCCACCATGGGGAATCCTGTACCTTTACGTCCTTAACAATTCTTGCGGTATAGCGCTTGCACAGAGGAGACTTCACTTCTACGCTGATGTAGTCTGCTGCGTCGCCTTCTGCCTTTTCACAGCCGGTCTTCGGATATCTCAGCTGAGTACCGAAGGTTGCAGCTGCTTCTCTTGCCATACCGATCATGGACAGGCAGTCCGGACGGTTTGGTGTGATTTCAAAATCGATCACCGCATCCTTCAGTTCCAGTGCCTCAGCAAAATCCATGCCCAGAGTGTACTGTCCATCCAGAATCCAGATGCCGTCCTTCTGGTTTACAGGGATAACCTTGTCTTCGAAGCCCAGTTCTCCGAAGGAACAGAGCATACCGTGAGAGTCCACGCCTCTCAGCTGACCTGCGTGAATTTCCACGCCGCCTTCCACCTTAGGCTGACCATGCAGCGGACCAGGAATACGGCTGCCATCCAGTGCTACCGGTACGTATGCACCTTCAAACACGTTCGGTGCACCGGTTACAATCTGAACCAGTTCTTCACCGCCAACATTCAGCTGGCATACAACCAGCTTTTCCGCATTTGGATGACGCTCAATCTTTTCGATTTTGCCCACAACTACTTTTTCCATGTCCCGGCCAACCAGCTCACAGGTTTCCAGGTTGGAACCGGACAGAATCATGCGGTCGCAGAATTCTGTGGTATCCACATTAACGTCTGTATAATCTTTTAACCATTCTAATGATACTATCATGTCTTACTGCCTCCCCGATTACTTGAACTGATGAATGAATCTCATGTCGTTTTCGTACATCAGACGGATATCGTCGATGCCGTACTTCAGCATTGCTACACGTTCTACACCCATACCAAATGCAAAGCCGGTGTACTTTTCAGTGTCGATGCCGCCAACCTTCAGTACGTTCGGATGTACCATACCGCAGCCCAGGATTTCGATCCAGCCGCTGCCCTTACATACTCTGCATCCCTTGCCGCCGCACTTGAAGCAGGACACGTCCATTTCAGCAGATGGTTCTGTGAATGGGAAGTGGTGCGGACGGAACTTGGTCTTTGTTTCCGGTCCGAACAGCTGCTTCGCAAAACGGTCCAGTGCACCCTTCAGGTCCGCGAAAGTGATGCCTTCATCAACTACCAGACCTTCGATCTGATGGAACATTGGGGAATGCGTTGCGTCCGGAGTATCGCAGCGGAAGCATCTGCCTGGTGCGAATACGCGGATTGGCGGTTCCTTATCCTGCAGAGTTCTTACCTGTACGCAGGAAGTCTGTGTTCTCAGCAGGATGTCTTCGGAGATATAGAAGGTATCAGTCCAGTCTCTTGCCGGATGGTCAGGACCTGCGTTCAGACCGTCAAAGTTATTGAAAACGGTTTCTACTTCAGGACCTTCCACCAGAGAGTAACCCATGGACTTGAATACCCTGGATACTTCTTCAATGGTTACGGTGATAGGGTGCTTGCTGCCCATAGGGAAGCTTCTGCCCGGTTCTGTAACATCGATCTTTTCAGCTTCGAATTTTGCAGCCTGTGCTTTCTTCTTCAGTTCAGCAAAAGTTTCTTCCAGCAGTGCTTCGATTTCTGCTCTAACCTGGTTTGCTGCCTGGCCCAGTTCTTTTCTTTCTTCAGGGGAAAGCTTACCCATGGAACGGAGAATTTCAGTCAGTGCACCTTTCTTTCCCAGTACCTTGACTCTTACATCTTCTGCTTCCTGCAGAGAAGCAGCATTCTGTAACTGTGCTCTGGATTCTTCTAAAATCTGTTTCAGTCTGTCTTGCATTTTTATAAACCTCTCGTAGTCAAATTATTATCTTCGTCTATGACACATTCCTCAGGCCTGTCCTGTTCCTCTTCCGCGGACGCCCTCATACATGAGGATGGCAGCTGCCACTGCCGCGTTGAGTGACTCAATGGTTCCCGCCATCGGAATCTTTATTTTCACGTCTGCTCTTTCGATGAGTTCCGGCGCAATTCCGTTGCCTTCATTGCCGATAATCAGTGCCGTATTCTTCGTCAGATCCACATCGTAATAATACCTGTCCGTGTCAAAACAGGTGGCCACCAGTTTACCGCCTGCCGCCTTCACGAATTCTACCAGCTCATCGTAGTCATCAATGAAAACAACCGGCACTCTAAACAGGGAACCCGCCGCCGCACGAACCACTTTGGGCGAAAACACATCGGCAGTGCCCTTCATCGCCACGATCAGAGAGTATCCGGCCGCATCCGCAGTCCGGATAATGGTTCCGATATTTCCCGGATCCTGGAGCCTGTCCAGAACGACAAAATTTCCCACGGCCCCTTTTTCAATAAAATCGGCCTGGGAAACTCCCGGTTTTTTTACAATTGCCAGGATTCCCTGGCTGGTATCAGTCTGGGCCAGCCGGTCAAAAAGTTTTTCATCCAGGATGAAGGTCTTATCCTCCAGTCCCGGCTGCATTCTGCCGCTGTATCCCTTTCTCATCAGTACCGTATCTACAGCTGCCCCTTCCCGGACGGCTTCCTCCAGAAGGTTTTCTCCTTCAATCAGATAGAGACCCAGCCGGTCACGGTACTTGCGGGCGGCAAGCTGTTCGCACAGTTTCACTATTTTGTTGTCTTTGGAAGTGATTTCACGCATGAAATACTGCCGCCTTTCTGCAAATTTGCCGCTGCCCATGCAGCGTATATTTTAACCGAAAAGCCGGCTCATCACCGGCTTGGTTATATATGATCTTACTTGAGGAAATCAGGAATATCGAATCTGGACGGAGCACTGTCATCTCCGTTCTGCAGAATTTCCTGCAGATCCACTTCTCTGCCCTGGATACCGTCAATTCTTCCGGTCACTTCACCATTTGCCTGCTGCGGAGCAGCCTGTGTCTGCTGAGGTTCTTCCTTGATTCCGGTATCTCTTCCTGTAATTGCTCTTGTTTCCAGACCTTCGTCAAAGCCGGTGGCAATAACAGTTACGGAAATTTCATCTTCCATGGATTCATCCACAGCTGCACCGAAGATCAGGATGCAGTCTTCGTCTGCCTGTTCCTGAACCAGAGTAGCCAGCTGGCTGACTTCCAGCATACCCAGGTCGTAACCGCCTGCCACGTAGAGCAGAATTGCCTTCGCACCTGCGATGGTAGTTTCCAGCAGCGGGCTTTCGATTGCAGCCTTGACTGCATTCTTTGCACGGTCGTCGCCGGATGCATGTCCAACACCCATGTGTGCAACACCGCGGTCAGTCATAACAGACTTAACATCAGCGAAGTCAACATTGATCAGTGCATGTTCGGAAATCAGGTCGGAAATGCCCTGGACACCCTGACGGAGCACGTCATCCGCCATCTGGAATGCCTGAATCATGGATGTATTCTTTTCGCAGTTTGCCAGCAGCTTATCGTTTGGAACGATAACCAGAGAGTCCACATACTTCTTCAGGAAGCTGATACCCAGCTCTGCCTGTCTTCTTCTCTTGGCACCTTCAAAAGTGAACGGTTTGGTTACAACGCCGACTGTGAGGATGCCCATATCCTTGGCAGCCTTGGCGATAATAGGAGCTGCACCGGTACCGGTACCGCCGCCCATGCCGGCAGTCAGGAATACCATGTCTGCACCTTCCAGCAGGGATGTAATTTCATCCAGAGTTTCCTCTGCGGCCTTCTGGCCGATTTCAGGGTTTGCACCTGCACCAAGACCTCTGGTCAGCTTTTCACCGATCTGAATCTTGGTTTCGGACAGGCATCTGTTTAATGCCTGACGGTCTGTATTTACAGCAATAAATTCAACGCCCTTCAGGCCGGCTTCCACCATGCGGTTTACTGCATTGCAGCCGCCTCCGCCTACACCGATAACCTTGATTACTGCAGATTTATCTAAATTGGTTTCAAATTGAAGCATCTGAACTCTACCTCCTCAGTATTTGCCTATAATAATTCATTGTAACATACATCCTGTGGAAATGCACCTTTTTTCTTAAGAAATTCCTTCTAATTTTATGCTTTTTTCACGGGATGAGGTTTCATCTGTTAATCAATTTTCGGAGTAAAGGAGATGTAGTCGTCCCCGCCGATTTTTATAGTTCCTCTTTCGATATTCTGTGCATAAAGCTCCTGAATTACCACCTGCAGTTTACCGTCACTGATAACGTCCATCAGCTGCTCCGGTGTTCCCTGACAAATCAGACTGTCATCCACATAGGCGCGGATCTGCATTTTTGAAAGTTCGATTTTCTTGAAATACATATCGCCCTGTTCCACAGACCGGAGCATTTCCAGTGTCTGACGAAGCAGTACGCTTTCTTCCGTTTCAATCGGCTCTCCCACATTCATCTTGCTGATAGTAAGGCCTCTGATGACTGTAATTTTCGGTTCTACGCCGGTTTTTCGCAGCACAGTACCATTTCCGTCAATTACGACAAATTTTTCGCCATAAACGATTGCAGCGGCCTGACGCCGTTCATTGATGGAAATCTTAACGGTATCAGGAAGGGACCGCTTTACAGTCACCTCCTGCATGTACGCATCTCTGGAAAGCCGCTCCTCGATATCGGAAAGCGGCGTTCCCCAGAAAATATTTTCTCCGGTCTTACAGTTTCCCAGCACCAGAATTTCATCATCTGAATAATAGATATTCCCGTCCACTTCATATGCCGCTACATCAAACAGGGGTGATGCCAGAAAAGCTGCGGCCGCCCCGATTACCAGAATCAGAATCAGCAGTTTCATCAGCGGACTCATCCGTTTTTTTCGTCTCTGTGATCTTTTTTTCAATGTTTCCTCCCAGCTTCCGGATTCCGCCCGCGAAATCCTCATAGCCTCGTTCTATATGTTCAATCCCTCTTACCAGAGAGGTGCCTTCTGCCATGAGCCCGGCCAGCACCAATGCTGCACCGCCCCGAAGATCCAGTGCTCTCACCGGACAGCCCCTAAGAGAGCCCACGCCTTTTATTATAGCATTTTTACCGCAGGTTTCAATATTTGCACCCATTTTCATCAGGTCTTTTTTATGCGTAAAGCGGTTTTCAAAAATTTCCTCCCGGATTGTAGCAGTTCCTTCCGCGCAGGTAACAAGGCTCATGAGCTGAGGCTGACAGTCTGTAGGAAATCCGGGATAGGGCTGCGTAATCACGGTTCCCGGGCTTTTCAGTCTTCCTCTGCAGGTTACCTGAATCCGGTCTTCATGGTTTTTTATCTGGGCCCCCATCCGTTCCAGCACTTCTGTCACCGCAGAAACATACACGGACTGTGTTCCCGTCAAAATCCCATCGCCCCCCGTTCCAGCCAGTGCCATCATATACGTGGCAGTTTCAATTCGGTCGCCCATAATGAAATACATGGCATCATGCAGTCCCCTTCCGCCTTCGATATGAATGCAGCTGGTCCCCGCTCCGTAGACCCGGTAGCCGCAGCTTCTGAGAAACCCCTGAAGATCTTCAATCTCCGGCTCCGCAGCACAATTTTCCAGTACGGTATATCCGCTTCCGGACAAAGCTGCCATCATGAGATTTTCTGTAGCACCCACGCTTGGATAGGCAAGACGGATTCTGCCGCCCCGGCATCTTCCGGCTGCAGCAACCAGTTCCCCTTCTTCCCGCACGTCAAATCCAAGTCTCTGCAGTCCCGCAATATGTATGTCGATCGGTCTGCTTCCGATTCTGCAGCCTCCAGGCCGGCAAATTACCGCTTCTTCAGTTCTGGCAAGGAGACTGCCCAGCAGAAAAACAGAAGATCTGAGCTGTGACATCAGCTGCGGTGGAACCGCAGTTCCGGTGAGGAACCGACTGTCTACACAGATACAGTCCCCGCTCCATTCCACCGCTGCTCCCAGCGATCTGAGAATCTCAATCATAGTATGTACATCACCAATTTCAGGACACCCGTATATTTCGTGGATACCGCCCTTGCAGAGAGTTGCGGCCAGAATTGGAAGCGCAGCATTTTTTGCACCTCTTACCTCGTATTCTCCCCTGAGGGGGATCCCCCCATCGATTTCATAATATTCCAAAAAAACACCTCCTGCCTCTATTTCCATAGTATGCAGGAGGTGTATATTCCGTTACATTCTTCTGTCAGCAGTCCCTTATCTATCTGCCGCGTACCGCATTATAGATCAGATCCAGTGCTTCCACAGGTGCACATTCCCTGCTTGCACGGCTCATTCCCTTAAGATATTCTGCATCATTATACAGCCTCAGGACTTCCTGGATAATATGCTCGCTGTTCATATCCTTTTCTTCGATAAGAAGCGCCCCACCCCGGTCTGCTACAGCCTTTGCGTTGTAATACTGGTGGTTTCCGGTTACATTTGGTGACGGAATCAGTACAGATGCTTTGCCGCAGACCGTAGTTTCCGCTACAGAAAGTGCACCGGAACGGCTGATTACCACATCACAGGCAGCCAGATACAGTTCCATCGGATCCAGATATCCCTTCACCAGAACATTTTCAGCAATCTTAATGCCTTTCTCTTCCGCCTTCTGAAGAACCGCATCATAATACCACTTGCCGGTACCAAAAATAAGCATCATGCGGTCTTTGCCATTGATGGTTTCCATCAGTTCAAAAGCAACTTCATTGATTTTTTCTGCCCCCAGGCTGCCGCCAAAGGACAGCACAATAAATGCATCCTTCGGAAGCCCAAGCTTTTCGCGGGCTTCTTCCCTGCTGATTTCGAAAAAGCTTTTCCGGACAGGATTTCCTGTGTACATCAGTTTTTCCGGCTGCTTAAAGTATTTCGCTGCATCGGGAAATCCGAGGAATACCTTTTCCACGGACTTTTCCAGGAACTTGTTAGCCATGCCCGGGTATGCATTCTGCTCATGCAGAAATGTTCTGGCACCATACTGTTTTCCGGCCAGAAGCACCGGTACACAGACATAACCGCCGGTTCCGATAACCACATCCGGCTTAAACCGCTTCATAATCCTGCGGGCCTCCGAAGTGCCCTTCAGTACGCCCCAGCCGGTTTTGAAGATTTTGAGAAGATTGCTGCGGTCCAGCCACATAGCGGTGACCATCTCGAAGGGATATCCCTTCTGAGGTACAATATCCTTTTCCATCCCCACATCATTTCCCACATAGAGAATTTCGGAATCCGGTTCCATTTCTTTTATTTTATCTGCAATGGCGATGGCCGGATAAATATGTCCTCCGGTCCCGCCGCCTGTTACAATGACTCTCATAGTTACTCCTTGCTGCAGTTCCTGCTGCTACAGACTTGATTTTCTCGAAATATTAAGCAGGATTCCCACCGATGCCATAAAAATCATAAGTGCGTTGCCGCCGTAACTGATAAACGGAAGAACGATACCGGTTGGAGGCATTGAAGAAGTTACAACTGCCACATTGATCGCAACCTGAACACCAACCATGATAGTGATTCCTCCCGCCAGCATCATACCCAGAAAATCTGGTGCATTCATGGCGATGTGGCATCCTCTCCACACGAAAATCAGGTATACCGTCATCAATGCCAGAATACCCACGAACCCAAGCTCTTCCCCGATAATTGCAAGAATAAAGTCATTCATCGGTTCCGGAAGATAAAGATTCTTCTGGATACTGTTTCCCAGTCCCAGACCGGTCAGTCCGCCGGTCCCCAGAGCCAGCAGCCCCTGTACTACCTGCCACCCGTTTCCCAGAGCATCCTCGAAAGGATCAAGGAAACTGAGCATACGCTGATACCGGTAACCGGATGTATCAGAAAATATCAGAACAACAGCGCCCGCAGCACCGATTCCCACCAAAGCTCCCAGGTGAGACCATTTTGCCCCGGAAATCAGCAGCATTCCACCTACGATAATACACAAAGTCATGGCAGTAGACATGTTCGGCTGTTTCATAATCAGCAGAAAATAAACACCTGCCACCGCCAGTACAGGAAACACACCTTTTAAAAAGTTTTCCGCTATTTTCGGATTTCGGTCCAGATACCCTGCTGTAAATACGATAGCCGCAAACTTGGCACATTCCCCCGGCATGATGGTAAAGGGAATTCCCGGTACACCCAGCCAGCGTACAGCACCGCCTTCTTCAATGGCCAGAGGCGTAAAAATAGCCAGCAGAAGAACCAGTCCCGCCATCAGAAATATCAGATACATTTTCCCCCAGATATGATAATCCAGTCTGGAGCAAAACCACATGAGCACAATTCCGATTGCCACAAAAATCAGCTGCTTCTTCAGATAGGAATACGGATCCCCATCATTTTCGGAAATGGATACATAATAGCTTGCACTGAAAATCATTACCGTCCCAAAAACAACCAGAAGCGCCGTCAGCCCGATAATAATAAAGTCCCCTCTTTTAATTTTTTCCCGTGAAAGTTTATTCACCCATTCACCCACTTTCTACCAGGATCCCAGCTGCGCCACGCACTCTTTGAAATGTTCGCCACGCTGCTCGAAGTTATTGTACATATCCCAGCTTGCACAGGCAGGAGATAACAGGACAGTATCACCTGAAACTGCCATTTCTGCAGCCTTCTGTACACATTCGTTCATAGTCTTGGCATAAGTATAGTCTTTAAATCCGAAGCGGTCTGCAGCCTCGGCAATCAGACGGGCATCACGGCCCAGCAGAATCATATGCTTTACACTGCCTTCGAATTTTTCAATCAGTTCGTCAAATTCCTGACCCTTACCGTCACCGCCGGCAATCAGGATAATATTCTTTTCAATGGCACGTAGTGCAGTTACAGTTGCATCCACATTGGTGCCCTTGGAGTCATTATAATACTTCACACCGTTAATTTCACCGGAGAACTCAATTCTGTGTTCCACGCCGCCAAAACTGCGCAGTGTTTCCCCGATCACTTCCGGAGAAATTCCGGAGAAATAGCAGATTGCCGCTGCCGCCAGCGCATTTTCCACATTATGTCCGCCAATGATATGCAGTTCATCTGCACGGCAGAAAGTAACCAGTTCACCTGCTTCATTGCGGAGAACCAGCTGACCATCCTTTACAAAAGCACCCAATTCCAGCTCTTCTCTGCGGCTGAACGGCACCACTTTCGCTGGGCAGTTCTTCGCCAGTTCCATACAGAGTTTATCGTCATAATTTATGATGCAGTATCCATCTTCACTCTGGTTTTCAAAAATCTTCGCCTTTGCTGCACCGTATCCTTCCATGGTGTGGTGACGGTTCAGATGGTCCGGTGTCAGATTCAGAATGGCAGATACCACCGGTTTGAAGTATCGGGTAGTCTGCAGCTGGAAGCTGCTGGTTTCCGTAATCAGCCAGTCATCTTCATCTGCATCCAGTGATTTGGAGATAACAGCGACACCGATATTTCCAACCACATGGGTGGAGCGTCCGGACTTTTTGAATATTTCGCCAGTCAGAGTGGTAGTAGTGGTCTTACCGTTGGTTCCGGTGATTCCCACAAAATGTCCGCGGCCGATGCGGTATGCAATTTCCAGTTCTCCGATGATTTCCACGCCTTCCTCTTCCGCTTCACGAACGAAAGGCAGCTCCGGATCCACGCCGGGGCTGAGAATCATCATGTCAAATTCACTCATGTCCGCCGGCATGGTTCCCAGGTAAAGACCCAGGTTGTCTCCGCCCGGAAGACCGGTCAGGAAGCTGATTAACTGAGGATCCACCTGATTCAGAGACTTGGAATCCTGCACGGACACCTCCGCACCCAGTTTCAGCATGGCCTGAATGGCTGCAATGCCGGACTTGCCCAGACCTACAACCAGTACCTTTTTATCTTTCAGGTTATTTGCATTCATGTTATCCACAGGAACACCTCCTAAATATTCATAATCAGAGTTGCCAGCAGACAGAATCCCAGGGTGATGCCCCAGAACATGAAGACAACCTTCTGTTCAGTCATGCCGCACAGTTCGAAATGATGATGCAGCGGTGCCATCTTGAAGACACGCTTGCCGGTTTTCTTAAATACGCCTACCTGAATAATTACAGACAGAGCTTCCATTACATAAATCAGGCCTGCAACTGCCAGAATAAATTCCAGCTTCATCATGATGCCGCCCGCAGCCAGTGCACCGCCCAGTGCCATGGAACCGGTATCGCC
This sequence comes from Bacillota bacterium, assembly GCA_017556505.1. Classification (GTDB taxonomy): domain Bacteria; phylum Bacillota; class Clostridia; order Peptostreptococcales; family Anaerovoracaceae; genus RGIG7179. Next base: position 11,894 of record JAFYNS010000151.1, on the reverse strand, counting down.
CATGAAGATTTTGGCCGGGTTGCGGTTATACAGCAGGAAGCCCAGACATCCGCCTGCAATGCCGCCGAAGAAGAGTACTTCGCCGGTAAAGCCGAATGCCAGACCTGCCGTTACCATGAAGAAGGCAACCAGGGCAGTGATACCGGATGCCAGGCCATCCAGACCGTCGGTCAGGTTTACCGCATTGCTGAAGGCAATCATAACAAAAACAACGAACGGAATATACAGAATTCCCAGTTCCAGATACACATTGAACAGAGGAATCCAGATTGAACTGCTGCTTACGCCTGCTCCGCCGGAGAAGAAGTATGCATATAAGGCCACTGCCAGGGAGAAACCGAACTGCATAACCAGTTTCTGCTTGGCATTCAGACCCAGATTATTCTTTTTGATTGCTTTTTCGTAGTCATCGATAAAGCCGATCAGTGCATACAGCAGCATGGCTGCCATAGGCATCAGAGTGTTCAGAGACAGAGTGCCGGTTACCAGACCCATAATCAGTGCTGCGATGACAGCACCGCTGATAATTCCGATACCGCCCATGCTTGGAGTTCCTGTCTTTTTCAGATGTGACTGCGGCCCCTCTTCACGGACATACTGCTTAAACTGTTTCTTTTTCAGGAATGGAATCAGACGCCCTACAACCAGAGCGCTGACTGCAAATGCGATTACTAAAGTAATTACTGCGTCAATAAGGGGTGTAAACATGTTTTGTCAGCTCCTATTCTTTATCCTCAAATATTTTCTTTACGATTTCTTCCATTTCCATGCTGCGGGAGCCCTTCACCAGAACCACATCTCCCGGCTGAATATACCGGTCCATGTCTTTCAGAAATTCCGCCTTGGTTTCATAATGGTGCACAGAATCAGCCCCAAGGCCTTCTGCTGCACCTTCTCCGATATATCTGGCATCATCGCCCACAGTAATAAGAAAATCAATTTTCTGTTCCGCCACATAAGCGCCGATTTCTCTGTGGAAATTCCGGCTTTCCGGTCCCAGTTCCTTCATGTCACTGAGAATTGCAACACGCCGGAGCCCTTTGGTTGCCTTCAGCGTATTAATGGCAGAACGCATGGATTCCGGTGCCGCATTATAAGTATCGTCGATAACCTTAATTCCGTTCTTGCCGCGGACATTCAGACGCTTCGCTGTCAGTTCCGCATTTTCCAGACCACGGATGGCATCTTCCGCACTGATACCCAGAATTTCGCCGGCCGCCACTGCCAGAGTTGCATTGAGGGCATTATGTCCGCCCGGTACGTTCAAGTTCACTTCATACTGCTTATGATTACGGTCCAAAGTATATTTTATACCTTTATCGCCGAAATCGCAAACATTAGATACAATAAAATCACTTTTTCCATCATTTCCCACGGTAACGACCTGATAATCGCCGCTGACCATGTTTTTCTGCAGCAGATCACAGGCCTGATTTACAATCAACACCGCATCCTCGGAGAAATAGTTGGTCACTTCCATCTTGGCCTTGCGGATGCCTTCCCGGCTTCCCAGGTTTTCGATATGGGAAATACCTACATTTGTGATGACTGCCATATCTGGACGCACCATATCCGCCAGCAGGTCGATTTCACCAAAGCTGTCCATACCCATTTCCAGAACTGCCACTTCCAGATCCTCATCGAAATCCAGAATCGTCAGAGGCAGACCGAACTCGTTGTTATAATTCTTTTTATTGCGTCCCGTTTTATATTTTACGGATGCCACATAATACAGCATGTCGCGGGTACTGGTCTTTCCCACGCTGCCGGTTACAGCAATTTTCTTTTTCAGCGGAAGCTGTGCGATATAATATTTCGCCAGCTGCTGCAGAGCTTTCAGTGTGTCATCCACCAGAATTACATTAATGTCATCTTTCTTAAGATCCAGTCCCTGCAAAACTTCCTCACCCGGCACTTTCGCAGCATCGGAGATTACCATGGTACGGCATCCCCTCTGCAGCACACCGCCCAAAAAGTCATGGCCGTCTGCACGCATTCCCTTCATCGGGAAGAATACATTTTCTGCGGTCACTTCCCTTGAGTCAATTGCTGCACCATGTACGGCAGCCTCTGTACTGCCCTGGAGCAGTCTTCCTCCGGTTGTATCCAGAATTTCTTTTACTGTGATGCTTCTCATAGATTCAATCCCCCATATTCGTAACGATCTGCCGGTCGTCAAAATGTATTTTCGTATCTCCTGCCAGCTGATAGGTTTCATGACCCTTGCCGGCAATCAGTACAATATCGTCCGGAGTTCCCATGCGCACCGCTGTGCGGATTGCCTGAGCCCGGTCGCTGATTACAGTATAACTTTCTTTTTCAGCTCCCCATGCATCCATGGCATTGGTGATGTCCTTTATGATTTCTTCCGGCTTCTCCTTTCTGGGATTATCGGAAGTTACCACCGTAAAATCGGCCAGTTCGGCCGCTGCACGGCCCATTTCAAAGCGCCGGTTCCGGTCCCGGTTTCCGCCGCAGCCAAAAACCAGAATCAGCCTGCGTGGTTCATACTTCCGCAGGTCTGTAAGAAGCTGCCGCAGAGAAATACCATTGTGGGCATAATCCACCAGCACACTGGTGCGTCCTCCCGTATCAACAGGCTCCACACGTCCCGGAATCCTAAGCCCGCTTAAAGCAGTCTGTATATCTTTCCAGGGAATTCCCAGTTCTCTCGCCGCAGCAATGGCAGCGGCTGCATTCATACCGTTGAAAGTACCCGGAAGGTTCAGTACAACCGGATATCCATCCATTCTGAATTTCACTCCAGGTCCATGATCCGACTTTACAAGAGTCAGATCCTCGCACATGTAATCTGCCTCCGCACGCTGACCAAAGGTTTTTACTTTCACACCCTCTTCCGGCAAAAGCTGGGCCCAATGCGGGTCATCCATATTCATGATGGCCTTTCTGCACCGGGTAAACAGTCTGCTTTTCCAGAAGACATATTCATCGAAATCTTCATGTTCGCCGGGTCCGATATGATCCGGTGACAGATTGGTAAATACGGCAATATCAAACAGAATGCCGTCCACTCTGCTTTGCATCAGACCCTGGCTGGACACTTCCATCACCAGCACACGGCAGCCTGCATCGGCCATCTTCCGGCACCACTGCTGTATATCACAGGACTGCGGAGTGGTTCGGTCTGCTTCTTCAAAATGTTCATCCCATCCGTTCTGCACCGTCCCCAGAAGGCCGGTTCGTATTCCGGCTTCCTCCAGAATTGCGCGGAGCATAAAGGTGGTGCTGGTCTTTCCTTTTGTTCCCGTCACCCCAACCGTCAGAAGATTTCTGCAGGGGTGGCGGTAAAAGATGCAGCTCATATGAGCCAGTGCTTTTCTGACATCCGGCGTCCAAATAACTGTCACGTCCGGAATGAGCATATTTTGCAGCCCATCCGCCAGACTGGTCACAATTACAGACGCACCTCTGTCAGCTGCATCACGGATATATCTGCATCCGTCATCTTCTGTACCGGTGATTGCAAAAAAAGCACTTCCCGGCACCGCTTTATCTGAAAAGTATATCAATGCTTTCACATCCTCGTCCTCTGTACCCTGCAGCAGCCTGTATTCCAGGCCTTCAGTCAGAGCGGCAAGTTTCATATTGACTCCTTTTCGGGCTCTATATTTTATTCTTTATAAACATAAACCACGGAATTGCGTTTTACCTTGGTTCCTGCCTTCGGATACTGATCCACAACGATGAAATCATCATCGCCTCGGGCGTTTTCAGGTCTGCTGTACCGCAGATCGCGGCCGCCGATTCTTCCGACTGCCTCGCTGAATTCATATCCGGTTACATCCGGAACAACGGTATAATCCCCTTCGATGGCTTTCAGTTCCTCATCCGTATACTGCGGCTCTACATTGAGATAGCGCAGTGTATCAGTAAGAACGGACTTTGCAATCGGTGCGGCAACCTGTGATCCATAGAATGCACCTTTCGGGCTGTCTACTACAACCAGAATAGAAACCTGCGGGTCATCCATCGGAGCCATTCCCAGGAAGGAGGAATAGTAATACTTACCGTAGGCGCCGGTTCCAGCATCGATTTTGTTTGCAGTACCGGTTTTGCCGCCTACACGGTAGCCGGTAACTTTGGCCGTACCGCCGCCGCCTTCTGCTACAACATATTCCATGATTTCCCGCATTTCACGTGCAGTCTTGGAAGACAGAACCTTACGTACAACTGTAGTTCCATATTCCTCCACCACATTGCCTTCTGAGTCAGTCAGAGCCTTTACATAGTGAGGCTGAAGCAGATCTCCGCCATTTCCGATGGCATTGACTGCTGACAGCAGCTGAATCGGCGTAATGGAAATACTCTGTCCATAACCCATTGTAGCAAGTTCTACCGGACCTACAGCGTCTATATTATACATGATGGCACCTGTTTCACCAGGATAGTCAACACCGGTCAGATCCATAAAACCATATAAGTTAATATACTTGTAAAAGGCCTGCTTTCCCATCTTGGCTGCAATCTTTGCGTGGGCCGGGTTGCAGGAATTGCCGACTGCCTGTTTTACGGTCTGATTGCCGTGGTCACGGGCACTCCAGCAGTGCAGGTTGATTCCTGCTACATTTACGTATGTATTGCAGGTGAATGTGTCGTTCAGGCTGATGGCTTTTTCCTCCAGAGCGGAGGATGTTGTAATCAGTTTGAACGTAGATCCCGGTTCGTAGGTATCGCTGACAATCGGATTTCTCCACAGTGCGAACAGATACTGGTTCTGTTCTGCCGCAGTCATCTTCTCGAATTTTTCCAGTTCCTTTTCGTTATCCGGAACAACAGCGTTATTCGGATTGAAGCCCGGTGATACCACATTCGCGAGAATTTCTCCCGTTTTCGGGTTCATAATCAGACACATGATACGGTCCGCCTCGGTAGCTTCCATACCTTCCGCTACAGCCTTCTCTGCATAGTACTGAATGGCTTCATCCAGGGTCAGAACCACGTTGAGGCCGTCCTGTGCCTCATAATACTGTTCCATGCCGTCCAGAAGCTCATTTCCGGCTACGTCAATATTGCGCACCCAGCGGCCTGCTACACCGCTTAGATACTGGTCATATTCCAGCTCAATCCCGGTTCTTCCGGCATTGTCATCATTTACGCTGCCCAGAACCTGCGATGCGAAGTTGCCAAGAGAATAATAGCGGCGGGTATCTTCGGAAAGCTGCAGTGCAGAAATTTTCAGATCTCTTACCGCATCTGCCTGATCCTTGTCAAGATATTTCGCCACTTTTACCAGAGAGTCTTCTCTGGTCAGTCTGGTCAGAACGGTGGACTGTTTTTCGCCTGTAATGTCTGCAAGAGAAACGGACAGTTCCTCAATTTCCTTTTCTGATTTACCTTCCTTCAGCTGAGCCGGACGGACCCATACAGAATAGCAGGTAATGCTGCTGGCCAGTTCACGGCCGTTTCTGTCATAGATGGTTCCTCTCTTAGCCGCAATCGGCACGTCCTGTGTCTGCTGATCCCTGGCCTTGGCTGTCAGTTCATCTGCACGCACGATCTGGTGCCAGCCCACCCGGAAGGTAAGTGCAACCAGAATCAGAGAGAGCAGAAAGAAGCCCAGTACAATTCTTTTTTTCTGCTTTACGGTAACTGTTTTTTTCATATTTCCCCTTAATGATAAAGAGCCAGACTGCTTTTATGCTATGGAATTGTCTGGCTCGTTTTTTATGAAGTTATTCTGATGATTTGTATTATGTATATATCCGAATATCTTGTACTATTCCCACACTTACTGGTAAGCTTTCTGCCGGATAACCGAAGCAAAATCATCCATCAGAACAGTGTCTTCTGAAATATAGATACACTGGCTGCTCTTTGGATAAACCATCTTCAGTTCCTTCATGGCATGGGTTTCAATCTGTTCAATACTGGTACTGCTGTCAATCTTCATATGCAGTGTATCGATTTCATCTTCCAGTGCCATATTAGCCTTGGTCAGTTCATTGATGCTGCACTGGATACTTACCGCATAGGCATTTACCACCAGCATTCCAATCAGCAGTATTCCCACCACAACTGCCATTACAATCAGCTGACGCAGTTCCTGAATGGTCAGACTCTGTCCCGCCGGCTGCACTTCTGCTTCTGCCGCAGACTTGGGACGTTCTCTGGTTCTCTTTACTTTTCTGCTTTCTTCACTTTCTCTTTCCGGATACGCCGGCTGGAAAGCTGCTGCTCCTGTATAAAGGGGCTGGTATTCATAAGAACGTGTATAGGTTCTTTCGTTTACAGCCATAAATACTCCTTACTGTTTCTTCCGTTTATTTTTTCTCCGCGATACGAAGCTTTGCACTTCGGGATCTCGGATTTACTTCAAGTTCCTCCGGAGAAGGCACAATCGGCTTTCCGGAAATTTTTTTAATGTCAGGTTTCTTTCCGCAGATACATACCGGGAATTCCTTTGGGCATGTGCACGGATTTACACGTTTCGCAATAATGTCTTTCACAATACGGTCTTCCAGAGAATGGAAGGTAATTACACACAGCCGGCCTTTCGGTGCCAGTACATCACAGAAGGCTTCGATTGCCCGTTCCAGCTGTCCCAGTTCATCATTTACGTGAATGCGCAGAGCCTGGAAGGTTCGCTTTGCAGGATGAGGGCCGTCGCGGCGTGCTGCTGCAGGAATCGCTGCCTTAATCACATCCACCAGTTCTGCAGTGGATTCCAGCGGTTTTTCATTCCGCTTCTTCACGATAAACTCGGCGATACGTGCCGCCCACCGTTCTTCCCCGTATTTTGAAATAATTTCTTTCAGTTCCCTGGCATCCATGTTATTGACTACATCGTAGGCAGTCAGATCATCCTGCTGGTTCATTCTCATGTCCAGCGGAGCGTCCTGCATGTAGGAAAATCCCCTTTCAGGATTATCAAGCTGGAAGGAAGAAACCCCCAGGTCCAGCAATGCGCCATCGATTTTATCAATACCAATCTCATCCAGAACTTCTTTAATATCAGAATAATTGCTCTGTACGAAAATCTTGCGGCATGGGTATTCTGCCAGCCGTGCCTGAGCAGCCCGGTGTGCATCCTCATCACGGTCTATTCCGATAAATGTACCTTCTTCGCTGAGTCTGCTGCAGATTCCGCTGCTGTGGCCGCCGCCTCCCATGGTGCCGTCCACATAGATTCCGTCCGGTTTTATGTTCAGCCCCTCCATGCACTCGTCAAAGAGGACTGATATATGTTTAAATTCCACAGTTATCTCCTCCTTTAGAAATTATATTCTTTCAGTGCTGCGGAGAATTCCTTCGTATCCATTCTTCCGTCGTTGTCCGGTGCACTCCAGGTATCACGTGCCCAGAGTTCAATTTTCGTCATGGCACCGATGGTAACCAGTTCCCTGTCGATTCCCGCATACTCTTTCAGTTCCTGTGGGATGACGATTCTGCCCTGCTTATCCAGTTCACATTCTGCAGCATTTCCGCAGAAGTGGCGGATGAAAGCCCGGACTTTCGGATCAGATTCCGGCAGCCGGGTAATCTTTTCCATCTGACGGTCCCAGTCTGCCATGGTGTAAATATTCAGGCATGCATCCAGTCCTTTTGTCAGAACGCAGCGGTTTCCAAGCTCCGCACGCAGTCTGGCGGGAACGATAACGCGGTTCTTCTCGTCTATTGAATTGTGCGTCGTTCCCATGAACATAGAGACAATCCCCCAAGCTAAATAGTTATACCACCACTATACACCACAACCGCCCATAAATCAAGGTTTTTTAGTGTATTTTCCGTGTTTTTCCACCACCGAAACACGTTTTTCAGGCATTTCCCATATAATGAAAGCAGGGTGCCCCACTTCTGTGGAATGCACCCTCTGAAAACAGAATCAGTTGTATATTTTAATGAAATGAGGTCAACAATTATGAATTGTCAATGTAATTCTCCGGGTCGGAATACCGGTAATCTGGTATACCTGAACAAGGTCTATTTCGACCAGACACAGGAATCCTGCCCGATTCTTTACAGCCTTGCAACAACTGCAGAAACCTTCACCCAGCAGCTCTCCTTCGGTCAGATGCGTACTGCCGGCAGTGGATGCCGATGCGGCTGCAGCAACGGCGGCTGCTGCGGATGCGGCTGCTGCGGCGGCGGCGGCTGTGATTTCACAGTAACTCCCGGTACCACATTCCGCATTACAGATGCCCGTGTCATTGTCACCAGATTCAATCTGAGTGCGGATGCTGTATTCACCAGCGAGGATGTTACCATAGACGGCTTCCCTGTCACAGAACTTGCACTGGTAAACGGTCAATATGCAGCAGACCTTTCCGGTATCATGAGTGCAATCACTGACTGTCCATGTGCACCGGAATCCTCCCGATGCAGCTGTTCTTCCGACAGCCGCTGCAGTATGGACTGTGATAACGGCGGTCACTTCTTCCTGGCTCAGGTACCGGGACCATGGGCTGCCGGACTGTCAATTATTCTGGACGGTACTGCCAGCAACGGAAGCAGAACCTGTAGTTTCCACTTATGCCTGCAAACCATTCCAGGCGAAGACGAAGGTATCGTAATACCCGGAAGTGATAATTTTGCCGTATACTGCGTGGAAATCCCATGTCAGACTGCCGGCATCTCCCCAAATCTGGTATTCGATTTTGATGCCTGTGCTGCCCTGCTGAACCCGGTTCTTACCACAGTCTGCACCGAAGATGGCTGTACGGTTGCTCTTGCCGCAACCCTGGCTGTCACTCCGGAAATCAACCTGAAAGTTACCAAGCCGGCCCTCTTCAATCTGAATGCCACTGAAATCAGTCAGGCCTGTGATAACGTAGGGCAGTGTGATGAATGCAGCCCCGACGAGGCCTGCTGCTGCCAGAACACATCCCGGACCGACCGCAGAACCGCAGGAACAGAACCAGTCCGCAGCCGCACTTCAGCATGCCAGTGCTGTGACACCAACGGTTACAGTTTTTAAAATATACAATCCGCTGAAAGCATAAAAAAAACCCCGCATAAAGCGGGGATACATATACCGTCATCAGAACTTGATATTCTTTTTTCCAAGTCTGCTTTTATATTTATTTTTCTTCACACGAAATATGGAGGTCTTACGGATATGAATCCGCTCCAGAATTTTCGCCACAGCAAAAAATACAACCAGAAGCACCGCCAAAGCCAGTACAGCCGCAATCATACCTTCTTTCCCTGTCAAAGTTCCGTCAGCCTGAAACCCCAGATATTTTTCCGCAAAACCGATCATAGCACACCTCTGTTCTGTTTCAAAAAATTGTAACGAATAATTCATTTCTTCTGTTTAACACTAAAATTAATTATACCATAAAATCCTGGAGGAATGTGAAAATGATGCAAATTTTTTCGAAAACACGCACTTTAACCGGCCTGATATTGATTCTCTCTCCCCTGCTTTCCGTTCTTTCTGCAGACCTTCCCCTGTCTTTCTGGCCCCCTTTTTTCTGCAGCATGCTTTTTGCACTGCTTCCGCTCCGGGCTGTTATGAACCGGATGTCATTCCGTTTCTGGCTGATGTGCTGCTGTTTCCTCAGCATCATCGGTATATATTTTGCTGATCTGCAAAATCCCGGCAGCTCCGCGCTTCCCGCTCCCATTCTTCTGGGATGCAGTGCTTCCGGCCTGCTTCTGATTCTGCCTCCCTGGATTGCGGTAGGCCGGTATGTTTCTGCTGCACCATTTCTGGGACTTGCCTGGTCCTGCAGTCTTCTGTGCTCCATGCTGCTTCAGATTTTGACAGAGTTTACACTGGTATCCGCCCTGGCACTTGCCGTCATACTGACTTCCGTCGGATTATTCTGCATCCGCGGCCGAATTCCCCACGTCCGCCTTCTCGAAGCTCCGCCTCACGATTTTTTCAGTCCTTCCATGGTGAAAGCTGTGGTGTTTTTCCTCTGCCTTCTGACTTCCATCGGTATAGGATCCGTTATCAGTCCAGCAAAATCTCCCGTATCATCAGAATCCGTTCTCCTTTTCAGCTTCTTCCTGGTATGCGGGCCTCTTCTCAGCAGCTGGTTCACAGAAAAAAAAGGAATCTACAGCAGCTGTATCCTGACCATTTTCCTTACAGAAACAGCACTGCTTCTGACAGGTTTTTCCGAAAACCGTATTTTCACATCTGCCGGCGGGGCAGTCCTTGCGCTTGCGGCAGGCAGCACTGCGGTAATTCTTCCCATGCTGACCTTTTATCTCTGCGGCAGAACCGGGTACATCCGGGGACTTTTCCCTCTCCTTCTCTGCATCCCGGTTTCCCTTCTTTTTTCCTGGCCATTCCGGATTATGGCCAGCCATGGAGAACTGGTTCAGCAGGATGCTGCTGCATTTTTGTTTTTCCTTCTGATTACCGGCTTTTTATGCATCTTTTTTGCCTGGAAACACCGTTTCATCATTCTAAAAAACAAAAGAATATGATATAATACCAGTCATATTACACACGCAGGAGGAAAAGCATGAGTGCTTTTGTAAAATTTGACAATGTAAAAAAAGTTTATCAGATGGGTGAAGTCTCCATCGAGGCTCTGCGCGATGCAACCTTTGAAATCGAAAAGGGAGAAATATGCGTTATCGTCGGTGCATCCGGCGCAGGTAAAACTACCCTTTTAAATATCCTGGGAGGCATGGATACACTGACCTGCGGTCATGTGTGGCTGGACGGCACTGATATTTCATCTTACAGTCAGAAACAGCTGACCACATACCGCCGTCATGAAATTGGGTTCGTGTTCCAGTTCTACAATCTGGTTCAGAACCTGACCGCCGTAGAAAACGTTTCCCTTGCCACTCAGATCTGCAAAGATCCGATGGATTCCGAAGAAGCACTGAATAAAGTGGGGCTGGGCCACCGTCTCTATAACTTCCCGGCACAGCTGTCCGGCGGCGAACAGCAGAGAGTTGCCATCGCCCGTGCTCTGGCAAAGAATCCGAAGCTTCTGCTTTGCGACGAACCGACCGGAGCTCTGGACTACAACACCGGAAAGGCCATTCTTCAGCTGCTGCAGGATACCGCCAGAGAGACCGGCATGACTGTAGTCATCATTACCCACAATCAGGCCATCACACCGATGGCAGACCGTATTGTACACGTAAAGAACGGTACAGTCACCTCTGTGGAACGGAACGAAAATCCGGTTCCGATTGAACAGATTGAATGGTAGGTGTCCTCCCATGAAAAATATCATGCATAAAACCACCCTGCGGGAAATCCGCGGCAGCCTGGGCCGGTGGATGGCAATTCTGGCCATCGTGGCACTGGGCGTCGGATTTTTCTGCGGGCTCAAAATGTGCAAGAACGACTTCATGAAAACCGGTGACGAATACGTTCTTTCACATAACTTCTACAATTACAAACTGCTTACCACGCTGGGGCTGGAAGAAGAGGATGTGAAAATCATCGAAGCGGCAGAAGGTGTAAAAGCAGCGGAAGGCTCCTGGTCCTCCGATGTGCTGGTTTCTGACGGCAGCAGTGATGGTGCTGAACTGGTTTTCAAATTCCACACACTTCTGGATGATATGAACTATCTGGAGCTGAAAGCCGGACAGCTGCCTTCCGAAAGCAACCAGTTTGCCGGCGACCGCCGCTATTTCACGGAAGCAGACCTGGGCCGGAAGATTACACTGACTTCCACCAATGACGAAGATACCCTGGATCTGTTCGCTCATGAAACCTATGAGCTGGTAGGAATCGTAGATTCACCGGAATACCTGAACCATGAACGCGGAACCACCTCCCTGGGAAGCGGCACAGTATCCGGTTTTGCCTACATACCGGCAGAGGGCTGGGACAGCGAAATCTACACAGAAATCTACGTGGATTCCGTAGTAGAAAAGAGAATCATCACCAAGCATTCCTAAAAAGTATGTTTCCTTAGGACCTTGAGTTTCATCGTGATGAGTTTTGGTTTTCT
>JAFYNS010000150.1 GCA_017556505.1 Bacillota bacterium | reverse complement strand
GGATCCGGAAGGCGGAAGAATCGGCCGCGATGAAAATGGTGAACCTGACGGCATCCTTTACGAAACGGCAACCTATCTGGTGATGAACCTGCTGCCGCTTAAGACCGTGGAAGATATGGCAGATGACCTGGTAAATCTGGGGAATATCCTTTGTCAGCAGGGAGTGACCACGGTCACCGACATGGGGGAAGATGTGTCCGATAAGTATGGAGATATTTTCAGAAGTGCCATGAAGAAAGGATTTAAGAACCGTGCGGCGGCCTACTGCTCCTGGCGTTTTGTGCAGCAGCAGGGCGGGGGTGTGGTGACATACGATCCGGATTTCATGGGAGACGCACGCTTCCGACTGGCAGGCGTAAAGCTGATTGGAGACGGCAGTGTATCCGGCAGAACCGCCTGGTGTGATGTGCCGTATCTGCCTGTGGACAATGCTTCCGGGGAAGCGGAGTACGGCATGCCGGTCTGTACGGAAGAAGACATTAAAGAAGCGTTGGATTTCTGCAGAAAAAATAAATGCCAGCTTTCCATTCACTGCATGGGTGCGAAGGCTATCGATCGTGCGGTGGATCTGACATGGCAGGAGAAGCCGTGGATGGAAGAGGCGCAGATTCCGTCTGTCCGTCTGGAACATGTGGCTATGCCGACGCCGCAGGCGGTGGAGCGTTCTGCAGAAGCAGGTATCGCCTGGGCAACCCAGCCGATTTTCCTTTATTCAGAAATTGAAAGCTACCAGAAGAACATGCCTCCGGAAAGGGTGGGAGAAAACTATAACATTGCAGACTGGAAAGATGCAGGCGTACGCTTTGCCTTCAGCACAGACGCACCAGCCACAAGCTGGGCCACTCCGTCAGAGCCTTTCGCAAACATGAAAGGTGCAGTGACCAGAAAAGCCTGGAACGGGGAAGATACAGGTCAGCGCCATAAGGTGGACATTGAAACCGCCATTAAGCTGTATACCGCAGAAGCAGGTCCTGTGGCAGGATTTACCGATGTGGGAATGCTGAAGGAAGGATACATGGCAGACTTTATCGTTCTGGACCGAGATATTCTGGAAGTACCTGCAGAAGAAATCGACCAGGTTCGTGTAGACGAAACCTGGATCGGCGGGGAAAAGGTATACGAAAGATAAATTTTATTTCAGAAGCTCATCAAGGCTGGTCAGTCCGCTGACCAGCTTTTCTTTTTTCTGCCTGGAAAGCTGCTTGATCCGCGCTTCGAGGCTCATGGCTTCTTCCTTCGTTTCGGACACATGATACCAGACCAGGCAGACGGGAAGACGGCTTCTGGTGTACTTGCCGCCGGTTCCGGCGTTATGAGCAGACAGACGCTTCACCAGGTCGTTGGTCCAGCCGCAGTAAAAACTGCCGTCACAGCACTGCAGGATATATGTGTAGTTGTTCTTTTCGGCCGGAATGTCTGTCGCCGGCAGCATCTTTCGTGTATCCATACAGACAGGGTACCATCTTTTTTAGTGGTCCGTCAAGCTGGACTTTTCCCCGGAATTGTAGTATGCTGATTAGAGCTGAAAGTTTATGGAGGTGTGTTTCATGAATGAGAGAACAAAAGGGTTTCTCCTCGTAATTTTATCGGCGGCAGTCTTCGGGGTGCTTCCGTTCATCGTCCGCAGCATCAATGCCTGCGGCAGCAATTCTGTTATGACATCATTTCTGCGGTTCCTGCTGTCCCTGATCCCGCTCTACCTGGCGGTACGTGGGAGCAAAGCCGGCCTTCGCATTACGAAAACCGAGGCGCTGAAGATTTTGCTCATTGCAGTCTGTGGTCTGGGCGGAACGTCGGTACTTCTGTTCCTGTCCTATAATTACATCCCGTCCGGTATGGCCACAACCATCCACTTTGTGTATCCGGTCTTCGTAATACTGGGCAGCGTCCTGTTCCTGCGGCAGAAAATCAGTCCTATGAAGCTGGTCTGCGTAGTGCTGTGCTTCGGCGGTATTCTGCTGTTCTACGGCGGCGGGGGAGATGGCGGTGTGCAGCCTCTGGGGCTGTTCCTGGCATTTGCGTCAGGCATCACCTATGCCTTCTATATCGTGTTCCTGGACGCCAGCGGCCTGGCAAAGATGGAACCGACCAAGATGATCTTCTACATGAATCTGTTCTCTGCCATCATGGTGGGTGCTCTTGCAGCAGCTACCGGAAGCTTCACTCTGGATATTTCCCTGAAGGGATGGGTGCTGGCTCTGTTCCTGGCCATCGTAATTTCCTTCCTTGCGGTGCGTTCCTTCCAGATTGGCGTTCGGTATATCGGTCCGCAGAATGCGGCCATTCTCAGCACCTTTGAGCCGATTACCAGCCTGATTGTAGGAATTCTGGTATATCATGAGGCCTTTACCCTGGCGGGGATTGCCGGATGTGTGCTGATTCTGTCTTCCGTTGTAATTACTGCCCGTATGGAAGAATAATCGTTGCATTTCCAATGTTTTTTTGGTACAATAACTTTAATTGTAAATATATTTAGGAGGTCCTAATTCTATGAAAGGCTATACTAGCGAAACTATTAGAAACGTTGCTTTACTTGGTCATGGAGGATGCGGTAAGACCACATTCCTGGAAGCTGCTCTGCACGCTACCGGCGTTACCAATAGAATGGGTAAGGTTGAAGACGGTAACACCGTATCTGACTACGACAAGATGGAAATCGAAAAAGGTTTCTCCATCAATACTTCCGTAGTTCCAATTCTGTGGAAAGAAAACAAGATTAACTTTATCGACACTCCAGGTTACTTCGACTTTATCGGCGAAGTAAATGCTGCTATGAGAGCTGCAGAAGCTGCAGTAATCATGGTAGATGCAGGTGCTGGTATCCAGGTTGGTACTGAAGCTGCATGGAAGGCCTGCGAAAGATACAACAGACCAAGATTCATCGTTATCAATAAGAGAGATAAGGACGAATTCGACTTCTATAAGACATTCGGCGAACTGAAGGAAAAGTTCGGTGAGAAGCTGGTTCCATTCAGCTGGCCTCTGTCCGTAGAAATCGACGAAGAATTAAAGGAAGCCATCGCATCTGCTGATGACGAACTGATGGAAAAGTACTTCGAAGGTGAAGAATTCACTGAAGAAGAAATTCTGAAGGGCCTGAAGAAGGGTATCGCTGACGGCGGTATCGTTCCTGTATGTTCCTCTGCATTCGAACTGGGACACGGTCTGGAAGGTCTGTTAGACCTGCTGGTAACCTATGTTCCTACTCCACTGCAGCACGGTCCATATAAGGGCTTCAACGATAACAACGAACCGGTTGAAAGAATCTCTGTTGTAGATGCTCCTGTATCTGCATTCGTATTCAAGACTATCGTTGACCCATTCGTAGGTAAGATTTCCGTTCTGAAGGTTGTAACCGGTAAGCTGAACTCCGGTGACGAAGTTTACAATGAAAGAGCCGGCAAGGTAGAAAAGCTGGGTAAGCTGTTCTTCCTGAGAGGTAAGCAGCAGCAGGAACTGAACTATGCAGAAGCTGGCGATATCGTAGCTGTTGCTAAGTTACAGTACACTCTGTCCGGTGATACTCTGTGTGACAAGAACGATATCATTCGTTTCCTGCCTCTGGACTATCCATCCCCATCCTACTACATTGCAATCGAACCTGTAGATAAGGGCGACGACGAAAAGATGGGCTCCGGTCTGGCTAAGCTGAGAGAAGAAGACCCATCCTTCGTAGTGGAAAGAAACGTAGAAACTCATCAGACTCTGTTAGGCGGACAGGGCGACATGCAGCTGTCCATCATCCTGGCTAAGCTGAAAGACAGATTCGGCGTTTCCGTAAAGACTGTTCCTCAGAAGATCGCTTACAGAGAAACTATCAAGGGTAACTCCGATGTACAGGGTAAGCACAAGAAGCAGTCCGGTGGTGCTGGTCAGTACGGTGACGTACATATCAGATTCTCCCCATCCGCTCAGGAATTTGAATTCTCCGAAGAACTGTTCGGTGGTTCCGTTCCTAAGAACTACGTTCCTGCAGTAGAAAAGGGTCTGCTGGAATGTATGGCTAAGGGTCCTCTGACCGGATGTAAGGTTACAGGCGTTAAGGCAGTTCTGTACGATGGTTCTTACCATGATGTAGACTCCAACGAAGTTTCCTTCAAGATTGCTGCATCCCTGGCATTCAAGAAGGGTATCGTAGAAGCGAAGCCTTGTCTGCTGGAACCAATCATGAGAATGGAAATTGTAATTCCAGATGACTACATGGGCGACGTAATGGGCGACATGAACAAGAGAAGAGGTAAGATCCTGGGTATGGAACCTACCAATGACGGCGGTCAGAAGCTGCTGGCTGAAGCTCCGCAGGCTGAACTGTTCAAGTATGCAATCGACCTGAGAGCTATGACTCAGGGCAGAGGTGTATTCACTCTGAAGTTCGAAAGATACGAAGAAGTTCCTGCTCACCTGGCTCAGAAGATTATCGACGCTCACAAGGCTGAAGAAGAAAAGTAAAACACGTTTCGCAGAATATTTGCAATTCAACCCAAACAGCCCGCAGAAAAGTTTCTGCGGGCTGTTTTTTCTTGCCTGATGAGGCACTTTCATGTAGAATAAAAGAAAGTGGGAAAGGTTGTGCAGAAGGAAAGAATGAAGAGAATTGAAGAACTTATACTGAAAAATTCCGGGCGGGGAATGGATGTACTCCGCAGTTATATACCAGAAGATTTCTGCTGTGAGGCAGCTGAAGAAATTTTAAGATGGAAGCGTGGAACAGTGATTCTGACTACCGGGTTCTATGTAGCAGGACATGGTGAGAGCGACGGGCCGTGCGGAACTCTGTGTCTGGCACTGGCTCTGGAAAAGCTGGGGTTCCGAAGTATCATTGTTACTGATGAAACCTGTGAGGGATATTTTGAGCTGAAAGGACTGAAAACCGTGTACCTCCATACAGGCGACAGCGACCTGGAATGCCGCGGGATTCTTGAAACCTATCATCCGGTGGGCATGATTTCCGTCGAACGCTGCGGAAAGAACATCGAGGGATATTACGCCAACATGCGGAACTGCAGCATTACGTCCCACGTGGCTCCTGCAGACCGACTCTTTGAGATGGCATACGGCAAAATCCCGACCATTGGCATCGGCGACGGTGGGAATGAGATTGGCATGGGGAATGTGGCTGATGTTATTTCGGAAAAACTGGAACTCGTACCATGCCGCGTGAAGACAGACTTTCTGGTGATTGCAGCAGTTTCCAACTGGGGTGCTTTCGGCCTGATCGCCTACCTGCAGATGCTGACCGAAGTGGAGCTGATGCCGACATACGAAGAAATCAACCATTATTACCGTATGGGCTGTGTGCTGCACCATGTGGATGGCGTGACACGGGAAGTGGACATAAATCTGGTGGATGGATTCCGCCGGGATGAGGTAGAAAAAAAGCTGCTGGAAGAGATGATGGAGACGATAGAGGACTCCGTGGCGTAATATCTGAGAAAAGGGGATGTGAGAATGCGGCAGAAAGAGAAAAATATAAAGTTTCAGCCGGTCAGAGGAATGAAACTGCTGATTGCAGGGATTTTGCTGGGAGCACTGCTGCTTTCGGGCGGATATTTCATGGGAAAACACGCACCGGGGGCTGTAATCACAGAAGAAGATATGGAGGCTGCAATCCTGGAAAGCTGTGTTTTGAAGGAAGGGGAACTGGTGACAGTCAGCTACATATATACGGAGATGGGACAGTATGAGAGCAGTAAGGAGTTCTACGGAGCGAAACTGCCGATGACCACATCCAAATTTATGCTGACTTATGATGGTGTGCTGAAGGCTGGAATCGACCTTGGAAAGGTGGAGGTGAAGGCGGACGGTGTGACGAAGACCGTTACAGCAGCTGTTCCATGTGCGGAGATAATCAGCCATGACATGGATGAGAACAGCGTGCAGATTTATGATGAGAAGCACAGTGTATTTAACAAACTGACACTGGAAGACTATACGAGATTTTTCGCAGATCAGGAAAGTGCAGTGGAAGAGAAGGCGCGCGAGAAGGGGATTTTGAGAGAAGCACAGGAGGAAGCGGAAGTGCAGCTGAGAAACCTGCTGGAACCAGTCATCAGAAGCTGCGGCGGGGAAGACTGGAAACTGGAGTTTAAGATGGCAAGACAGTAATATCGTAAATAAAAACCGGGACCGTGTTTTATCACAGTCCCGGTTTTCGTTATAGGTGTTTATAAGTATGATTTTGTAATGCAAATTACAGGTTCTTGGTTTCTTCGTATCTCTTAACCTTACCGGTGGTAGTCTTAATCATTTCATGGTCAGTTACTATCAGCTTGTATACCTGCTTGTAAGCCGGCATGGTTGCATTGATCGCATCAATGTCCTTACGGATGACAGCTTCTGCTTCTTCCGGAGTGGAAGCACCATAGTGTTCCTTCATGTATGCTGGATCGTAAACAATCTTTGCCCACAGAGCCAGGTCTTTTTCATCGTCTTCACGGCGAGGCTTACCGAAGACAAAGTTTTCGGTAACATAAGGCAGGTTGCTGATCAGAACTTCGATTTCTTCAGGGAAAACGTTCTTACCATTCTTCAGAACGATAACGTTCTTCTTACGACCGCAGAGGAACAGGAAGCCTTTTTCGCCGATGTATCCCAGGTCGCCGGTGTGCAGCCAGCCGTCAATCAGTGTCTTAGCGGTATCTTCTTCGTTTTCGTAATAGCCTGCCATTACGTTCGGACCACGGCAGATGACTTCACCCACGCCGTTTTCGTCAGGATTGTCGATGACAACTTCTACGCCAGGCATTGCACGGCCGCAGGAACCGTATTCATATTCGAAGTGGTTTTCGGCAGTGATTACAGGGGATGCTTCGGTCATGCCGTAACCCTGTACTGCCTTGATGCCCAGGCTGTCAAAGCCCTTTACTGCTTCAGGGTCAATGGCAGCGGCGCCGCTGATTACGAAACGCAGGTTGCCGCCCAGCTGATCCAGAATGGACTTGAATACCTTGCGGCGGATATCGATGCCGAACTTCAGCAGGAACTGGGTCAGGGCAATACCGAACTTCAGGGTATTTTCCTTACCTTCCTTCTTTACGGTGGTCATAATCCTCTTATAGATGGATTCAATCAGCAGAGGCACGCAGAAGAATACGGAAACCTTGTATTCCACAATGTTCTTCTGCAGGTACTTCAGACCGTCGCAGTATGCAGTGGTTATGCCGCATGCCAGCATCACAGTCTGTCCTACGAACCCGAATGTGTGATGATATGGCAGGAATGCCATATTTACATCACCATGGTGAAAATCTTCTGTCTGCTGCATAGCAAATACGTTTTCCACGATGTTATGATGTGACAGCAGAACTGCCTTGGACCGGGATGTGGTTCCGGAGGTGAAGAGGATGATCTGATTTTTAAACGGGTCGATTTCCAGGTTCAGGTACTCATCAAAACCTTCTTCCAGCAGCTTCTTACCTTCTTCACGGAGCTGCGGAATGCTCACATAGCCTTCCAGTTCGTCCATACAGATGTATTCCTGAATCTGAGTCTTGCCTTCTGCCTTCAGTCTTTCGATGTCAGCAGCCTGTGCAGCTTCGAATACCAGAATATCGGTATAGCTTCTGATCAGAGAACTTTCCAGCTCTTCGTAAGGCAGAGCCTTATCCAGCGGAACGGAGTAGCCCAGACCGCCCAGTACGGAGAAGTGGGATTCCATCCATTCAATACGGTTCTTGCTGACAGTCGCAATTCTCTTGCCCTTCATACCTCTCTTCAGCAGAGCAGTACCCAGCTGTGTGGTACGATCCCAGAATTCCTGGAAGGAGATATGCTCATAGGACACTTCCTTGCCTTTCTTATGCTTAATGATGTACGCGGGCGCATCACCATACTGGTTTGCAGCATAGCGAATCAGTTCGCGCAGGTCTCTATGTCTTGGTGCGTCAAAACGCAGCTTCAGTTCCTGTAATTTTTTCACGATATTATTCTCCTTATCATGTAGTTTTCAAAACCATATTACACTATTTTGTAAAACCTGTCAATGAAATAAGGCTGGAAGCCTTCAAATGACTAGTTCTTTTCGTGCAGCTTGGCAAAATATTTATCCAGATAGATTTTATGTGCCAGAGTGATGCTGGTGTTCCGCAGCATGATTTTTTCGTCCGGTGCGCCTTCTTCCAGCGGTGCCAGGGGCTCGCAGAGCCCTGCCTGGGAAAGGATTGCCTTTTCGAACTCTCTGCAGAAGTATTCGTAGGCTGTTTTCGCATCATAGGTTTTTTTCTGGATTTCTATGAAAAGCTGGATATCTTCCAGACTGAGCACACTCTTGGCCATGGAGATAAATATGAGGTAGGCAATCTGGTCACGGTAATACTGTTTCTTAACCGGATTGTCCACCAGGTCTTTCTTCACATAGTTGCTGATCATGGATCCGGTAACTGTAATATCTCCCAGAGGCTGAAGAAAGCCGGAGATGTATTTGGCTACCTGTTCCAGAAACAGACCTACATCTGGGATTTCGTGGTATTTCGGGAACCGGAAATCCTGAATAGACCGGGTGATTTCTGCATTTAAATTCTGTTTCATTGTATGTACCTTCCTTTTGAATCTGAAAATATTATAATCCAAATCCTGAAAAAGGTCAATGCTGGACGCCTCATCGGTTATTGAAAAACTCTTGACGGGCTTTATAAAACGATATATAATAACGCAAGAACGGTTATCGAAAAACCGATAATGGAAAGAGGTATTACGGAATGAAAAGACAATTTCAAGTAAAGGATCCGGGAAGTGCACTGACCCATTTTATAGCCATGGCGGCGGCCATATTGTTTACAGGACCGCTGCTTCTTCATGCTGCCGGGCATAAGGCCGGTACCGGTACACTGACCAGCCTGACGGTATTTATGGTCAGCATGATTCTTCTCTATGCGGCCAGTACTGCATACCACACTTTTGCACTGACAGAGCGCGGAAACCGTCTGCTGAAAAAGCTGGACCACATGATGATTTTCGTGCTGATTGCCGGAACCTACACACCTGTCTGCGTGATTTATCTCTGGGGGCACGGCGGCGGTATACTCATGGCGGCTGTCTGGGGGCTGGCAGCTGCAGGCATTCTCTTCAAACTGTTCTGGGTAGGGCATCCTAAGTGGATTTCCTCCGTTATATACATCGGTATGGGCTGGACCTGTGTTTTCGCATGGCCTCAGATTATGCAGTACGTACCGACGGTATGCTTCGGCTGGCTTCTGGCTGGAGGGCTGGTTTACACGGCGGGTGGTGTAATTTATGCCATGAAACTGAAGTTTCTGGACGGCCGTTTTCCAAACTTCGGAACCCATGAGCTCTTTCACCTTTTCGTCATGGGCGGAAGTGCCTGCCAGTATCTGTCCCTTTACTGCTCCATATAATTTCAGTGTGATTCCAAGCCGGCTGCAAGCCGGTTTTTTTTCTGCATGAAGCCAGAGCCTTCCGGCAGTTGACAATCCACGGAAGGACAGAGTATAATAATGCTTATATTTTGCGAGGAAATGCGAAAGAGGGAGAACTATGGAAAGCGAGAGACGTCCCAATGAATTCCGCATGCCGCGGTGGAATGACCTGCCGCCGATGTCACTGTACCTGGATCAGGTGCTGGCACTGCTGGATGAGTGGCTGGGCCCCTATCTGAATGGTCACAAGCGGAAAATCATGACCCGGACGATGATTAATAATTATGTAAAACTGAAGTTCATTCCGGCACCGGTGAATAAGAAGTACGATCAGGTTACTGTGGCATCTCTGTTTGTTATCGCAGTACTGAAGTCTGTATTCACCATCGAAGAAATCGCCTGTCTGATTCAGCTGGCTTTGAGCCACTCTGAGCGGCAGGTTGCCTACGACGGTTTCTGCGACTACCTGGAGGATGCGGTAGCCCATGCATACCGCCGCACCACAATGGAAAGGGAGCAGAATCCGGAAGACCCCCGTCAGATTCTCTGGAATGCCTGCAATGCTGTGGCCTGCCAGATTTATGTGAGGGGAGTTTACCTGGAAGAAGTGCTGGACCAGAAGAGTCAGATGCAGTCAGGAGGGGAAGAACTTGGCTAAGAAACAGGCGGCAGAAAAGACCAATGCCATGCGGAAGCTGGATGCAATGAAGATTCCTTTCCGTGAATATACCTACGAAGGTGACGGAACCCTGACCGGAGTGGATGTGGCAGCTATGCTGGGACAGAACCAGGACCAGGTTTTCAAGACTCTGGTAACTGTGGGCAGAACCGGAGAGCACTACGTGTTTATGATACCGGTGGCTGACGAGCTGGATTTGAAAAAAGCGGCAAAGGCGGTGGGCGAAAAGTCTGTGGAAATGGTGAAATCCAAAGAACTGCTGGCTCTTACCGGCTATATCCACGGCGGATGCTCTCCCATCGGCATGAAAAAATTCTTTAAGACCACCGTCCACGAGACGGCCATTTTATACGATACCATTATCTTCAGCGGCGGTAAAATCGGTTATCAGATCGAAATCCCCCTGGAGGACCTGCAGAAAGTCATCGAGCTTCAGACAGCCGATGTAGTAAAGGAGTAACATTATGAAAACATTAATTCACGGAGGCCTGCTCATCGACCCGGCCAACCACGTACGTGCGCATCTGAATGTTTTGCTGGAAGACGGCAAGGTTGCGGCAGTCACATCCAGCATGCCGGAAGCGGACCGTTACATCGACGCCACCGGCAAAATCGTTGCTCCCGGCTTTGTCGACATCCATATGCATGAGGATCCCGTGGGCGAAGACGGAAAGATTGTCAATGATGAAAAGGCTATTTTCCAGTGCATGCTCCGTATGGGCGTGACTACTGTTCTGGGTGGTCAGTGCGGCGATAATGTCTGTGATCCCGGCGATTATCTGGACCTTGTGGAACGGGACGGGGCACCGGTAAATGTGGCTATGCTGGCAGGTCACGGATACTTCAGAAGTGCATGCGGTGTAAATGATAAATATGGTCCGGCCAATGAGAAACAGATGGAAGCAATGGCTGCAGGAATCGAAAAAGCTCTGGAACGAGGCTGTTTCGGTGTGTCCTATGGAATTCGATATGTGCCTGGTATTGATATGAATGAGCTGACAAGAACGGCAGAACCTTGCCGTAAGGCCGGCAAGATGATCGCAGCGCATATCCGCAGCGACGCAGAAGAGGTATACGATGCAGCTCGGGAATTTATGGATACCGGCGTGGAAATCGGTATTCCGGTACAGTTGTCTCACATTGGCTCCATGGCAGGATTCGGCCAGATGGAGGCTTTCCTGAACATGGTGGATGAATACAAGATGAACGGTCTGGATGTAAGCTGTGACTGCTATCCTTATTACGCTTACTCAACGTCCATCGGTGCCACCACTTATGATGACGGCTGGATGGAACGTTATAACTGTGATTATGATGTGATTGAGCTCTGTGAAGGCAAGTACAAGGGACAGCGCTGCACGAAGGAAATCTTTGAAGAAATGCGCCGCGACTTCCCGGGGTGCCTGACTGTATGCCATGTAATGCGTCCGGACGATGTGGACAGTGCATTCCGTCATCCAAACGTAATGCTGGCCAGCGACGGTATTCTCAGCCGCGGACAGGGCCATCCGCGTGCGGCAGGTGCATTCCCCCGCCTCTATGCGGAGTTCGTAAGACCGGGCAAACTGGACTTATACAAAGCTGTTGCCATGATGACCTCTGAGCCGGCTGCCAAAATGGGGCTGGCCTCCAAGGGCCGCCTCAATGTGGGTGCGGATGCTGACGTGGTAATCTTCGACTTGGAAAAAATTAAGGATGGAGGCACCTTCAGCGATCCGATTCTGCCACCGGCCGGTATCGATTATGTGTTTATCGGCGGCGAAATCGCAGCGAAAGACTGTCAGGTGGTACAGAAAAACCTGGGTAAGGTAATCCGCAAGTTCTAAGTTTTTTGGATTTTTATGCTGCCTCATGGAAGCTGGAATGTATGTAATTTCAATGTACATACAGGAACACAAACTTCAGGCAGAGTAAAATATGAAGTGCAATTTGTGGAGTTTTCCGGACTTTGTGGTTATAATAATCCCAAAGGGGATAAAAAATGGATTTTCGGAAAACTGCGGGGAAGCGAATTAAATACTATCGGAAGCTTTGCAGAATGAGCCAGGAAGAATTAGGGGATGAGGTGGATCTTTCCTGCAAACACATTTCTACCCTGGAAAACGGCGAGGCTACCATGGGGATTGATACACTGATGCGGTTGTGCCATGCTTTCGGCGTGTCACCTAACGATATTCTGCTGGAACCGGAAGAAAGGGATCTCGGTTCGGGTGGAAAACGAAAACTGACCCAGGCCGAAAAGCTGATTATTGCAAGAATGCAGCTGAAAGAACTGTGTTATATGCTGAACGATGAAACAGAGGAGTAACATCCTCTGTTTTTATTTACACTTGATCATGGGCGTGATATATTTTCATTAAAGAGAAACGCGAAGGAAGGGGGGAAAGGATGAAAGGAAAATTCATCATTTGTATGTTGCTCATTTTCTGTCTGCTGCTCTGTTCCTGCGAAAGACCGCCGGAAGACGTAGGAACTCTGGATTTTGAAGGGATGGAGTCTGTGGAGTATGAAGAAGCGGACCTGGGACTGAAGGTACAGTACCTGAGAGTTGATTCACTGGAACGGCTGCTGTCCAGTTCACTGCAGGCTCCGAGGGTGATTCCATATGAGGCAGTATGGCGTTCCGGCAAAATTTTCTTTCTCGGCAAAACAGGCGAAAGGCAGGGGCTTTACAGATTGGTGCTGACGGAAGACAGGGGGCCTTTGCAGAAAGAAAATCTGCAGTTTGTGGAAAGGATGCAGCTGGCACCAGAGGGTGCGCAGTGGAGCGGGCTTCAGTGTGCCGGGGATATGCTGCTTTGGGAACAGGAGACGGAGAGCCTGCCGCAGGAACGGTTGGCATTGGACCTTGAAGCGGGGATGGTGCGGCCGCCGTTTCAGGAAGGCCGGGTGATGTGCTGGAACGGCAGCTATTATAAGTTCGGCGGAGCGTATGTGGGTGCAACTCTGGAACGGATGACTTCGGATGGAAAGTACGATACAGTGGATGAGGACATATGCTGGCCTCATGATGAGTCCTGGATTGATGCCGGGCTGCTGGCCTATCGTGCCGGTTATGAGAGCCGGATTATGAGGCTTGATCTGGAAGCGGAAACTTACAGAGATGCACTGGTGATAAAAGGTGATTATCCTGATGGTGTTCAGTGTAATGAAACCTGGCTGACAGGTGTGCTGGAAGCGGGGGAGGTTTTCGTTTATTCCTACGATACCGATGAAGGCCATTTCGTAACAAGGATTGAAACGGATGGCCAGGGTATAAGCCACAGTAAGGCCAAAGTCTGGCTGCGGGGAAGCAGACTTTGGATTTTGGAAGAATACCAGCTGTCAGTCTATGATTTGGACCAGCAGGCGGTGCAGCATCTGACAATCCCTGGATCGAAATATTCCGAGTGGGACCTGGCCGGGGATGGCCGGATGGTGGGCTGCGACCTGTTGAAGGGGCTTCTTATAACTATAATGTAACAGAGAATAAAATAAGGCGGCAGCCTGTGGCACTATGCTCACGGGTCTGCCGCCTTTGTTCTTGCATTGATGTGATGGTTTCCACCAAACAGCGAAAAAGTTGGTTGAATAGTATGTAATTTTGTTTACATAATGCCAAAAATG
This sequence comes from Bacillota bacterium, assembly GCA_017556505.1. Taxonomy (GTDB): domain Bacteria; phylum Bacillota; class Clostridia; order Peptostreptococcales; family Anaerovoracaceae; genus RGIG7179. Next base: position 18,764 of record JAFYNS010000150.1, on the reverse strand, counting down.
GTATGAGTTTGCAGACTTTTGGAGCTTTTTCGCTAAAATTTACATACTATTTGCGTGAAAAAGACAAGATTTGGTGGAGAATCTACCGATATCGACAGGATTCGACGCAATTCGCACAGCCCCGCAGGAAAATAAGCCTACCACCATTCTCCATCATCATCGCCGCCGTCCAGCCAGTCACCTCTCAGCTGGTCTTCCATCAGCTCTTCCAGCTGAGCCAGGGCCTGACGGAAGTCGGTGCGGGCCTGGACGATGTCATCCGGTTTCTGAGCGTCCAGAATGGCCTCGAATTCCATGAGGGAGCGGTTGATCATCGGACGCAGGTCGCCCAGGGCTTCTTCGTACATGCGCTCAGCCTTCAGCAGGAGCAGCTTGTTTTCTTCCTGGTCCCGCGGATGAACCTTCAGGTGGGCAAGCTCTGCCATGCGGGCTTCAGCTGCAGCATCGTCGTAGATGCTGTCTTCTCCCTTGATGATGACCTTCTTCGTTACTTCTGTGGAGTCCACCTTCACGATGACTTCCAGCAGGGCATTGATGTCGTAGGTGAAGGTGACGGTGATGGACTCTTCACCAGCAGGGCGCGGCGGCACCGGCATGGTGATGCTGCCCAGCTTCAGGTTGCCCTTGGCCAGGCGGCTTTCTCCCTGCAAAATATCCACGCACACGCTTCTCTGGTTATCCTTCACGGTCCAGTACTTTCTGGTGCGGCTGGCAGGAATCACTGTATTTCTTTCGATAATCGGGTCGAAGTAGCCGCTTTCCAGTGAATCCCCGATGCCGCGGATGGAGGTGTCGGTTCCCAGGGAGTAAGGACATACGTCGGTGAGAACCACTTCACGGATATCCTTATTTCGTTCCTTCATGGCAGCCTGCAGAGCGGCACCCATAACGATGGCCTCATCCGGGTTGATGTTGGATTTTGCAGGGCGGCCCATGAGGCGGCCTACGAAACGGCGGATCAGCGGAAGCTTGGTAGCACCGCCAACCAGAACTACTTCGTCGATGTCCTCCAGACGGATGCGGGCATCGCGGAGGGCGCGCTCAATCGGCTTCTTGATCCGTTCAAAGAGAAGCTGGCAGGCTTCTTCGTATTCTTTCAGTGTCACTTCCATGTGAAGGGGCTCTTCGTTGATAACGGCGCTGAGGACGATACGGTCCTTTTCGCAGAATTCCTTCTTGGCCTTTTCCGCCTGCCGTTTCAGGTGGGTCAGGGTTTTCAGCGGTACTTCTGCCTCATTGATATCGAACTTATTGATGAACATGCGGTAGAGAATTTCTGTGAAGTCTTCGCCGCCAAGGAAGTTGTCACCGGCTACGGAGCGGACTTCCATGATCACATCATCCAGCTCCAGAATGGAAACGTCCAGGGTACCGCCGCCCAGGTCGAATACCAGATAGCGGACTTCGTCTTCCAGGTCTTCTGCACGCTGGTCGATGCCGTAAGCGATGGCAGCTGCCGTCGGTTCGTTAATGATACGTTCCACCTTCAGACCGGCCAGTTCGCCGGCTTTTTTGGTGGCTTTGCGCTGGCGGTCGTTGAAATAGGCAGGAACGCTGATTACGGCTTCTTCCACGGCACAGCCCAGATAGTGTTCTGCATCTTCCTTCAGGGAACGGAGCACAAAGGCGGACAGGTCTTCTGCACGGTATTTCTTTCCCTGCAGTTCGTAGATGCGTTCGGTACCCATGGCACGCTTAAACACGGAAACTGTGTTGGCCGGGTCGGTACTCTTGCGCTCCAGGGCAGTTTCACCTACGTAAATGGTGCCCTCTGCATCCACACTGACTACGGACGGTGTCAGCAGGCTTCCAAGGCGGTTGGGAATGACGGTTACGTCCCCATCTTTATATACAGCCACCAGGGAGTTGGTGGTTCCAAGGTCAATTCCTAAAATCATTTAAAAAATCCCTTCTTCTTCATAAAATATTCCGGCATTTTCTGCAGGTCGATATCGTGCGGACAGACGGCGAGTCCTTCACGCTGGTATTTTGCCGCGGCTTCTTCATCGCCCCGGATGCAGGCCAGATACACCAGTGCGCAGTAGGCGTCTATGCAGCCGGCGAACCGGCAAAACTCGCATTTCCGGCCTTCCAGTGCCATCTGAATCCGTTCTTCTGCCTCCTCGAAGCGTCCCAGCATACCCAGGGCTTCTGCGGAACGTGCCAGATAGTAGGCGCGCTGGTAGCCGCTGTCCATAAAGTCGGCAGGCACTGCTGCCAGCACCTTTTCGGCAAACTCGCAGGCTTTCTTCTTATCTTTCAGCTTGTAATAAAGGCGGGCGACTTCCAGCAGGTTGTGAAGGGCAGTCGGATCTGCCTCATAAGCCTTCAGGAAGTGGTCAAGCGCCTGGTGAGGCGTATCTTTGCCGCAGGCATCGCTGTACATCAGGTGGCGTCCTGCGTAGAAATGACGGAAGAACGGGCGCGGATCCCGGCTGCAGCAGTAGTCCACCAGATCCCAGTTTTCCAGAATAGATGCGGTCTGCTTGATTTCGTCCAGGACATCCAGGCTCTGCTCCAGGCTGTGGGCAGCAAGGAAGTTCTTGCCCTCTTCCAGGGCCTGATCAAAACGGCCGGAAAGGCGGTACATTTCGATGATGCTGCACATAACGTCTGTTTCATGATAGCGGTTCCAGTTTTCACGGTAACACTCGATGGCCTTGTCGTATTCTTTCATGCGGGCGTAAATCATACCCTTATCCCGGAGAATCCGAGGCCATTTGCGGTCCTGACCTTCCGACAGAAGCTCTGCCCGGTCCAGGCGCTTCAAAGCTTCTTCATATTCACCCCGGTGAATGTGGATGGCGCAGAAGAGAATCTGGGCATAAACCAGGTCCGGCTCCATTTCCACGGCCATCTGCAGGTGGTGGAGGGCTGCATCGAAACAATCCATCTGAATTTCATTTCCGGCAATCTGCGCATAGCGGAAGCCGGCAGGATCCAGTTCTGCCATCCGCTCATAGAGCTTCTGGGCTTCTTTGTGGCGTGACATTCCGTAATATTCCCCGGCCAGATCTCCCATAAGATCCAGGTCGGAAGGAAACCGGCGGACTCCGTCCTGCAGCAGTTCCATATATTCCTGTCGGAAGACCTGTTTTCCGGTCCGCACAAACAGCTCTTCGCAGACCTGCACCAGGCGGAACATGACGCCGGCCGTTGATTTTATTTCTGCAGGAGAGAAGACTTCACGGTTTTCATCGGCGGCATCTTCCAGCACGCTGCGGTAGGTGAAACGGGCTTCTTCCAGCTTGTTGGAAGCTTCCTGCGCCTTGCCGCGCAGGAAGGTAATCTGCGTACCCTGAACCTGTGCTTCCAGGCTGTCCAGCTCCTGGAAAGCTTCGTCGAACTCGCCTACCTCTATGAGAATATTGATTTTGCAGAAATAGGCCTCAATGTCCCCTGCAAAACAGTTGATGCAGTCGTTGCAGTCCTCATAGGCATCGTTATAATGGCCCAGTTCGTAGTAGGCATTGGCACGGATCCGGTAAGGAAGATGGAAGGTATCATCCAGGCGGATGGCCTCAGTCGCTGCTTCGATGGCTTCTTCAAACTGTTTCATTTCGTAGTGAAGTTCTGCCTTTCTGGCAAAAGGCACCGGCAGCTGAGGACAGTCAATGGTCACATTGGTGACGGCAGCCAGAGCGTCTTCCATCTGGTCCAGCTCTTCCAGACAGACGGATCTCATGACACGGGTGCGGGCCAGGTTATCTGTATGTTTTTCCTTTTCTTCCGGGTCGGAGGTAATCAGACGGAGTTCCTCCAGAATTTCTTCGGCATGCAGGAATGCCCCTATCGCATGTTCGGCTTCGCCCAGACTCAGCCAGGCGGTAGCCAGATAATGAAGCCGTTCGGCTTCTTCTTTTTTCTCCGGTGCGGTGAATCCGGTAAGCAGAATGGAAGCGTTTTCAAATTCACCTTTATCGATGTAGATAACAGCCAGATCCAGCTTCTCCTTTACGGATGCCTGATCTGTTTCTGCTGCCAGTCTCAGTTCTTCTCTGCGTCCTTCCTGAATGGCCTCTTCCAGTTCCTGACCTCTCGGACTGTAGCGGTCCTCCGCCAGCACCTGGTCCACCCATTTCTGGGCTTCTTCGTACTTTTTCAGACCGAGGCAGGCTTCTGCCATACCCATGCATGCCCAGTGGGAACTGCTGCGAAGTTCCAGAGATTTACGGAACCGTTCTTCCGCCTGCTCAAAATTTTCTTCCGCCAAAGCAATTTCTCCGGCCATGCAGCATATGGTTACATTGGAATCATACGACGGATATACCGCTTCCATTTCGGCGGCAGCCAGCGGCAGATTTTCTTCATTAAGGTAGAGCTTGGCCTTTTCCACATGAAGGTAAGGGTGGAAAATTCCTGTGGATTCCATATCGGAAACGCATTGCCAGCCTTCTTCCTGTTCGTGACGGTTCACATGGCCGTTTAAGGTATAGTAAAGATTGATGTACCAGTCGTAGTCGGCATCCCGGGGACCTTCAAAGAAGGTATAGTCCAGACCGCCGCCCTTGCGGTTCAGAGGCATCAGAAGGATGGCATCCACAAACTCTTTCGGATAGCGTTTTATGAGTGTATCCCTGTTTTCTTCGAAATGGAAGGTGCGGTCCAGAGTCTGAATGACAGAATCGGGCAGGAACCACCACTCCATGAGGAAGCGGAGCAATGCATCCTGTACATCGGCTGCCGTATCAATACGGGTACAGAGCGGATTAGCTGCCAGTGCCTCCCAGTTTGCTGAATCGATTCTGCGGTAAAAGTCTGCATAAAGCCGCTGCAGCTCTTTCGTCCAGCGGTACGCAGGATGTTCCTTTGGAAGCAGATCCTGTGTCATACAGGACGGAAGCTCCTGGCCGACATCAGAAGTTTCCGGCTTATCTCCGGCTGATGCCGCTTCTTTCGCATACTCCAGTGCTTCTTCGTAGGCCTGGCGGAGCTCCATGAACTCTTCCGGCTTGTCCTCCGGATTGGTTTCAGCCAGACGGCTGCGGTAGGCTTTCTTAATGGCTGATTTATCAGATGTCGGCGCGATGCCGAGAATATTCCAGTTAATCATAAGGCGTGTCCTCCTTTTGAAGATAGGACTATTCTAACATATTTTTGGGGAGATGTGTGTTTAGAGGTGGAATTTTGAGCGAAAATATGTTAGGATATCATATTGACTTTTTCTGGAGAAGGGGTAACAGGGAATGACGAAAAAAGAAGAACGGTTACGGAAACGAATACAAAAAAACTTGCAGGAGAACATTCATCTGAGTGATGAAGGGGCTCTGCTTCTGGAAAAGGGGAAAAGAGGGTTCCTGAATCTGCTCTTTGGGCGTACAGCTGTCGTTTTGGTACTGCTGGTACTTCAGTTTCTGATTATTTTTTCTTTCTTCCAGTGGCTGGAACAGTACTGGGGATATTACTATCTGGCAACTACCGTAATTGCGATTGGTACGGGCATTCATATTCTCAACAGTCCGGGAGATGCTACAGGAAAGATGACCTGGATGGTTCTCGTTATGGCAGTACCGGTTTTTGGAGCCATGCTCTATGTATGGGTACAGATGGATGTGGGACACCGCATGTATCACAGAAGACTTTCTGCCATCATTGAGCGGACCCGAAACATGCTGAACACAGAACCGGAAACTGCCGAAAAGCTGAAAGCAGATCATCGGGATCTCCATGAGCTGGGGGTTTATCTGGATCGGTTCGGTGGTTTCCCTGTCTATGAAGGATGCCATGTGAAATACTTCCCATCAGGAGAAGACAAGTTTGAAGACCTGCTTATCGAGCTGGAAAAGGCCCGGGAATTTATCTTCCTGGAATATTTTATTGTCGATGAAGGCTATATGTGGGGCCGCATTCTGGAAATTCTTTGCCGGAAGGCCGCAGAAGGTGTAGAAGTAAGAGTTCTCTATGACGGCACCAATGCGGGATACCGTCTGCCCTACGATTATCCGGCAAAACTGGAACTGCTTGGCCTCAAATGCAAGGTGTACGCTGTACCAAGACCTGTGGTTTCTACCCATCATAACAACCGCGATCACCGCAAAATCCTGGTTATTGACGGCAGGACAGCCTATACGGGCGGTGTTAATCTGGCCGATGAATACATCAACCGGCGGACTTTGTACGGACACTGGAAGGATGCTGCGGTTCGGGTAGACGGCCAGGCAGCTCAAAGCTTCACTCTCATGTTCCTGCAGATGTGGAACCTGGATGAAAAAACGGCACAGTATGAAAACTACCTTGCCGGCGGTTTCCGTACGCTGTCTCCGAAGAAGGGCTATGTGATTCCTTACGCTGACAGTCCTCTGGACCATGAGCGGGTAGGAGAGATGATTTATCTTGATATTCTCAACCGTGCAGAGCAGTACGTTCACATCATGACGCCGTACCTGATTCTGGATTCAGAAATGATTACAGCTCTGACATTCGCTGCAAAACGGGGTGTTCAGGTGCAGATTATCATGCCTCACGTGCCGGATAAGGAGTACGCTTTTGCCCTGGCCAAAACCTATTACAGCCAGCTGATGAAGGCAGGTGTGGAGATTTATGAATATGAACCGGGTTTTGTACATTCCAAGGTTTTTGTCTCTGATGACCGAAAAGCTGTGGTAGGGACGGTGAATCTGGATTACCGAAGCCTTTATCACCATTTTGAGTGCGGCCTGTACATGCAGGAAAATGAAGAGATTACTGCCATTGAAAGGGATTTCCTGGAAACCCGTGAGAAGTGCATTAAGATGGAAAAAGATTTCTGGAAAAAAGAACCGGTACTGCGCAGAATCACCGGTCTGGTGCTGAAAATTGTAGCACCGCTGATGTAATAACGCATGAAAAAAGGACTCGATTGATTTTCGAGTCCTTTTGTTGTATGCGGAATGTTATGCTACGCCCATATACTCTTCGAAGGTAATGCCGGCTTCGGTGATTTCCTTCGCCACATCCAGTCCTACGTAGCGGATATGCCAAGGCTCATACATGTAGCCGGTGATATCTTCCTTGCCTTTCGGATAGCGGATGATGAAACCGTATTCATCGCAGTGTTCTGCAATCCAGGCACCATCCGGATAGTCGGCGTAGTTCTGGGACAGACCCCAGTTCATGGATGCACTGGTAATATCAATGGCGTACCCGGTGTGGTGTTCGCTGCGGCCCGGATATGCAAACATCTTGTCTGTATATTCCCTGCCATTGGATGCCAGGGAGTTGTAGTACAGGCTTTCCTGCACGCTGAATTCACGGTATGCAGAACAGATACAGAAGTTGAGACCTTCTGCCTTGGCATCTGCCAGCATTTCCAGATAAGCGTCATAAGCCTCTCTTTTTACCTTCAGGTTCTGATTGGTGGAAAGAGAACCGTCGATGTCAACCATATCAGTTGGATAGTAGTCACGGCCAACGGTGTATTCCTTATTTACCAGCACCAGCAGGTTGCCGTCATCGGACTGCAGCGTGCTGATAATCGGAACACCATAGTCGCTGCCGTCGCCCTGCGGCGGATTCTTTTCCGGATTCGGTTTCTGTTCCTCAGAAGGACCGGCTGGTTCTTCTGGTTCATCCGTTTGGTCCGGTTCATCGGTTTCTTCCGGTTCATCGGCTTCTTCCGGCTCTTCGGTTTCACCGCTGTCTTCATCGGTTTCATCGCTCACGCCCGGCAAAATATCTCCACCCGGTGTTTCCTCCGGCTCGTCCTTTCTGCAGGCAGTAAATGCAGCGGCGAGACAGAAGACTAATATCAGTATGAATAATTTTTTCAGGAAATTTGCTTTCATTTCGAATACACCCCATTTGCTGTTTTTTTCTGTTCTCACTATACCATAATTTCTGACATGCTTCCACAGGATTTTTTTAAACCTGGTCTGGCAGTGCAAAATACTCCTTTGGGCCATTTCGAGAGGAAAAGGAGTATCGTGCTGCGTGAAAAGTGGTCGAGAAGGACTGGGCGTGGCCAATAATTCCTTCATTTAGCAAAGAAAAATACGCCTTTTCCTCTTTTTATAAATAAAAGGAGTATCAAGACACACTATTGCAGCTGCAGAATTGATTCTAAAATACTCCTTTTTGGCACCAAACGCTCGAAAGGAGTATTTTGACATGATACAGACAAGGAAAATGAGCAGCAACAATGAAAAAAACTGCCCCGGAAAGCCGGAGCAGTTTTAAAATCATCTGAAGTTAGTAAATGCTTCTCTTTACATAATGTGTGTGGAGCAGTTCATGGGCCTTGTGGCCTCCCGGTTCACCCAGGAATTCCTTATACAGTTCCTGGATTACAGGGTTTTCATGGCTCTTTCTCAGGGCCATGGCTGCGTCCTCGCTGTACAGCGCCTTGGCACGTTCTGCACGAAGGTCAGTGAAGTTGCGAACGTCTGCCGGCTGATGCGGCTGACCGCCGCCGTTTACACAGCCGCCCGGACATGCCATGACTTCGATGAAGTGATAGTCTGCTTCACCGCTCTTTACGCGGTCTAAAAGCTTGGCCGCATTGGACAGGCCGGAGGTTACAGCAACTTTCACCTTCGTACCAGCCAGATCGTATTCTGCTTCCTTGATGGCTTCCACACCGCGGACTGCGTGGAAATCCAGAGGCTTGCATTCTTCACCGGTTACGATTTCAGACAGGGTTCTCAGAGCCGCTTCCATTACGCCGCCGGTAGCACCGAAGATGTGGCCTGCACCGGATGCGATGCCCAGGAACGGATCAAAATCTTCATCCGGCAGGTCCTTAAACATAAGTCCTGCTTTCTTAATCATGCCGGCCAGTTCTCTGGTGGTCAGAGAAATATCGATATCAGGCAGACCGCCTTCAGACAGCTCGGTTCTGCTGACTTCGAACTTCTTTGCAGTACAAGGCATGATAGAGACAATGACAATGTCCTTCGGATCGATGCCGTGTTTTTCTGCATAGTATGTTCTGATGAGAGCACCAAACATACCCTGTGGGGATTTACAGGAAGACAGATTCTCAATCATGTCCGGATAGTAGGTTTCACAGAACTTGACCCAGCCCGGTGAACAGGAGGTGATCATCGGCAGTTTGCCGCCGTTTTTCAGTCTTTCCAGGAATTCGGTTCCTTCTTCCATGATGGTCAGGTCGGCAGTAGTGTCTACGTCGAATACCTTGTCAAATCCAAGTCTGCGCAGGGAAGTGACCATCTTGCCTTCTACATTGGTGCCGATTGGCATGCCGAAGCATTCACCCAGCTGTGCACGGACGGAAGGTGCTGTACCAACAACCACGTGCTTGGATGAATCAGCCAGGGCTGCCCATACCTTATGTGTATCGTCCTTTTCGGTGAGGGCACCGGTCGGACATACAGCGATACACTGACCGCAGTTGATACAGGAGGTCTTGCCCAGAGGCATATCGAAGGCAGAACCGATGTGGGAGTCGTAGCCACGGTCGTTCGGACCGATAACGCCTACGAACTGATTCTTGGCGCAGACTGCCACGCAGCGTCTGCACAGAATACACTTGGAATTGTCACGGATCAGATGAATTGCGGAATCATCGATATCCGGCTGGATTTCTTCACGGCTGTACTTGTATTCGTCCACACCGAATTCACGGCAAAGTGCCTGCAGTTCGCAGTCGGTGGAACGAGGACAGGACAGACAGTCCTTTCTGTGATTGGACATAAGCAGCTCCAGGGTCGCCTTGTGGGAACGCTGTACTGCTGGTGTGTTGGTGAAGACTTCCATACCTTCTGCAGCAGGATGCACGCAGGAGGTAACCAGGGAACGGGCTCCCTTCACTTCAACCAGGCACATACGGCATGCGCCGATTTCATTGATATCTTTTAAGTAACATAATGTCGGGATGCGGACACCGGCTGCTCTTGCCGCCTCCAGGACGGTGCTTCCGGCCGGAACTTCTACGGGCATCCCGTTAATTGTAAGTTTAACCATGCTCACGATATTCAGCTCCTTTCCTTAACCCTTCACAATTGCATCAAACTTGCATGTCAGCTGGCATGCACCGCACTTGATACACTTTTCTGTATCGATCACGTGTGGCTTTTTTACTTCGCCGGAGATTGCGTTTACAGAGCATACTCTTGCGCAGGCGGTACAGCCTTTACACTTTTCAGGAATAATCTTGTATGCCAGCAGCTGCTTGCAGACACCGGCAGGACACTTCTTATCCACCACGTGGGCGATATATTCATCCCTGAAGTAGCGCATGGTGGACAGAACAGGGTTTGGTGCTGTCTGGCCCAGTGCGCAGAGAGAGTTGGCCTTGATGTCGTAAGCCAGTTCTTCCATCTGATCCAACAGTTCCAGAGTGCCTTCGCCGTTTGTGATCTTTTCCAGCATTTCCAGAAGGCGCTTGGTACCGATACGGCAGGCAGTGCACTTTCCGCAGGATTCATCCACGGTGAACTCCAGGAAGAATTTCGCGATGTCAACCATACAGGTATCTTCGTCCATTACAATCAGTCCGCCGGAACCCATCATGGTACCTACCGCTGCCAGATTTTCATAGTCAATCGGAGTATCAATCAGTTCCGCAGGGATACATCCGCCGGAAGGACCGCCGGTCTGTGCTGCCTTGAACTTCTTTCCGTTTGGTACACCGCCGCCGATTTCTTCTACAACTTCACGGAGAGTGGTACCCATTGGAATTTCCACCAGGCCGGTATTGTTGATTTTGCCAACCAGACAGAATACTTTGGTGCCCTTGGATTTTTCAGTACCCATGGACGCGAACCAGTCAGCCCCCTTTAAGATAATCTGCGGGATATTGGCATAAGTTTCTACGTTATTCAGGATTGTCGGAACAGCAAAGAGACCCTTTACTGCAGGGAACGGCGGACGAGGACGAGGTTCGCCTCTGTGTCCTTCAATGGAGGTCATCAGAGCTGTTTCTTCACCGCATACGAATGCGCCGGAACCCAGTCTCAGTTCGATATCAAAATCGAAGCCGGAACCGAAGATATCCTTGCCCAGGAAACCAAGCTCACGGGACTGTTTAATTGCAATCTGCAGACGGTGAATTGCGATAGGGTATTCTGCGCGGACGTAGATGTAGCCCTGATGTGCGCCGATTGCATAACCGGCGATGGTCATGGCTTCCAGAACCACGTGCGGGTCACCTTCCAGAACGGAACGGTCCATGAATGCACCCGGGTCACCTTCGTCAGCGTTGCAGCATACGTACTTCACAGGGGCATCTCCCATGGCAAACTGCCATTTCATACCGGTAGGGAAGCCCGCACCGCCGCGGCCGCGGAGACCGGAGGCTTTGATGATGTCTACAACTTCCTGTGGGGTCATGCCGGTAAGAACCCGGCCAAGTGCTTCATAACCGTCTACAGCGATGTATTCCATGATATCTTCCGGATTGATGACACCGCAGTTTCTCAGTGCTACTCTGTGCTGTTTTTCATAGAACCTGGTCTTGTTCAGGCTCTGGATGGTATCGTGGCTTGCGGTATCCTGATAGAGCAGGCGCTTTACGATTCTGCCCTTCAAAATATGTTCTTCCACGATTTCCGGAACGTCATCGGCTGTAACTCTGGAGTAGAATACGCCTTCCGGATATACAATCATAATCGGGCCGCGTTCGCAGAGACCGAAGCAGCCGGTCTTGATTACTTTGATTTCATTTCCGAGACCATGCTCTGCAAGCTGAGTTTCCAGGGCCTCGATGATCTGCTGGGAGTGGGATGAGGTGCAGCCGGTACCGCCGCAGACCAGAATGTGTGCTCGAACCATATGCATATGGGGACCTCCTTTACTCAGCCTGTGCAGCGCCGATGGTCAGTTCGCTTACCACCTGGTTGTTTACCAGATGTTCTGCAACCACACGCATTGCCTTTTCTGCAGTCATCTTTACATAAGTTACTTTTTCCTGCCCAGGAACGTAGACCTCCACTACCGGTTCGTATTTACAGATACCGATGCATCCGGTCTGTGTTACGGTGATGTTATTCAGATTGCGCTTGGCAATTTCATCTACAAATGCGCCCAGAACAGGTCGTGCACCTGCTGCGATACCACAGGTTGCCATACCTACAACCACGCGAATCTTATCGCGGTCTTCCTGCCGCATATTCATACTGGCCTTCATCTGCTCTCTCAGAGTAGCCAGTTCTGCAAGAGACTTCATATTATTTTCCCCCCCTAAATCCTTATTCTTCGTTCATGTACTTTCTCAGAATGCCATCAATGTCTTCTGCCTTCAGGCGGCCGTAAACATCATCGTTAACGGTCATAACCGGAGCCAGACCACAAGCACCGATGCAGCGTGTATTGGTCAGTGAGAACTTTCCGTCCGGAGTCACTTCACCAGGTTCGATACCCAGGATATGTGTAATTCTGTCAATCAGATCGCCGGCGCCTTTTACGTAGCATGCGGTACCCATACATACGGAAATTTCGTACTTGCCCTTCGGATTCAGTGTGAACTGGGAGTAGAAGGTTACAACACCATATACTTCTGCCAGCGGAATATTCAGACCTTCTGCAATCATCTGCTGCACTTCAATCGGAAGATAACCGTAAATGCCCTGTGCCTGCTGAAGAACCGGCATCAATGCCCCGGGAATTTCTTTGTATTCAGCAATCAGCGCTTTCAGTTTTGCTTCCTGCTCGGCTGTACCCTGAAAAGGTACGGTGGTTTTTTTCTTAGCCAATTTCAGAACCTCCTGTCTTAAAATCTATCTTTCGTAAATGTTTTTATCATACTGAAAGAAACATATCAAATTTACTATACCATAATTCGATGATACAGTAAAGTAAAAAAGATAGAAATATGTTGTATGATAATAAATAAACGATACGAAAATTGTTCCGAAAAACAAATTCAGCGAAAAAATTTATATTTTTATACCGCAGGACTCTGTATTCTCTCTGATATAGTCTTCAATGTAATTGAGCACCTGAGGCTCCGAGAGCGGAATTTCCGGACCCAGAACTTCCCGGAATGCACGGGTATCCATGATGAATCCGCGGCTGTCCTGTTCCATGGTCAGCAGAAAATCAATATCAGGATTCGGCCCAATCAGAGCACTCATGGTATCCGCAATGTTTCCAAGGGGCATACGGTCGATGGAAGAAAGTCCGAAAACCGCAGTAGTGGAAGTGCCGGCTCCAACCCGGCTGTCCATGTGAAAACTGCCGCCGGTCAGTTCCGCAGCCATTTTGAAGAAGGGGATACCAAGGCCTACTTTACGTGTTTTGCGGCTTGTGAAAAATGGGTCCGTTACCCTTTGGAGCTGTTCTTCGGTCATGCCGCAGCCATTGTCTTCGATACGTATCGTCAGACGGTCGGAACCGGTGTCGCCCAGAATGGATATCTGAATCAGGGAAGCTCCGGCCGTTACAGAGTTCTGTGCTACATCCAGTATGTTCAGTGAGAGTTCAGGCATCATGGTGAAAGTGCCCTCCTTTGCGTATATATCAGCGATTCGTGTGACTATATTATACATCATAAAAGATTGATTTGTCTTGTTTAATTTGATATACTTTAGACACTATAATCGGAGGACTTTGGCTATGAAAATAAGAGAAATATCCCAACTTTTAGACGCAAAACTTTACACCGGAGAAGAAATGCTGGACAGAGAAGTTCACAACGGATTCAGCTGTGATCTGATGAGTGACGTACTGGCATATGCAGAAAACGAGGCTGTGCTGCTCACCGGCCTGGTGAATCCGCAGGTAATCCGGACGGCGGAAATGATGGACATCGTGTGTCTTGTTTTTGTCCGCGGAAAGGAGCCGACAGAGGCTATGATCAAGCTGGCGGAAGAACGGTCAATCGTAATCATGTCTACAGATAAGAGAATGTTTACTTCCTGTGGCATTCTGCATGATGCAGGTCTGAAAAGTGGGGATGAATAGCCATGGAACCGATGATTTTGGAATACACCGTCTCTGCAGACGATTTTTCCGGTGCAGGCGAAGCGTCTGGAGACGTAAAGAAAACGCTGAAATCCCTGGGTTTTCCGCCGGAGGTTATCCGACGTGTTTCTGTGGCCATGTATGAAGCGGAAATCAATATGGTAATTCATGCCCGGGGAGGCAAAATCACCGTGGAAATTTCTCCTGACGAAATAAGAGTATGCTGTGAAGACGTGGGTCCGGGCATTCCGGATATCGATCTGGCCATGCAGGAAGGCTGGTCCACAGCATCAGATAAAGTCCGGGGCCTGGGGTTTGGTGCCGGCATGGGTCTGCCGAATATTAAGAAGTATACAGACTATCTCGACATAAAAACTGTAGTGGGTCAGGGGACCACTCTGACCATGTCGGTTGCAGTGTAAACACTGCTGTCTGAAGGGGTGAGAAGATGAAATATGTAGGACATTCAGTTACATTAGATAAGGATAAGTGCTGCGGATGTACCATCTGCCTGAAGCGCTGTCCGACGGAAGCGATTCGAATTATAAACGGAAAAGCCGTGATTTTCGGAAATAAATGTATCGACTGCGGTGAGTGCATCCGAGTGTGTCCGAACCATGCAAAAAAAGCAGTGGTAGACACGCTGGATGTTCTGAACTCATTTGAATATACCGTTGCACTGCCGGCACAGACTCTTTATGCCCAGTTTCCGGGAATGCGGGACAGAAATATTGTTCTGACGGCTCTGAAGAAATTAGGCTTTGATGATGTGTTTGAAGTTTCGGTTGCCTGCGACGCCATTTCCCGTGCCGTAACACAGGATCTGTATTTTGACCGTCTGCCTGACCACGTTATCAGTTCATCCTGTCCGACAGTGGTTCGGATTATTCGGTCCCAGTTCCCGTCGCTGCTGCCGAATCTGCTGAACTACCGTTCTCCGATGGAACTGTCAGCGCGGTGGGCGAAGAAGCTCGCAATGGAAAAGACCGGTCTGCCGAAAGAAAAGATCGGCTGCGTATTTATTTCAGGCTGTCCGGCGAAGGCAACCAGCAGCAAACATCCTCTGGGTGAAAATGAAAGTTACGTGGATGCTGTACTGTCCATTTCCGAAGTATATCCGCTTCTTCAGCCGCTGCTGAAGAATATAGACCGGCCAGAGATTCTGGCGCGTTCCGGGCCTCTTGGTGTGGGCTGGGCAAAATCCGGCGGTGAAGCTTATGCCAGCCAGGCTTCCCACAGCCTGTATGCAGACGGCATCGAAAATGTCATCGATGTGCTGGAAGCACTGGAAGACGAAAAAATTCATCAGGCACGTTTTATTGAACTGAATGCCTGTCCGGGAGGCTGTGTGGGAGGCGTGCTGGCCATCGAAAATCCATTCATTGCCAAATCCCGGATTACCCACATCATGAATCATGTCACACCGACTATTCCGACAGGAAGCCTGCCGGAAGACGACATGCATCTGGATGAAGAGGTCCGCTACAATCCTGCACTGCAGCTGGACAGCGATGTGAAACAGGCCATGATCAAGATGATGAAAATCAAAGAACTGGAAAAACAGTTCAATGGCATGGACTGCGGTGTCTGCGGTGCACCATCCTGTCACGCACTGGCAGAAGATATTATTATGGGACGCGGAACGGAAGAACAGTGCATCTTCCGTAAATGCCGCAAGTATGAAGAACGGATTGCCCAGCTGGAAAAAACGCTGGAAGAATCCTGTGAAAGGAAAGAACATGACAGTAAATGATGTTGTTAAAATTCCGGAGTTTGAGATTGTATGGCAGGAAGAGGATCGTCAGGTAACCAGTGTGTTCACCTGTGACCTTCTTTCCATATGTATGGCGAAAGCTCCGGAAGACAGTGCCTGGGTTACCGTCATGGGGAACCGGAATGTGATTGCGGTGGCATCCCTGGCGGATGTGTCCTGTGTTATTGCGGCAGAAGGCTGCAGCTTTGATGAAGAGGCTGTGGAAGCTGCAAAGGGAAAGGTGACCCTGCTGAAAAGCCCCCTTCCTGTATTTGAAACTGCCTGTCTTGTTCATCAGGGACTGGTGTGATGAAGACAGATTTACATCTTCATTCCTGTCTGTCGCCCTGCGGCAGTGATTTCATGGATCCTTACGATCTGGTGGGCATGGCCAGGATATGCGGTCTGGAACTGATTGCACTGACAGACCATAACAGCGCCAAAAACTGCCCGGCTGCGGCAGAAGCTGCCCGGCGCTACGGTGTGGGCTTTATTCCGGGTATTGAAGTGAATACTTCAGAAGATATTCACTGTGTCTGCTATTTTCCAAGCCTCGAAGCTGCAATGGAATTTGATGCCATGCTGGAAAAGCATCTGCCTTTCATCCCAAACCGGGCTGATATTTTTGGTGAACAGAAAATCATACATATCGACGGAAGTCCGGAAATCGAGCATAATCTGCTGCTGACCGGCTGTGATATATCCATCATGGATCTGCCGCAGATTGCGGCAGAGTACGGAGGTCTTTGCTGGCCGGCTCATGTGGACCGGGATGCCAATGGCCTTTTTGCTGTGCTGGGAGCCTGGCCGGAAGACCTTTGCACACCGGCCGCAGAAATACGCGAATACCGTCCTGACGGACTGCCGGAGGGACTGAAAATTATACAGGCATCGGATTCCCACGACCTGGAATCGCTCAGTGAAGCCGGGGGGTTCGAGCTGCCCCTGGAAAGCGGGGATTTTGCGGGACTGTATAAATACATTATGGAAAAGGAGTTTGAACGGAAAGAATGAACGGATGCGCTGTGAAATCTTCCCTGGCGAAAGGAAGGATGTTTCAGGTCTACCTGGCAAAACTTGCATTCCGGGCCGGGGTTTTTCTGCTGGTGCTTTGGGCCTACTTCAGGGCACCGGAGTATTTTGATATTATCGTAACGGAAAAGATCGAAATTGACTGGATCATGTCCGGACGGCCGCTGGAGGAACTGTATGCTTATCTGGAAGGCATCAACCACATCTGGGTTTATGTGGTCTGGGGACTGATCATGATAGAAATGATCTTAGCAATGCTTCCGGACAGCAAGTACCTGACCATGGGAAGCAAGAAGGAATTCCCGGATTACTACGTGCCTGTGGAAGACTGTGATGAACTGGGGCTGTACCGCTATGTGCAGAAAAATAATTATGCTGCCATCTGGGTGCTGATTGTATGGATGTGCTTTAATGCAGTGTTCGGAGCCCTTTATGTGCTGGACGTTATCGCAGAGAAAGAACTGCTGCTGCTCAGCGTGTTCTTCTATCTTGCCGACCTGATCTGTGTGGTCGTCTGGTGTCCGTTCCAGAGTTTCTTCCTGAAGAATAAATGCTGTGTGAATTGCCGCATCTTTAACTGGGGACACTTCATGATGTGCACACCGATGCTGTTTATCAGAAACTTCTTTACGTGGAGCTTGTTCTTTACCAGTCTGATTGTGATGCTTCGCTGGGAACTGACCCTGCTGAAACATCCGGAACGGTTCTGGGAAGGATCCAATGCCACTTTGAAGTGTGCAAACTGCCAGGATAAGATCTGCAAGCTGAAAGGCCCGAAATTCGTTGAAAAGAAATAGACTGCGGCCGCAAGGTTTCCCCTTGTACAGGCCGTGCTGTTTGTGATATACTAATCTATAGGACATTTTTGGAAATTTTAATTTGGAGGAATCTACAATGTCAGAATTAGAAATGACCACCAATTTTATACACAATATGATCGACAAGGATCTGGAGGAAGGTGTCTATAAAGAAGTCATCACCCGTTTCCCTCCGGAACCAAATGGCTACCTGCATATCGGCCATGCCAAGTCCATCTGCCTGAACTTTACCACTGCTGCCAAGTACGGCGGTAAGGTAAATCTGCGTTACGACGACACCAATCCGGTGAAGGAGGACATGGAATACGTAAATTCCATCGAAGAAGACGTAAAGTGGCTGGGCTTCCAGTGGGAAAAGAGACTGTGGGCATCCGACTACTTTGATACCATGTACGAAGCAGCTGTATCCCTGATCAAGCAGGGCAAGGCTTTCGTATGCGACCTGACCGGCGAAGAAATCAGAGAGTACAGAGGTACCCTGACTGAGCCTGGTAAGGAAAGCCCTTACAGAAACCGTTCTGTAGAAGAAAACCTTCAGCTCTTCGAAGAAATGAAGGCTGGCAAGTATAAAGACGGTGAAAAGGTGCTGAGAGCGAAGATCGATATGAGCTCCCCTAACATCAACATGAGAGACCCTATCATCTACAGAATTGCTCACGCAACTCACCACAACACCGGTGACAAGTGGTGCATCTATCCGATGTACGACTTTGCACATCCAATCGAAGACGCCATCGAAGGCATCTCTCACTCCATCTGTACTCTGGAATTCGAAGACCACAGACCCCTGTATGACTGGGTTCTGAGAGAAGTAGGCTTCTGGCCAAACCCTCCTAGACAGATCGAGTTCGCACGTCTGAACCTGACCGGCACTGTAATGTCCAAGCGTTACCTGAAGGCCATGGTTGACGACGGTATCGTGGAAGGCTGGGATGACCCTCGTATGCCTACCATCGCAGGTATCCGCCGCAGAGGTTATACTCCGGAAGCAGTTCGTGCATTCTGCGAACAGATTGGCGTAGCGAAGGCAAACTCCACCATCGACTATTCCGTACTGGAAGGCTGCGTTCGTGATGACCTGAAGCTGAAGGTAGAAAGCAGAAATGTGGTATTCGACCCAATCAAGGTTGTAATCACCAACTACCCTGAAGACGAAACTGAACTGTGCACCATCGAAAACAACGCACAGGTTCCTGAAATGGGCTCCCGTCAGGTACCGTTCTCCAGAGAACTGTACGTGGACGGCGAAGACTTCATGGAAGTTCCTGCAAAGAAGTACTTCAGACTGTTCCCTGGCAACGAAGTTCGTTTCAAGGGCGCAT
>JAFYNS010000016.1 GCA_017556505.1 Bacillota bacterium | reverse complement strand
TGGTGCCGGCGATGGGGGTCGAACCCATACGGTGTTGCCACCACGGGATTTTGAGTCCCGCACGTCTGCCAATTCCATCACGCCGGCATAACATACCTTCCGACAGAATGCCGGAAGGTAACGCAACTATTATATCACACTTCCGAAATGATTACAATTAATTTTTTTATATGTGTGCAGAATTATTATTCTGCCTCTTCCGCAGCAGAATCGACCGTTTTCTGATCCTGCTTTTCCGCTTCCACCTCATAAGTCCAGCTCCAGGTTTCGATGTTCCTGTAATGATCATTAAACATGGAAATTTTTCCGGCTTTGAATCCCTCAATTCCTACCAGGCCTGCTTTTTTATAGCAGAGACTGTAATACGGAAGTTCTGCCAGCAATGCATCTTTCAGCTGACGGTAAAGTACCGTATACTCTTCTGATGTATAGAGCCGTTCCATCTCATTAGCCAGATTAAACAGCTCATCATTGTAGTATTTCCAATCATTTTTTCCGTTGTAGAAATCGCGGAGATCATACTGTTCATTGATGGAAAAACCGGCAACAATGATGTCATGTTTTCCTTCAGAAACTGCTGCCTTATATTCATCCCAGGTCAGCTCATCCAATTCCGCCTTGAATCCAAGATTATCCAGATCTTTTTCAATAAGGCGGGCTGCGGCAAGACGGGCGGCATTCTTTTTATTTACAGCAATGCGCAGAACTACCTCATTATTTTTCTGGTCTTCCAGAATGCCGTCATTATCAGTGTCAGCAATCCCCTTTTCTTTCAGAAGTTCTTTTGCCTTTTCAGGATTAAACGCATAAGCATCCCCCTCATCTGCAACGCCGCAGAAATCCGGGAAGTAGATGGTATCAGAAAGAACTGCATCACCCATATATCCGCTGGAAAGGATATTTTGCTCATTAATTGCAAATGCTGCAGCCTGACGTACCTCTTTGTCCTTCATAAGTACACTTTTCGGATGGAAGATAAGGAATTCCACATTATTGGTAACCATGTCATACATGACAAAATTCTTGTCTATCACTGTAGACCTGCGTTCCGGGGATTCATCCACGTAACAGGTTACCGATTCAATTTCCATCATGTTTGGTGAAAGTTCTTTTTCAGGCAGAATCATGATTTTCAGCTTTCGCTTCGCTGGAGTTCCCCAATATTCTTCGTTAGGCTTCAGCCGAAGCTGCTTCAGATAATTGTATGACTGGTATTGATACTGCCCGGTTCCAACCGGCTTGAAATCATCTTCTGCCTTCGCCAGCTGATAAGCATTGCCATACTGACTGGACGGAAGAATCGGGAATGTCAGATCATCCAGAGATGCATCATAGGCATTCCGGAAATAAAGTTCCAGTTTATACGTATCGAGAACATACACGTAGCTGATTTTGCTGGCTGCATCATAATACAGAGAACGGTTCCCAGCATTCTTAATGGCATTAATCGTATAATTTACATCGGCTGCCTTCAGTGGTTTACCGTTATGCCATTTGATACCTTCTTTCAGAGTAATGGCAACTTTGCCGCGGTCCCTGTCCACGGTATATTTATCCACCAGTTCAGGAACCACATTTAAGGTTTCATCATATTCAAAAAGACTGTTGTAAATCAGTTTGGAAAGATGATAAACATCTTCACTCTGCGAAAGAATCGGATTCAGTGTATCCAGCGGTTCACAGGAAAGAGACAGGCTTGTGGAAGTTTTATACTGTATATTCGGGTCGATATTCAAAACTTCTTCTTTATAAATTTCCACACCTGCACTGGCACCGATAATAATTACAGCAGCAACCAGAATCACCGGCCAGGTCCGTTTCAGAAAATAAAGAAGTATATCAAGTTTATCTCTCATCCGTCTTCCTTTCCAGCAGTGCATCAACCTGAACATAAAGTTCATCCAGACTGCCTGAATTATCAATTACAAAATCCGCCAGCTCACGTTTCTTCTCTGAAGACATCTGCCGTTGAATCCGGTCCATGATTGCCTGACGGGAGATACTGTCACGTGCCATTACCCGGGAAATGCGGATTTCCAAATCTGCATCCACAACCCAGTCTTCATCAGTCTGAGACTCCAGTCCGCACTCAAAGAGAAGCGGAGCATCCAGGACTGCCATATCGTAAATGCCCTTCTGTCTGTATTCTTCAAGTTCCAAGATGCAGCGGCGTACAGCCTCAGCCGTAGTCAGTGCCTCATAGGCGGACAGAAGTTCCTGATTGCTGAATATAACCGAAGCAACCTTCTGTCTGTCCATGGTGCCGTCTTCAGAAAACACGTCATCTCCCAGCAAAGCACGGATATCATCCAGTACCGGGGATCCCGGTGCTGTAATTTCCCGGGCAATCTGATCAGCATCAACGATTGGTATATTTTTCTGTTTCAGATAGGCAGATACGGTGGACTTGCCCGTACCGATTCCGCCTGTCAGACCAATTACTTTCATTTAGTTCTCCTATTTCAGGTCATACCAGGAATATCCTGTATTGAGTTCTGCAGCCAGTTTTACCTGGAGATTCATGGCACTTTCCATGCAGCGTACAAGAAGCTTCTTCACTTCTTCCAGGTCTTCATTTCTGCAGTCAATAATCAGTTCATCATGAACCTGCAGAATCAGTCTGGACTGTGGGAAATGCTCCTTCAGTTCACGGTATACACCAATCATGGCAAGCTTGATAATGTCTGCTGCACTGCCCTGGATTGGAGTATTCATAGCCAGACGTTCACCCAGCTGACGTACCATGAAATTGGAAGCACCGATTTCCGGAATCATGCGTTTACGTCCCAGAATCGTTTCAGAATAGCCGCATGCCTTACAATCCGCAATACGGCTGTCCATGTATATTTTCACCTTCTCGTGTTTGCGGAAGTATTCCTTGATATATTCGTCTGCTTCTTTTCTGGAAATATTCAGTTCCTCGCTGAGGCCGAAGCTGCTCATACCGTAAATAACACCGAAGTTAACAGCCTTTGCACGGCTTCTCTGCTCCAGAGATACATCATCAAAAGGAACACCGAGCACGCGGGAAGCAGTCAGTTTATGAATATCATCGCCGTTGTTGAAGGCTTCAATAAGAACTTCATCACCGGATAAATGAGCCAGAACACGCAGTTCAATCTGGGAATAGTCAGCACCAACTAAAGTATGGTTTTCATCCGCAGCAACGAAGGCCTGACGAAGTTTTCGGCCCAGTTCCTGACGGATTGGAATGTTCTGCAGATTCGGTTCGGTGCAGGACAGTCTGCCGGTAGTTGTAACATTCTGCTGGAAGTGAGCACGGATTCTGCCGTCTTCACAGATGAGCGGCTTCATCCCTTCCACGTAAGTAGAGTTCAGCTTGGCCAGGTTTCTGTATGTAAGAACGGCATCTACAATCGGATGAAGAGGACGGATTTTTTCAAGCACGTCGGCACTTGTACTGTACCCTCTTTTTGTCTTTTTTCCTGCAGGAAGTTTCAGAGTTTCAAATAAAACATCACCCAGCTGAATCGGAGAATTGATATTAAATTCGGTTCCCGCATACTGGTAAATTTCCTGTTCTTTCTCGGAAATCTGTTTTTTCAGCTCCACACCAAAGTCATCCAGGAACTGCGCATTGGCGCGGACTCCGTCCACTTCCATGGACGCAAGCACTTCAATCAGAGGCAGTTCCACTTCATAAAGCACCCTCTCAAGTCCCTGTTCAGCAAGCTGGTTTTTCTGCATCGGCATCAGCTTCTGCACCACTTCCATGGTAAGCACACCGTAGTCCAGATACTTCTGATCCGGACGGGCAAATAAATCAAGCTGACCGCTGTCTGCCATAAATTCATCCATGGAAGAAATGGTCAGATTCAGCTGTTCCATAGCCATGGTCTTCAGGTCATACTTGCTTCTGGAAACATCAAGAACATATGCAGCGATGGCAGTATCATAAGCCGTAGTAAAGTTCTTCAACCCATAATACATCAGGCTGTAAAGGTCATCCTTCAGTTCATGACCCATGAAACTGAAAGAACATTCGTTGAGGATTTTAATCAGTGCTGACCCGTTCACCGTCCAGTCTGCATAATATGCCTTATCTTCTGAGGCAAGGAATACACCTTCAATTACCGGATTGTTTACATGGCCTGCATCACCGAATACTTTCAGCATTACCGGATTTCCGGCCATTGCTTTCAGAACAGAAAGTTCCTCCGGACCACTGATAACAGTCTTCTGAACGTCCCTTACTTCCAGTACGGTTTCCGGTAGTGCTGCGGTCACTTCCTTCACATCCAGACGCTTCAGGAAACTCTTAAATTCCAGTTTGGTATAGAGTTCAATCAGCTTCGGATAGTCGGGTTCTTCTTTTTTCAGCTTTTCAAAATCCAGTTCCAGCGGAACGAATCGATTTATAGTAGCAAGCCGCTTGCTCATCATGGCAAGCTGTGCATTTTCTTCAACTTTTGCTCTCAGCTTGGCATTTGCAATCTGATCCGTATTAGCCAGCATGTTTTCGATGCTGCCGAACTGCTCCAGCAGCTTACCTGCCGTCTTCTCACCTACGCCGGGAATACCCGGAATGTTGTCAGACTTGTCCCCCATGAGCCCCTTCAGATCGATGAACTGGGTTGGTGTAAGCTGATAAGTTTCCAGCATTTTATCGTAGTCAAACAGGTCAAAATCAGTGATGCCCTTCTTCGTAATGATAACTTTAGTCTTATCTGTAGCAAGCTGCAGTGCATCTTTGTCACCGGTAATGATTAAAGGTTCCATGCCAAGTTCTTCTGCTTCACGTGCCACGGTTCCGATGATATCATCCGCTTCAAACCCTTCCAGCTCCAGAGTTTCAATGTTCATGGCATGCAGAACTTCTTTCATGAGCGGCATCTGCATCACCAGTTCCGGCGGCATGGCCTTTCTGCCGGCCTTATATGCATCGTATTCCAGATGACGGAAAGTCGGTGCCTTCAGGTCAAATGCTACCGTAATACAGTCTGGTTCATAATCCCCTTCCAGCTTATGAAGCATATTGACAAATCCGTAGATTCCCTGTGTATATATGCCTTCCTTCGTAATCATCGGACGCTGCATGGCATAATACGCCCTGTTGATTAAGCTGTTTCCGTCTATAATAACAATCCTTTTACCCATAGTAAATCTTCTCTTTTCTGCTGCCATTAATGGCAGCCTTTAAAAAAAAAGTCCCGGAGTACCGTCAAGGCAATAATTGACGCCCTATCAGTTGATAGGGGGGTACCCTGTTCCAGCATCTGCCTTCCCCTGGCCATAATGGGGGGCATGACATCAGCGAGGAAACCCGGGTTCCCGTAGCGTAAGTGTAGGTTCAATTATAAATCCTCAACGCGTATTCCAGGATACTTTCGTAAATATTATTTTTTATGTCCCAAGAAATTATTCTTCGAACAGGTCGATGGCACAATTTGTATAAACTTTCTGTACGTCATCGTTGTCTTCCAGAACTTCAATCATCTTAGCCAGCTTTTTGATATCGTCCGGATTGGTTGGAGTAGCTTCCATAGATGGAACATATTCCACGTCGGATTCAACCAGTTCGTAGCCTGCATCGATTAATGCCTGGTGAACTTCAGGGTGCGCAGATGGTTCAGTAACAATTTCAAAGCTGTCATCATGAACAATCATATCTTCTGCACCAGCTTCCAGTGCTGCTTCCATCAGAGCATCTTCATCGATTTCATTGTCTTCATCCTTTTCAATGATGATAATACCCTTTCTGGAGAACATGTAGGATACACAGCCGGTAGTACCCAGATTACCGCCGTACTTGTCAAATGCTGCACGAACGGATGCAACAGTTCTGTTAGTGTTGTCAGTCAGCGCTTCTACGATAACTGCCACACCAGCCAGACCGTAACCTTCGAAGGACTGTTCCACATAAGTTTCGCCGTCCAGTTCGCCGGTACCCTTCTTGATAGCTCTTGTGATATTGTCATTTGGCATTGAAATGCCCTTGGCTCTTTCAATGGCCAGTCTTAAACTTGAATTGTACTCAGGATCTCCGCCGTCTTTCGCTGCAACTGTAATAGCTCTTGCGTATTTCGTAAATAATGCGGCTCTCTTAGAGTCCTGTGCTGCTTTTCTGCCAGCAATTGTACCGTGTCTTCCCATGGAGACACCTCCTAACTTCTTCTAGATTAAATGATTTTCGCGAATTTATTATACAATACCGAAATCAAAATTTCAATATTTCCTATAAAAATATTTACGCATTCATTTTTTCTTTCAAAGCCAGGTTTTTGTGTGCTGTCGCCATCATCAGTTTGATTCGGTTCAGCTGATTTACATCACTTGCCCCCGGGTCATAGTCGATTGCAACAATGTTTGCATACGGATACCGTTCACGGATTGCTTTCATCATACCTTTTCCGGTTACATGGTTCGGCAGGCATGCAAACGGCTGGAGACAGGCAATGTTTTCCGCACCGGTTTTGATCAGTTCAATCATTTCCCCGGTCAGCAGCCAGCCTTCTCCGCACTGGTTGCCGGTAGATGCAATGGCAGAAGCTTCATGGGCCACATGGTCAATATATGACGGTTCCTCGAATCTCCTGCTTGCCCGCAAAGCATCCCTCATCGGCTTTCTTAAGTATTCTATGAGGGCGATTGCGGCCTGATTCACTTTATAATCTTTGTAGGAACCGGAAAGATTTTCATAGTTGAATTTCTTACTGTACATACCATAAAGGAAGAAGTCCACAAGGTCAAGGACAACCGCCTCTCCGCCTTCCCGTTCGATGATGTCAACGATATTGTTATTGGCATCCGGATGATATTTCACCAGAATTTCACCTACGACACCAACTTTCGGCTTTTTAATATCACGAAGCGGCAGTTTATCAAATGCTTCAACAATCTCTCTTGTAAGCTTCTTATATGTACTGATTTTTCCATCACGGCAGTTAGCAAAAATTCTTTCGTCAAAGCTTTTCTGCAGTGATTCCGCGGAGCCCTTTTCCACTTCATACGGCCGTGTGGCATAGAGAATTCTCTGGAAAAGATCACCGTACATGGCTGCAATAAACAGTTTTTTACCCATTTCCGGGGTTAATTTGAATCCAGGGTTGGACTCCAGACCTGCAACATTGAAAGAGACTACAGGAAGATGTTCCATTCCAAGATCCTTCAGAGCCTTTCTCAGCAGTGCGATATAGTTGGATGCACGGCAGCCGCCGCCGGTCTGTGACATGACAAGTGCAGTCTTATTTAAATCATAATCTCCGGATTTCAAAGCACTGATCATCTTTCCCAGGGTAACCAGGGTCGGATAGCAGGCATCGTTATTCACGTACTTCAGCCCTTCATCTACAGCATGCTTGTCCACGGTAGGAAGTACAACTGCGCGGTATCCGCAGGCCTTCAGTGCAACTTCCAGGTATCGGAAGTGAATTGGAGACATCTGCGGAATCAGGAGAGTATATTCATCTCTCATGGATTCTGTAAACACAACACGGCGGTAAGGCTCTGCATGATAGTTCGCCTTCACCTGATGTTTCCACCGCTCTTCCATGGCTGCTTTCAGAGAACGGATGCGGATTCGAATCGCCCCAAGATTGGTACCTTCATCGATTTTGAGAACGGTATACAACTTATTGTGCTGTTCCAGAATTTCTTCTACCTGGTCTGTAGTAACCGCATCTACACCGCATCCGAAGGAATTCAGCTGCACCAGTTCCATATCATCTCTGGTTCCCACATAATCAGCAGCCTTATAAAGTCTGGAATGGTAGGTCCACTGGTCCAGAACACGTACAGGACGCGGCAGATTGCCCAGTCTGCATACGGAGTCTTCAGACAGTACAACCATATCATAGGACGTAATCATCTTATCGATGCCGTGATTGATTTCTTTATCAAGATGGTAAGGACGTCCGGAAAGGACAATTGCCTTTTTGCCATGTTCTTCAGCATAACGGATTGCACGCTGTCCTTCTTCCTCCACATCCGCCTTGAAACGGTTCTGTTCTGCACGGGCTTCTGCAACAGCATCCCTGATTTCCCGGGAAGTAATTCCCCGGCCGGAAAGCACCGCAGCCAGACGTTTTGCCAGACGTTTATCGTCATCATACGGCAGAAAATCATGAGTGAATGTCACACCATGCTCTTCAAACAGCTCGTTCATGTTGTTAGCGATGACTTCAGGATAAGTCGCAACCACCGGACAGTTATAATGGTTCTGTGACAGAGGATCTTCATTCTGTTCATAATTAATGCATGGATAGAAAATCCACTTTTCTCCCTGTTCTACCAGTGCCTTGATATGGCCGTGAACCAGCTTGGCCGGATAGCATGCTGTATCAGAAGAAATGGTATCAATACCCTTTTCATAGAGTTCTTTGCTGGACATTGGGGAGAGAATTACCCGGAAGCCCAGTTTGGTGAAGAATGTGAACCAGAAAGGATAGTTTTCATACATGTTCAGAACTCTCGGAATAGCAACATGGCCTCTCTTGGCCTGTTGTGCCATCAGAGGTTTATATCCGAAGAGTCTCTTCAGCTTATATTCATAAAGGTTTGGAAGTTCATTTTCACTATCTGCCTTACCTGCACCCTTTTCGCAGCGATTGCCTGTGATATAGCGCTGTCCGTCTTCAAACTTTGTAATGGTCAGCATGCACTTGTTTTCACAGCGGCTGCAGCGGGCATTCACAGTGCCGGAAGCAAATCCAAGAAGATCGTTTTCTCCTGCAATAGCAGAAACATCACCTTCGGTCCAGTTTTCCAGAGAATACAGAGCACATCCGTAGGCCCCCATAATACCTGCAATGTCCGGACGAACAACCTCGCGTCCCAGAACCTTTTCGATGGCACGGAGCACGGACTCATTGAGGAAGGTACCGCCCTGAACCACGATTCTATCTCCTGCTTCTTCCGGATTTCTCAGCTTAATTACTTTATATAATGCATTCTTGATTACGGAATAAGAAAGACCAGCAGCGATATCCCCGATGGTCGCACCTTCCTTCTGAGCCTGCTTTACCATGGAGTTCATAAATACGGTGCAGCGGGTTCCCAGGTCCACCGGGCTCTGTGAGAACAGTCCCACCTGTGCAAAATCCTCCACCTTCATGTCCACAGAACGTGCATAGGTTTCGATGAATGAACCGCAGCCGGAGGAACATGCTTCGTTTAACATGATATTGTATATTGCGCCATCTTTGATGCGCATACACTTCATATCCTGTCCGCCGATATCCAGAATAAAGTCTACTCCAGGCAGAAATTTATCGGCAGCACGATAATGAGCCATGGTTTCAATGATTCCTTCGTCTGCCTTAAAACCGGCCTGAATCAGTCCTTCACCATAGCCTGTAACGGTTGTTCTTCCGATGTAACAGGATTTTGGAAGTTTGCTGTATATTTCATTCAGCAGTTCTTTTGTTGCTTCCAGCGGATTTCCTTCATTATTGCGGTAGAAGGAATACAGCAGATTACAATCCCCGTCAATCAGTGCAGCCTTGGTTGTCGTTGAACCTGCATCGATTCCAAGGAACACAGCACCCTCTGCAGCTTCCAGTGGTTTTCTGCTGATTTTCGCTCTGTTGTGGCGCTCTTTGAATTCCCTATATTCATTGGAATCATGGAACAGCGGGTCCACACGTTTGGTGGCCATTCCTTCTGCAGGGTTGATTCCGCTGATTTTTTCAAGAATATGATCAAGCTGCACCGGTTCACATTTTTCTGCCATAAAAGCAGCACCCAGTGCAACGAAATATTTGGAGTTATCAGGGAATATAACCTGGTCATCCTTCAGATCCAGCGTTTCAATAAAACGCTTTCTCAGCTCACTCATAAATGTGAGCGGTCCCCCCAGAAATGCTACATTGCCCTTGATTCTGCGTCCGCACGCCAGACCACTGATGGTCTGATTTACGACTGCCTGGAAAATAGATGCAGCCAGATTTTCAACCGGCGCCCCTTCATTAATCAGCGGCTGAATGTCAGTCTTTGCAAATACACCACAGCGGGCAGCAATGGGATAAATTACGCTGTAATTCTTTGCCGCTTCATTAAGTCCATCACTGTCTGTATTCAGCAGAATCGCCATCTGATCGATAAAAGCACCGGTGCCCCCTGCACAGGTACCATTCATACGCTGTTCGATACTCTGTCCGAAAAATGTGATTTTGGCATCTTCACCACCAAGCTCAATAGCCACATCGGTCTGCGGAATCAGTCTTTCTACTGCCAGCGAACATGTCACAACTTCCTGTTCAAAACGTGCACCAATCTTTTCAGACAATGCCAGACCGCCGGACCCTGTAATAACCAGCTGAATCAGCTGATTTCCCCTTTCTTTAATCAAGTCCTGCAGCAGTTCTTTTACCTTGTCAAAAACGCTGGACATGTGCCGTTCATATCTCTGATAAATTATATTGTCCAGCTCGTCAACCATTACCAGCTTTACGGTCGTAGAGCCTACATCAATTCCCAGTCTCATCTCTTCCTACCTCTGTTTTTATATTTTTGCGCATCAAAAAAGCGCATTATGCGTCAAATTACTTAAAATATTTTAATATTATTTTACTTCATGATACAGTTAAGACGGTGTTAAGGAGAAATTACCATGTGTTCAGATTTTGTTAATATTTTTAATCATTGATTTTTCGACAGGATTCGCATATAATCGTGTGTATGAAGACTACAATTAAGATACGTACATGGAAGGCTATTTACCGCCTTCTGGACCGGGTTTCTCCGGTCGATTATGACTGCGGCAAACTCTGCGGAGCTGCATGCTGCAGCTGTCCCGATGATTCCACAAATGCAGACGGGACCGATTATGAAATGGGGATTTACTTATATCCCGGTGAAGAAAAGATTCACAATAAGAAAGATGACTGGCTGAAATGGTCTGTAGAACGTGCTGAAGATTTCGAATTTCCGGATTCCTGGTTCGGCAACGTTTATTTCGTTCGCTGCAAAACACCGCCGGTCTGCCCTCGTAAGAAGCGCCCGCTGCAGTGCCGCACATACCCTCTCGCCCCACATCTCACAGAAGACGGAACTCTCCATCTGATCCGCAACCATGAAGAGCTGCCTTACAGCTGCCCTCTCATCGACGAACACATGGAGCTGAACCCTGACTTCGTACAGGCAACCTATACCGTATGGAAACACCTGATCCGTGATCCGCTGATCTTTGACCTGGTGGAAATGGACTCTGAAACCAGAGAATTCTACGGCGACGAAATCGAATTCGAACCGCTGCCTGAAAAGTAAATAACTTGAATGAAACTGCAAAACGCCCGGCGATATAGTTTGCCAGGCGTTTTTTCTTACAGATTTTTAATTTCTTTTTTATAAAGCCACATCAGTACAACCGCGGAGTATGTCAGGCCGATTACTTCTGCCAGTGGGAAGGATGCCCAGGACAGAGTTACGCCGCCAATACGGATCAGAATCCATGCCAGAGGCAGGATACCGAACATCTGACGGAGCAGCGATGCAAGCAGACTGAGTACACCATGTCCAATAGCCTGGAACATGGTGGATGTCATGATACCAAATGCTGCAGGCATGAAGCAGATGCTGATGATTCTCAGGGCAGGAACACCCATTTCCAGCATTTCAGGAGATGCATCAAACATTCCCAGAAGATGATTTGGTACAGTCTGGAACAGAATAAATCCGCATGCCATTACCAGCATAGCCATGGAAAGACCAAACTTGTAAGTTTCCATGAGACGAGCCTTGTTTCTGGCACCGAAGTTGTAGCCCATAATCGGCATAGCTCCCTGTGTCATACCGAATACCGGCATGAAGACGAAGGACTGAATTTTGAAGTATACACCCAGCACAGCAACGGCTGTAGTGGAATATACGACCAGAATCATGTTGTAGAAAATCAGCATGAAAGAGCCGATTGCCTGCATGATGATGGAAGGAAATCCCACCTTGTAGATTTCCTTTACAATATGCCAGTCCATCTTAAAGCCAAATACTTTAACATGAACCAGATGTTCTCCCTTCACCATGAAGATGATTCCAACAATCAAACTACAGAACTGTCCGAAAATGGTTGCAATTGCAGCACCTGCAACACCCATCTCAGGGAAGCCCAGAAGGCCGAAAATCAGAATCGGGTCCAGAATAATATTAATAATCGCACCAGTCAAACTGCATGCCATCGGTGCAACCATGTTGCCGGTGGACTGCAGAACCTTTTCAATCTGCACCTGCAGATGAATAAACAGGCTGCCTATGCAGATAATGCGCATGTAAGTTACAGCTGCATCAAAGATTTCCGTTCCCCTTTCTGCATAAGATCCGACGAAAGGAACAGTAACAAACAGGCCAATCACCAGGAAAATCAGATAGTTGAACAGTCCAATTCGGATGCTTGTACTTGCAGCCTTATCGGCCATTTCCTGTTTCCGTGCGCCCAGCATTCTGGCAATCAGGGAGTTTACCCCCACACCGCTGCCCACTGCAAGAGCGATAATCAGCATCTGAATCGGATTTACGATAGATACTGCTGTAAAGGCATCTTCGCTCACCTTCGCTACGAAGATACTGTCTACTATGTTATAGAGAGCATTAATGGTCATGGACAGGATTGCCGGCCATGCCATGCTCAAAAGGAGTTTTTTTACCGGGACCGTACCCATCTTGTTTTCAGCGGGCGGTATATTCTTCTTTACTTCGCTGGCCAGTTCGTCGGTCAGCTTTTCAATACGGTCTTTTTCGAGACGTTCGTTCTCTGTCATCAATATCCTCCTTACTTAAATTCTTAAAATCACGAGAAAGTATTATACAATAAATGGTTTACAAAATCAAGATTTATGGTATGATATTATAGGAAATTTATGTAGAAAAGCAAATGTTAACATATTGATTAAAATGAAAGGATAGAAATAAATGACAACCAGACTGGAAGAAATCAACAAGAGACGAATCTTCGGCATTATCTCCCACCCGGACGCAGGTAAGACAACCCTGACTGAAAAGCTGCTGCTCCACGGCGGCGCGATTCGTGAAGCCGGTACTGTTAAGGCAAGAAGGAATGCAAAGTTCGCAACCTCCGACTGGATGGAAATCGAAAAGCAGAGAGGTATCTCTGTAACTTCCTCCGTTATGCAGTTTGAATACCGCGGCAAAGTGGTTTCCATCATGGACACCCCTGGCCATAACGACTTCGGTGAAGACACCTACCGTATTCTGACTTCCGTAGACAGTGCGGTAATGGTTATTGACGGTGCCAAGGGTATCGAAACACAGACAAAGAAACTGTTCAAGGTATGCTCCATGAGAGGCATTCCTATTTTCACATT
>JAFYNS010000149.1 GCA_017556505.1 Bacillota bacterium | reverse complement strand
GCCTGCGTCTGAAGACCGCAGATATTTTAGAAAAATTCCTGCCTGCAGTGGGCCACGATGTGAGAGTGGTGGATCTGCCGGTGGTGGAAGACTAAAAAAATTTTTTGCTGTATAAAAAATAAAATTTTGCGAAATTGATAAGCGGGAAGTCGGCTGAAATGTTGCCTTCCTCTTTTTTTGAAAATAACGAATCTAATTTTTAGTATATGTCACCACTGGTGTGCAGTGTGGTGTGGGGGATTGACGGATTTTTGGAGTTGCTGTAGAATGTCTTCACAACGTAAAACTGATTTCGAAATGAAGGGAGGTGTGCATAGATGAACAACGAAGCACTGTTGACTGCGATTACGGAAATGATGGTGATGCAATTCCGGGAACTGGAAGAAGGTCTTGAAACGAAGTTTGAGAAAATGCTTGACGAAAAGCTGGCGCCGATTTATGAACGTCTGGACCGTCTGGAAGCCCGCATGGATGCCATCGAAACCCGCATGGATGCCATCGAGTCCCGCATGGATGCTATCGAAGCCCGCATGGATGCCATCGAGTCCCGCATGGATGCCATCGAGTCCGATATGAAGGACGTGAAGAAACGTCTGGCAAATATCGAGGGGGCATTCTATGAGGAATTTCATCCCCTGCTGGTGACGCATGCAATACCGCGGCTGAGCAGCGTAGAACGGAAGCTGGAGGATGAAGTGATTCCTCAGCTGAATCATACCAGAAACTTCGCAGAGGCTACATACAAGCTTGCCACGACAGCAATGGACTGGCTGTCCACTATGCAGGCCGACATTGACGCACTAAAAATCACAGTACAGCAACACAGCAAATTATTAGCCTAGTCGGCGAAAAAAGACCGTGTCGGAAACAGTCAGTATGAAAACTGAGTTTTCGGCACGGTCTTTTTTTATCATTTTATACTTCTTTCAGCTTTCTTTCGTATTCTGCTGTAGCAGCTGCCAGGAATTCAGGATCAGACAGCAGGTCTTCACCGGTCTTAACCAGTGCCGCGGTCTGAATCATCATGGCTTCCGTACCAGCTTCGCTGATGGTGCAAGGAGGGAAGTCAGGAGTGTGAACCTTGATGCTGTCATCGCCGTCAGTTGCACAGAACCAGGAATGGATAGTAGGGCACTTCTGGCTTACGCTTCCTACGTCGGAGGAGCCGGAGCTGTCCACTCTCTTCATTCCTTTCGGAACGCCCATCGCATACAGGTAGCTGGTTGCTCTGTCACTCATGGTGTCGTTGCTCATCATGTTGTCATACGGATTTTCAAAATTGGTAATCTTCACGGTAGTGCCGGTGCAGGCAGCAGCGCCTTCACCGCAGCGTTTTACCTTTTCCACTACTTCTCTCAGGTAGTTGGTGGATTCTGCTCTTGCGTAGAACTGTGCACATGCGTATTCCGGTACGATGTTGGCAGCTTCACCGCCGTGCTTTACGATACCATGGATTCTTACGGAATCACGCAGATGTTCTCTCAGTGCATTGACTGCGGTGAACAGCTGCAGTACGCCGTCCAGTGCGTTGATGCCGTCTTCAGGGAAGGCTGCAGCGTGTGCGGACTTGCCAAAGAATTCAAACTGCAGAGGTTCGATGGCATACATATTGCCGCTTGTGCCCCAGCATTCTGCAGGGTGAGCCATCAGAGCCGCATCCAGCGGATCATAGCAGCCGGCCTTAACCAGGTATACCTTGCCGCCGTCAGTTTCTTCTGCAGGCGCACCGACTACCCAAACTTCGCCGCCGTACTGGTCTACAGCATCCTTCAGTGCGATTGCAGCACCGCAGGCAACGCCGGAAATCATGTTATGACCGCAGGCATGTCCCAGACCAGGCAGTGCATCGTATTCTGCCAGATAACCAATCTTCGGACCATCCTTGGCACCCTTATATTTTGCGATATATGCAGTCTTTACATCTGCGACGCCCTTTTCTACGGTGAAGCCGTACTTTTCCAGCAGAGCTGCCTGCAGCTCCATGGCGTGAAATTCCTGGTGACCCAGCTCAGGATGGTCATGCATATCCTTTACCATAGCCACGATTTCCGGTCTCAGTGCATCAAGTCTTTCTCTGATTTTTTCCATTGTGATTCCTCCTGTAATGTTTTTATTTCTTCGTGAAGTGCAAGCAGCTGCTTGCGGGAAGAGACTCCCAGCTTGCTGTAGAGATTCTTATTATGAAACTTCAGGGTATTTTCTTTTAGATTCAGTGTATCCATGATTTCACGGGTTGTATGGCGTGAAATGTACAGGTCGTAAATCACCTGTTCCGTATTGGTCAGTTCCTTCAGACCGGACAGGAAGTATTCCTGCTGAAGAGTCGGTTTCTGGTTTTTCAGACTGTCATCAGTACCGCTGGATGGAAGGGTGAAGGAGGGTTCTTCCGGAGCCTGGGATGACGGATTTTGCTGGGATGCCATCTCCTTCAGTGCCATCGTTTCACGCACCAGCATATGACAGCCGAGCAGAAAGATTTCACTGATAATATAAGACACTGCCAGGAATTCAAAATCAAAGCTGACAAACTGATTGAGAGACCAGACTCCAATATTGACGAAGACAGCAGCTGCGATGATGGCAGCATGTACCGGGGATTCCAGTTTCCTCTTCAGACCTGCAATGACAATCGTGATAACCATTGAAGCAAAATAGGACGCCAGGAAAACCGGGTAGAGCATATGCCACGGTCCGTAGACCTTGTCCAGTATTGTGCTTCCGTTTACCGTTTCAAGGGACACTTCCTGATAATAGAGATCCAGATAACCGGGACTCGCAGCAACCAGGAAAACGACCAGGGAAATGCAGATCAGAATCCCGGGAAGCCATTTTTTATATTTCAGCTTCGTTGTGTTCAGGATAATCATCTCCATTGCCAGAGGAAGAAAGACGGAACCCAGATAGGAAATCCGGTTTGCAAGAAGTGCTTCTTCCAGCGTACGGGAAATAGACAGGGCGAAATAACCCGCATTTACGATAAATACAGATGCGAACAGCAAAATAAGCCATACGCCCCTTTTCTGGTTTAGATTGCAGACGCAGATCAGAAGCAGAAGAGACAGTATCGCTGTAACTGCATAAATATATGAGTTCGTAATGGTTGGTGTTTCCAGTAAACTGCACCCGCACAGAGCGAG
>JAFYNS010000148.1 GCA_017556505.1 Bacillota bacterium | reverse complement strand
TCTGTTCGTCAGGCTACGATTTCGCTATTGCTTCTTCTCGCCCACACCTCACGATGTGAACCTTGCAAATTGCTATCGGGTTCGTCGCAAGCTACGCCCCTTAGGACTTTCACCTTAGACTGTCAGCATGCCCGTCATACCCCAAAATAACCCCGGCGTTCAGCATATGAACGCTGGGGTTTTCTTTTTTTACACAGCTGTTACCGTGTCGGCGGCTTATAAAACCGACCGGTAATCTGTTCTGTCTGAATTACATTGATAAATGCAGTCTGGTCAATCAGATGGATTTCCTGAATCACCTTATCTACCTGGCCACGGCCGACTACGGAATAAAGAATATTCCGTTCCGCGCCCTCATACATACCCACACCACGGATCATGGTCGCGTCATGGTTGGTCAGACGGCGGATGAGCTGATACACTTCCTGTGGCTGAGAAGTGATAATCAGCAGGGTGTCCTTTTGA
This sequence comes from Bacillota bacterium, assembly GCA_017556505.1. Classification (GTDB taxonomy): domain Bacteria; phylum Bacillota; class Clostridia; order Peptostreptococcales; family Anaerovoracaceae; genus RGIG7179. The sequence goes on along the minus strand of JAFYNS010000148.1, from coordinate 11,009 downwards.
TAACGCTTATAGAGCGTCTGAATAACCTGCGTAGAACAGAACTGATAGATGATGGAGTACATGGCGGCTTCAAACCCGAACAGAATGCCTGCCAGAGTCAGAATGCATACGTTTGCCATGAACACATAGTTCCAGGTATCGATTCCCTTCTTTTCAGAGAAATAGATGGAAATGAAGTCCGTTCCTCCCGCACTGGCTCCGGACAGAAGACACAGGCTCACGGAAACACCAGTGAGAATCCCGCCAAAAACGCTGATCAGCATCGGATCTGAAGTTATCGGCATTTCCGGCAGCAGGTCCGTCAGGAAGGACGACAGTGCTACCATGTAGAAAGACATGAGTGTAAACCATTTGCCGATAAATTTAAATGCTACCAGAGCGGGAATCAGGTTCAATGGCAGATACACCATAGAATATGGAAGTGCAACGCCAAAAAACTCACTGGCAGAACGGGTAATCAGCAGTGTGATCCCCGCAAATCCTCCAGGAAACAGCCCTCCTGTATTGATGAAGCTCTGCATATTAAATGCAAAAACTACAGCGCCCAGGGTCAGCATGATCAAACTCTTCATTTCTGATTTCAGCGTAACCTTCTCTGTCATTTATTTTTCCTCCTCAGCTCCCACCGGTTCCGGAATCTTACATACGTCAACCCAGCTTTCTGCTCTGGAATAATGGAACAGCTCATCACAGGTCAGTTCAATGGCACTGTTGCTGCTTCCGCATGCCGGGAAGATGGTCTCAAACCGCTTCATGGATTCGTCACAAAATACCCGAACCTTCGGATTTTCGATGGCGAATGCACAAACGCCGCCGATGGCATGTCCCGTAAATTCCACAACTTCTTCCGCAGTCAGCATTCTGGCTTTCTGTCCGAAAGTGGACTTGAACTTCTTATTGTCTATTTTAGTATCTCCTGCAGTCTGAATTAGAATGCAGCCTTCTTCATGATCGTGGAAAGACAGAGTCTTGCAGATCCTTGCCCCTTCCACACCGACAGCCAGAGCTGCCAGCTCTACAGTGGCACTGGAAACTTCGAATTCCATAACCTTATCTTCCATATCAAACTGTCTGAAATAAGCTTTTACTTTATCTATTGCCATATCAATTACCTCGAATATCGCTTTATCTACAGCAGGAACAGAATCAGAAGCAGCAGAACTCCCGGGATTCCCAGAACCCCTACTACCAGGGCCGTCAGCAGATTCAGCGGAATCAGCAGCAGGCCGAAAAATCCGGCCGCCAGATTAATCAGCAGAATCAGAGCTCCGCCGATGATGCTGCTCACCACCAGCTTGAGAACCAGCTTCAGAGGCCACAAAAAGATTTTGCCCAGCAGAAAGACCAGCAGAATTGCACCTGCATAAGTCAGAAAGACGCTTGCCTGCAGTCCAAACATAATATCCCCCTCTGTGTTGTATAAAATTTTGCATTTTGGAATAAAATAGGTTAAACAGTTTGCGAAAGGTGTGATAAATATGAAACTTACCAAAGCCTCCGGCTCCGAGTATGATTTTCTCCTTCAGTCCATTCAGTCTGCAAACAGAGAACTTCATGAAGCAGCGGACCTGTTTAATCAGCTTACAGATGACGATGCCATCGATTATGCTTCCTATAATTTACTGGCCATCCGCACCAAATATTCCTATCTCATAAAACTGGCCAAAGAAAAGGATCTTTCCCTTTAGCCTCCCCTTTTTTAGAGCTGCCGCCGTCCTTCCAGGGACTTCAGCAGTGTGACTTCGTCTGCGTATTCCAGATCTCCTCCCACCGGAATACCGTGGGCAATCCGGCTCACCTGAATTCCTGCCGGTTTAATCAGGCGGGCGATATACATGGCTGTAGCTTCCCCCTCAATGTTCGGGTTTGTAGCCACAATCAGTTCCTTTACATCGCTTGCCTGAAGCCGCGCAATCAGGGACTTCAGATTAATATCCTCCGGACCGATTCCTTCCATCGGAGAAATCACACCGTGCAGAACATGGTACAGACCGTTGAATTCACGGATTCTTTCCATGGCCATTACATCACGTGGGCTCTCCACCACGCAGATCACATCCTGACGCCGTGAAGGGTCACTGCAGATTCTGCATGGATCGGTATCGGTCAGATTGCCGCAGACAGAACAGTATTTCATCTGCTCCCGGGCATTGGTCAGAGAAGATGCCAGCTGACGGACTTCCTTTTCATCCAGAGACAGGATGTGGAAGGCCAGGCGCTGTGCGGTCTTGCCGCCGATGCCGGGAAGTTTGGATAATTCATTAATCAGAATTTCCAGCGGTTTCGGATATTGTCTCATATGGACTCCTTCCGTTTCCGGTGCTTACAGCAGACCAGGGATGTTCAGACCGCCGGTCAGCTTACCCATTTCGTTGTTTGCCAGTTCTTCGATCTGACGGATACCTTCGTTTACTGCAACCATAATCAGGTCCTGCAGCATTTCGATATCATCCGGATCTACGATTTCAGGCTTCAGTTCCAGCTTGGTAACTTCCTTCTTACCGTTTACAGTTACAGTTACTGCACCGCCGCCTGCAGTGGTAGTCAGTTCCTTTTCTTCGATTTCAGCCTGCAGCATTTCCATCTTTCTCTGCATAGCCTGCATCTGCTGCAGCTGCTTCTGCATGCTGCCGCCGCCACCGCCCATAGAAGGCTTCTTACCTGCTCTCATTCCTTTTCCCATTGTATTTTACCTCCGTTATTTCCGCCCCGCTGTGCGGGGTCATTTTTTTATTATGTAGGAAATATCGTACTGATATTTCCGAAATAACAAGAAAGTCTACCGCTGAAAATCTAATCGGCAAAGCCGACTTTCTTATTCTATTTCAACGTGAATTCCCAGAGTTTCGCTGGCCATCTTTGCCAGGGCCTCCATCTCGGAATCTCCGCTGTTTCTCACTTCGTCCGCCTCCTGACGGCATACCATTTTCACATGGCGTCCCAGGTGGCGTTCCATCAGCCGTTCCAGTTCCGGCTTCATTTTTTCTGCGTATCTCTGAGCAAAACCTGTCTTGGCCAGTACAGTGAACTGGCTTTCTCCCACGTTTCCCAGGGTGGTTCCGCTTCGGATCAAGTTGAAGCTGCTTGCGCTGCCTTCCCCTTCTTCGAAAATCTGGTGCCACAGATTGTCCATTTCGCTGCGGCTCATAACTGCAGCCTGATCTCTGACTGGTGCTGCAGTCTGTGCTGCAGGTCTCTGCGGTGCTGCATTCTGTACAGCTGCCGGTTCTGCTGCCTGAGGTGCCGGCTGCTGCGGTGCAGCAGTGAATGCCGGTGCGGCAGGAGCTGACGGTGCAGCTTCATAAGTTACCTGCGGTGCCGGTGCCTTTCTTGGAGCCAGCTTGCCTTCATCAATCAGGTCTGTTGCAATGGCTACAATAGCCAGTTCCAGCAGGATACGCGGCTGGGTGGACCAGCGTGCATCGTTGATGGTCTTTGACAGACGGATGATGGCATTGTTGATTTCCTCCAGAGAAATCTGGTGGCTCTGTTCACGAATCCGCTCTATATTCTCCGCAGACATGTTCAGCATATCCTCCGGATTCTTGATGAATTTCGTAATCAGCAGACTGCGGTAATGTGCCGTCCAGTCCTTCATCAGCTGTTTTACATCCTTACCGTCGGCCAGGGCTTCATCCAGCAGGACAATTGCCTCTGCCACATTATGAACTGCAACCAGGTCGGTCAGTTCGATGAAGAAGTCTTCCCCTGCTGTACCGATGTATTCCAGAACCTTATCACGGTCGATAAACTTATCCCCTGCAGAAATTACCTGATCCAGTACGGACAGTCCGTCACGGACGGAACCGTCAGCAGTGTTCGCCAGCAGCTTTACTGCTCCATCCGTAATTTCAATACCACGGTCCTCGCAGATCCGGCGCATACCGGAAGCCAGGATGTTTTGAGGGACACGCTTGAAATCCAGACGCATACAGCGGGACAGTATGGTTGCCGGCAGCTTCTGAGGTTCGGTGGTTGCCAGAATAAACATGACGTTTTCCGGCGGTTCTTCCAGAGTCTTCAGAAGTGCGTTGAATGCCCCTGTGGAAAGCATATGGACTTCGTCAATGATGTAAACTTTTTTACGGCCTACAGCAGGCGGATATTTCACGCTTTCCCGCAGTTCGCGGATGCTGTCTACGCCGTTATTGGATGCAGCGTCGATTTCCACCACGTCCATGAAACTGCCGCGGCGGATGGCCTCGCAGTTTTCACAGTGACCGCATGGACGTCCTTCCCCATCCGGATCTGCCAGACAGTTGACTGCCTTGGCCAGAATTCGGGCAGTGGTTGTCTTCCCGGTACCTCGGGTTCCGCAGAACAGATAGGCATGGCTCACGGCATCTGTTGCAATCTGATATTTTAAGATTTTCACGATGTGTTCCTGTCCCAGAATCTCCTCGAAGATTTCCGGACGCTGCGCTCTGTAAAGTGCGGTGTACATGCTGCGGCTCCTTTCTGCATAGAAAAAACAATTGCCCTTAAAAAGCTTCGCAGGCGTTGGAGAAGGCTAGTCTGCGGCACATAAGAACTTCCGCTTATTGCTGCTTCCTTCCGGACCTGACAAGGTTCACGGCATCCCATTGCGCAGGACCCAAACCATGCCAAGACGAAGCTTTTTAAGGGCAATTTTCAACTCAATCTATTATATCAGCTTTCTGTCATAAGGTCAAGCAAAATATATTTTACCGAAGCTGCCGGTCTTCCGGTTTCTTGATAATCTTACCGTCAATCAGCACGTAATGAATCTTCGTCGGCAGAGTCAGCGGGCTTCCGTCAGCGATGACAATGTCTGCATCCTTTCCCACCTCTAAAGAGCCTACCCGGTCTTCAATCAGGCAGTGCTTTGCAGGATTGATTGTAATGGCCTGCAGTGCCATAAACGGATCCATTCCGTTTTCGACTGCAATACCTGCACATACCGGCAGGAATTCCTGCGGAATTACCTGCGCATCGGTAATGATGGAAACCTGACATCCCGCCTCTGCCAGCACGCGGGCGGTTTCCCAGCTCAGGTTACGAAGTTCATATTTGGAACCGCCGGTCATGGTAGGACCGATAGCCAGAGGTACATTTTCCTTCACCAGCTCATCCACAACCAGATGACCTTCTGTTACATGTTCCAAAGTGATGTTCACATCGAATTCCTTCGCAATACGCAGTGCCGTAAAGAAATCGTCTGCCGCGTGTGCATGAGCCTTCAGTGGAATTTCCTTCTTTAATACCGGAATCAGCGCCTCGTGCTTCATGTCCAGCGGAGGCATCTTGCTCGTGTCACACCCTGCCGCTTCCTTCAGCATCATATATTCTTTCGCTTTAGCCAGTGCCTGGCGGAGATAAAAGGCTGTTGTCATACGGCTTGTTGTAAACTTGCTGTGATAAGTCTTCGGATTTTCGCCGAAGGCACACTTCATACCGATTGCTTCCTTTACAATCATGTTATCGACCCGTTTGCCCCAGGTTTTGATGGCGGCGAAGGTTCCGCCCAGCACGTTGGTGCTTCCAGGTCCGGTGCATACGGTGGTCACCCCTGCGATGGCCGCCATTTTCAGCCCCTCATCCATTGGATTGATGCCGTCGATAGCTCGCAGCTGCGGCGTAATGATATCGTTCTTTTCGTTATAGTCCATCTGAATCTGCCCTGCACCATGGCCGTCCAGTCCTGTATGGGCATGTGCCTCCACGAAACCAGGATATACTTCCAGTCCAGAAGCATCGATAATTTCAGTTCCCTCAGGAATTTCCAGATTCAGGCCAATGGCGGAGATTTTGCCGGCATCCACCAGGATATCGGCGATATATGGTTCTCTGTTTACGGCATCATTTACAAGTCCGTTCTTTATACAAAGCATGATTATTTCCTCCTTGCCTGTTTACAGTTCTGGCTTCATTCTAACACAACTTGTCACGGCGGACAAGATATGATAAACTTGGCATAAAAGGATTTGAGATACTAAAGGAGGAATTATTTATGCTTACTTCCAATATGCTCAGGGGGCTAGCCTGCCTCTTCATGCTGAGTGACCACATGTGGGCGACTCTGGTGCCCGGAAACATGTGGATGACCTATCTGGGCCGTCTGGCCTTTCCGATTTTCGCCTTCCAGATTACAGAAGGATATCGTCACACGTCAGATTTCCGCAAGTATGCGCAGCGTCTGCTGATCTTCGGCCTGATTTCGGAGATTCCCTTTAACCTGATGTATGCAGGTTCTGCCATCTTCCCCTTCCATCAGAACGTGATGTTCACCCTGCTGCTGGGACTGCTGTCCATCCGTTCCATCGATACGGTCTGTGAAATCATTAAGGCCCACGGCCCGGCAAAATCCCTGATCAAGCCTGTTCTGATTGTGGCCTGCTGTCTGCTTGGTGCTGCCGTCGGTTTCGTTGACTACGGGTTCTGGGGCGTTATGATTATGATAACATTCCACCTCTTCCGCGGTTTCCGTGGTGCGCGGATTCTCCAGCTTGCTGCCATGATTTACATCAACTGTGAGGCATTCCAGGGCATGTTTATCCCTGTGGAAGTATTCGGTCAGACCATCGAGTTTGCCACCCAGGGATTCGCTGTGCTGGCGCTGATTCCAATCTGGCTCTACAGCGGCCGCAAAGGAAAAAGCAGCAAAGCACTGCAGTACGGTTTCTACGCCTTTTATCCGGCGCATATGCTGATTCTGGCGCTGCTGAGAATGTATTTATTATAAGAGGTCCTGGTATGAAAATTTACGAAAACATTAAATACGGTCCTGCCGATGCGCAGGCTCTGGACGTTTACATCCCTGACTGCGAAACCTTCCCTGTGTTTGTCTATATCCACGGCGGTGGCTTCGAAACCGGTAATAAAAAAATGAATTTTATCCCGGCTCTCTGCGAGAAGGGAGTGGCGGTTGTCAGCGGCGAATACCGCAAATACACCGATGCGGAGCCTGCCCATTATCCTGACTTCATCGAAGATGGTGCTTCCATTGTAGCCTGGGCGAAAAAGCATATTTCAGAGTATATCGGTGATTCCAAAGTGACCCATTTCTATGCAGGCGGCAGCAGTGCCGGCGGTTACGTAACCCAGATGCTCTGCTTCAACCCGGCTTACCTGGCAAAACACGGTCTTTCCGGTTCTGATATCGACGCATGGTATCACGACGCAGGCCAGCCTACTGCTCACTTCAATGTTCTGAAGGAACGTGGCCTGGATTACCGCCGTCTCATCGTAGATGAAACAGCGCCGCTCTACTACGTGGATGATTCTCAGACCTATTCCCCTATGGAAATCGTGGTTTCTGAGCATGACATCGAAAACCGTTATGAGCAGACCATGCTTCTGATTTCCACCATGAAACACTTCGGTCACGACATGTCCAGGGTGAAGCTGACCTATATGGAAGGATGGAGCCACTGCAAATACATGTACGAACCAGGAGATCACGGCAACTGGATCTTCGCGGATATGATTTATGACTTCATAGAAAGAATGGAAGGCAGCCTGTAGCAGGCTGCCTTCTTTTATTACTTCATCTTATTCTGTTACCGCTCCGGCTTCCAGCCATCCCTTTACCGTTTCCTCGTCGATAACCGGAATACCCAGTTCCTTCGCTTTTTTATTCTTTCCGGATGTGGATGCCACATCGTTGTTAATCAGGTAGCTTGTCTTGGCACTGACGGAACCTGCCACCTTGCCGCCGGCTGCCTCAATGGCTGCCTTCAGAGCGTCACGGTTTGCATAATGGTTCAGGCTTCCGGTGATTACGAAGGTCAGCCCTTCGAAAGCAGTACCAGCTTCTTCAAAACTTTCATCCAGCTTCACTTCTGCCAGCAGGGCTTCCACAGTCTGCTTGTTTTTCGCATCGTTAAACCACGATACGTACGCATCTGCCATGATTTCGCCGATACCGTCGATGGTCAGCAGTTCTTCCTTTGTCAGGCTTTCAATGGCAGACCACTGATTCTTACAATGGGCTGCGATAATCTTGGCGTTGGCTGTACCAATGTTTGGAATACCCAGGCTGTACAGGAACTTGTTGACTGACGCATTTCGGCTTTTTTCGACAGCTTTCGTCAGGTTAGTGAAAGACTTTTCCCCGAAACCTTCCATAGCCACAATTTCTTCCTTATATCTTTCCAGATGATACAGATCAGCCAGTTCATGAACCATGCCTTCTGCCACCAGTTTTTCCAGAGTCATTTCAGACAGCCCGTCGATATCCATGGCATCACGGGATACGAACAGGGTCAGCCGCTTAATCTGCTTTGCCAGGCAGTCCGGATTCGGGCAGAAGAGAGTTTCTACACCGTTTTCGTTGTGAATCTCGGTACCGCCTCCGCAGACAGGACAGCTGCAAGGAATGTCAATCTTACCGCTTCTGGTCAGGTTCTCAGAAATCTGCGGAATGATCATGTTCGCCTTATAGACCATAATCCGGTCCCCGATACCCAGTCCCAGTTCCTTCATCACGCTCAGGTTGTGAACGGAGGCACGGCTTACCGTCGTTCCTTCCAGTTCCACCGGTTCGAAAATAGCAACCGGATTGATCAGTCCGGTTCTGGACGCACTCCATTCGATTTCCTGCAGGGTGGTTTCCTTCACCTCATCCTGCCACTTGAATGCGATGGCATCCCTTGGGAACTTGGCAGTCTGGCCCAGGGACTGTCCGTAGGCAATATCGTCTAATAACAATACGAGGCCGTCGGATGGAATGATGAAGTCCTCCACTTCCTCTGCGAACCACTCGATCGCGTCCTTCAGGCTTCCCGCATCCACGATCTTATGCTGCACCACATTGAATCCCTGAGATGCCAGCCATGTCATCTGCTCAGAACGCAGGCGGAACACAGGCGCATCGTCACCTTCCGCGCTTACCAGACTGAAGCCGTAAAAACGCACATGACGTTCAGCAGTCACCTTGTTTGACAGCTGACGCACCGAACCGGAGCAGAGATTGCGCGGGTTCTTGTATTTTGCGCCGTCATCCACGATGGACTCGTTGATCTTCTCAAAATCCGGATAGCTGATGACTGCCTCACCGCGGAGCACCAGGCGGCCCTTGAAATCGATGGCCACCGGCAGATTGGTGAACATGCGGGCATTGCTGGTCACCACTTCGCCGATTTCACCGTTTCCGCGGGTTACAGCCTTCACCAGCTTGCCGTCCTCGTAGGTCAGCACGATGGTCAGCCCGTCCAGTTTCCAGCTGAGAACGCCCTGCTGACTGCCCAGCCAGCTCACCAGCTGATCACGGTCTTTGGTCTTATCCAGGGAAAGCATCCGGGACGGATGTGCTTCCTTCGGCAGATCAGACAGTACTTCATAGCCGACTTCCATGGTCGGGCTCTTGGACAGGGTGACTCCTGTTTCTTTTTCCAGTTCCACCAGCTGATCGTACAGGCGGTCATACTCGAAGTTGCTCATGATTTCCCGGCTTTCCTGATAGTAGGCCCTGGAAGCCTGATTCAGCAGAACAATCAGGTTCTGCATCTGTTCTATTTTTTCTCTGTGTTCAGACATGTCTGTCCTCCCTATACTTTCTTAATTGGTGCGATACCCTTAGCCAACTTCTTCTGCCCTGCTGCTTCGAACATGACGGTAACCGTCTTGGCATCCACATCCACTACGGTACCAAAGCCGAACTTGCCGTGGGTTACCTGGTCCCCTACGCTGAAGTCTGCGCCTGCAGAACCTGCCGCTGCCTTGGCAGAGGCCTGTCTGGATGCCTTCAGAGGATCGTATCCCATGGTTCCGTAACTGCTGCGGGCTGCAGGAGAACCGTAAGCTCCGGTCATTCCTGAAGTCTGGCTGCGGCCAGCTGTGCTGCTGCCTGTCATACCGGTCCGGCCGCTTCTTGCTGCTGCAATTTCTGCCGGAGTCATGACACGGCCCTGGCTTGCATAAGTACTTCCGCTCTGAACCGGAATATTCTGTCCTCCGAACGGTGAGTATACAGGTTCAGAGAATCCGTCCGGGCTTCCGGTGTATACACCCAGGCGGTTATCAGTGCGGCGGGTCGGTTCATAAACCGCATCGCCGGTCAGCAGACGCTTATCCAGCTCCCGCATGAAGGTGGATTCACGGGTAGAGTCGCCCTTACCAAAGAGAACTCTGTAAGCAGCACTGGTCATGTAGAGTTTTTCTTTCGCTCTGGTGATGCCTACATAGCAGAGACGGCGTTCTTCTTCCATGCCGTCCATATTTTCGAAGGCACGGTAACCAGGGAAGAGTCCGTCTTCCATGCCCGGCATGAAGACAACAGGGAACTCCAGCCCCTTGGCGGAGTGCATGGTCATCTTGATTACCTTGCCTGCATTTTCGTCGTACTTATCCTGATCACCATCAGTCGCCACCTTTTCCAGGAACTCTTCCAGAGTGGCTTCTTCCCCTGCATCGGCCTTATCCTTCTCAAAATCGGCAATAAACGATTTGAAGTCCAGCAGGTTTTCGATACGGCTCTCGGCTTCCACGGTGTTGGTATCTTCCAGTGCTTTCATGTAGCCGGTCTTAATAATCAGGTTATCGTAAATATCGGAGATACGCAGATTCTGACGTTCATCCTGGCAGAGGCGGATAATGTCCACCATTTCCTTCACGGCCTTCCCTGCCTTGGCCGGCAGACTGTAAATCACCTCGTCCATGCAGAGAGCATCAAACATGCTGATGCCGTGAACTCCTGCCAGCGCTTCGATTTTGGCCAGAGTAGTGGCACCCACACCGCGCTTCGGCTCATTGATAACACGCTTCAGTGCCAGATCATCAGCCGGATTGATTACCAGACGCATGTAGCAGATCATGTCCTTGGTTTCTTTTCTTTCATAGAAGGAGAAGCCGGAAAGAATCTGATACGGAATGCCTCTTGCTTTCAGTGCATCTTCGAAAAGACGTGACTGGGCATTGGTACGGTACAGGATGGCAAAATCATTATACCCCTCATCGGTCAGACTGCCGCCGCTTCGTTTATTCTGCAGATTATAAATTTCCTGTGCCACATAACGTGCTTCTTCCCGGTCGCTGTCCAGGCGGCAGTA
>JAFYNS010000015.1 GCA_017556505.1 Bacillota bacterium | reverse complement strand
TCTGGTCGTAAGACTGGGTACCATACAGCAGACCGCCGCCATTCTTAACGAATTCCACAACTGCAGCTTCTTCTGCTTCCGTCAGTTTATTGGAAGGTGTGCCTGCAGAGTCCTTCGTTGGTGTGTTCAGAATCAGAACATCTACATCTTTCAGTACCTCTGCGGTGATTGCTTCTGTATTAAAAGTTACCTTATACCCAAAGAGACGAAGCACTTCGGAGAATTCCAGCATGGTACCATTTACTACACCGATGTTCTTATGAGCGTTATCAAAGAGAACGTTCTTTCCATTTGGAACAATTACGGTAACTTCTCTCTTCATTTCTTTTACACTGCCGTCTGCAGCACATACCAGTTCTGCACGGATTTCGCCGGCACCGGTTTCTGCAGGGGTGAAGGTGCTGGTGATATCTGTTAAAGAACCTGGTTCCAGTGGGTCTGTCACAGGATGACTGCTGACCAGCACATTGTTATAATAGAAGTTTACTTCCGCACCTTCTGTCCAGGTTTCCGTACCGGCATTTGCAATCTGTACGCTGACACTGGTTTCGCTGTTTAAGGTAACGAAATCAGAATCCATATTCAGGTTTGCCAGCTTGATATCTTCATTGGATACCTGTGCATAGTTTGCAGACCCGATCGTCTTTCTTCCGTTTTCGTTTGTTACTTTTACGACATACCAGTTCTTACCTGAACCTACGGTAATGTCTGCTGTAAATTCCGCTTCATATGCTGGAGTTTCCAGCACAGTTTCTGCGATGGTCTTGCCTCCGTTGGTGACAATTTCGATCTTCGCAATCTTATCTTCCGGATCGGATGCCTTAATTTCAAAGTGGATATTTCCGCCTTTTTCTACATCCAGGATGCTTCCCATCATCTGGCCGTTTGCAGACACGTCCAGTCTCAGATTTCTGGTTTCTGTAGAGTAGACTCTGCGAGCCTGCATAGCCTCATAGAACGCCTCTTCTGTCAGTTCTTCTGCAATAATGGCAGTCAGGTTGTCTGCATCGCCCCAGTATAAGTCATGGTTATCCTGTGAATTAACCGGTGCCAGGTGCCATCCGTAATCCAGTGCCTTGTAGTAATATTCTTCGGATTCCAGATAGTTGCTTCCCATGGAACCATTGCCCACTTCGATCATCTGAATCTTATCATCCACTTTTTCGACATAATTCAGATATTCAAAGGAACTTTCCGGACGGTTCGGATGGTTGAAATTTGCGATAACCCCTTCCTGCTGATCCAGCCAGTCATAGAAATCAGACAGTTTCTGCATGGTACGTGCTGCTTCTACGTAAGTATCGGTGTTATATACATTAATATGTCCGTAGTTTTCACCGCCATTGCTTGCACTGGATGTCATTTCGAATCCACGTGCCGCTAAAAAGCTGTCGGTTGTGGCTGCTTCCGCAAGCTGACGGGTCAGCGTCCATTCGCTGCCTTCCTTTTCAGAGAATTCGTTCTTCGCCGCATCATATTCTCCGAACTCTTCACCATTCAGCAGGTTGGAATGGTCTGTAACGAAAAGATAGTCCAGATTTACACTCTTTCCGTATGCATACGCATCTTCCGGAGTCGATGTATTCACTGCATCCGACCAGGATGTATGTGAATGCGGCACCCCGAAATAGTAGTTATAACTTTCAGTTTGTGATGCATCAGCCGCAGGTTCAGCTGCAGTATCCGCATACGCCGGAATGACACCCGTAAATGCCAGGGTGAAAATCAGCGTGATTATCAGAAATTTCTTCAATAGCTTTTTCATCACATTGCCTCCTTTTTTTAATCTTACAGGCTGAAGAATAACACAGGCCTGTTAAATCCCAAGGTCATTCAATGTAAAAACACCGTGAATTCTTTTTCCGCAATGTAAAAAAGACCTGCCAAAGTGCATGTATGCACTCTGACAGGTCTTCTGTTTATGGTCTAAAATTTCACTGTCACCGTAGTTCCCACACCTTCGCTGCTTTCCAGGTTGATGGTGCCGCCATGGTAGGCAACCCCATGCTTTACGATGGAAAGGCCAAGGCCGGTTCCCGGAATCTGCCGGTTGTGGCTTTTATCCACCCGGTAAAACCGTTCAAAAACACGTTCCAGATCTTCTTTCGGGATTCCGATGCCCGTGTCAGTCACACGGAGTACAGAAGTTCCTCTCTCATATCCTGCAAAAACCGTCACCTTCCCGCCCTGGCGGTTGTACTTGATGGCGTTTTCACACAGGTTGTAAATAATTTCATCCAGTATGTAGTCAATACCATGAACCATCGTGCTGCTTCCGTCAAGCTGGAGAGTGATATCAGCCGCATCTGCTTTGCGCTGCAGGCGGGCAAGCACATCCCCCGCCAGAAGATACAGATCTATATCTTCCTTCTGCTGAGTCACCTGGTTTTCGTCCAGCCGCGACAGCTGCATGATATCGTCAATCAACGATATCAGCCGTGACGATTCTTCTTTAATAGTAAGAGCAAACTGGCTCACATCCTCCTGACGCACGATACCGCTGGCCAGCATGTCAGATACACCATAGATGGAGGTAAGCGGAGTTTTCAGCTCATGGGATACATTGGACGTGAATTCACGCCGTACACGTTCCCCCACTTCCCGTTCGGTTACGTTCATGATAATAAGGACTGCACCGTTAATCTTGTCTTTATTCATCACCGGACTGGCCAGTATTTCATAGGTTTCACCGCCCAAAGTCAGATTATGGCGGCAGTGTATGCCTTTCAGTGCCTGTTCCACGGAAGTACGGAACGGCTCGCTCCTGTTGAGCTGAAGTGCGTTTACACCAGTCCAGGACTTTTTTTCTGCCCCCAAAATCTGCAGAGCACTCTGATTATGGGTCAATATTTCCTTGCTCTGGTCCAAAATCAAAAGGCCTTCGCTCATACTCTCTGTGATAATATTGAACTCTTCCTGGCGGCGGCGAAGTTTTTCCATCTGCCGGTGGATTTTATTGTTCTGCTGGTTAATCCGGTGAAGAAGCGGTTCCAGTTCATCGTAGCTGTCACCGACAGCCGGATGATTCAGATCAATATCGTTAATAGGCTTTACGATATGGCGCGTTACCATATGGGAAATTGCCATGGCAAGTGCAAACAGTACGGCCACAATAACCACAATCATACCCATATTGTCCAGAATCAGTCCCAGCTGAGAATAATGATCGGTGGAAACCCGGAGAATCTGTCCGTTATCCAGCCGCAGAGCATAATAACGGGTTTCACTGGCCATTGTCTCCGACTCCCGGACTGCACGCCCTTCTCCATCGAGAATAGCCTCCTGGATTTCTTCCCGGTCTACATGATTTTCCATCATCGTTTCATCGGCATGAGTATCATAAAGTACGTCACCATTTGCATCTATCAGAGTAACTCGTACTGTGAGGTCCGGATTATTTTTCATGATGTCCAGGTATTCCTGACCGCTCAGCTTCATACCTTCCTGCACCAGCTGCGACTGGTTTTCCAGATCCAGGTATATCTGTGTTCCGAGGTAATCATACATAACACCCATAATCAGCCCTACACAGCAAATCATAATAATCAGCGCTACCATGATTGTTCCGGAAAAAATCTTTTTCGTCATATGCTGCCTCCAATACGGTACCCGATACCGCGGACCGTTTCAATCAGTTCCCCGCATTCACCAAGTTTGGAACGGAGCGTACGGATGTGAACATCCACCGTCCGGTTCTCTCCGTCAAATTCATACCCCCAGATTTCCTGCAGAATCTGGTCTCTTGTGAGCACATTTCCCCGGTTCTTAAAGAGATAGGTCAGCAGTTCAAACTCTTTCAGCGTCAGAGTAATGGCTGTGCCGGAAACAGTGACAATATGTTTCGATGGGTTGACAACCAGTTCGCCCAGAGAATATTCCCTGTCCTCAGTCGCAGGACGGGTACGCCGCAGCAAAGCCTTCACCCTGGCAATCAGCTCCATGGTTCCAAAAGGCTTGGTTACATAGTCATCCGCCCCTGCATCCAGCCCAATCACTTTATCATACTCAGTACTCTTGGCTGTCAGCATCATAATCGGCAGGCTGCGGGTATCCGGACGATGCCGCAGTTTATCCAGTACAGACAACCCATCCTCCTCCGGAAGCATAATATCCAGCAAAATCAAATCAGGCGTTTTCCCGTTGACTGCACGCCAGAATGCACTGGGCCGTTCGAATCCCTGACAGTCCAGCCCGGAAGTATTTAATGCATAAGTCACGAAATTTCGAATATTATTGTCATCTTCCAGCAAATAAATCATACATTACCTCTTAGTTTTTTTCTTCCGGATGGGAGCCGGTGATACTGAACACCACCCATTCCGCGATGTTGGTTGCATGGTCGCCAATTCGTTCGATATACTTGGCAATCATCAGCGTATCGAGATAGAACTGTCCACCCATCTCTCCCGTCCAGTCGCCCCTGGAAATTGCTTCAATCAAATCCTTTTTCACTTTTTCGAAATAATCATCCACCACATCATCGTCCAGGATGACTTTCCGCGCCAGATCCAGGTCTTTGTTTACGAAGGAGTTGATGGCATCCGTCACCATTTTCGAAGCAAAATCACTCATGTTCCGCAGATGCTCCGGTGCCGGCATATCACGGCGGTCCATATACTTTACGATTTCTGCAATATCCGCAGCCTGGTCACCGATTCTTTCCATATCGGAAATCATCTTCAGAGCAGAACTGATAATGCGAAGGTCTCTGGCTACAGGCTGCTGCTGCAGGAGAAGCTTCATGCAGATGCCTTCGATTTCTTTTTCCTTCTGATTAATCTGATCTTCCGCTTCCAAAGTCCGGGTAATCATTCCCTCTTCCTTCTGGAACAGGGCACGGATTGCATAGGTCAGTGCCTCTTCACAGAGGGCACCCATGGTAACAAGTTCTACATTCAGCTGCATCAGCTGCTGGTCAAATCGATTTCTCATATCATCCAAACCTTCCTGTAATATAATCTTCAGTACGCTGATCTGCCGGCATGGAGAACAGCTTTTCTGTATCGTCAAACTCGATGACTTCTCCCATAAGGAAGAATGCTGTCTTATCGGATACACGAGTTGCCTGCTGCATGTTATGTGTTACCATAACTATAGTATACTTCTCTTTCAGTTCAACTGCAAGGTCTTCTATTTTTGAAGTGGAAATAGGGTCCAGTGCAGAGGTGGATTCGTCCATGAGAAGTACCTCCGGTTCCACGGCCAGTGCCCGGGCGATGCAAAGTCTCTGCTGCTGACCGCCCGATAACCCCAGGGCGCTCTTATTAAGCCGGTCTTTGACTTCATCCCAGATGGCAGCATCTCTTAAAGAGCGTTCCACGATTTCGTCCAGCTGTGACTTTCTGCGGATTCCGTGGGTTCTCGGTCCGTAAGCAATATTGTCATAGATGCTCATAGGAAACGGATTTGGTTTCTGGAACACCATGCCTACCCGCTTACGCAGAGTGTTTACATCCATATCTCCATAAATATCTTCACCGTCCAGCAGGAATTGTCCGGTAATCTTACATCCTTCCACCAGATCATTCATCCGGTTCAGTGATTTCATCAGTGTAGACTTACCGCAGCCGGAAGGTCCGATGAACGCAGTAATCTGCTTTTCCGGAATATTAAGGCTGATGTTCTTCAGTGCATGGAAATCACCATAATGCAGATTCACATTCTGCAGTGTTATTTTATCCATAGTTATTAACCCTCCTGGTTGCTGGTCAGTTTCTTCGCCAGGAAGCCTGACAGCGCATTAATCAGAATTACAAGTACTAAAAGCACCACCGCTACTGCATAAGCTTGTTCTGTGTGAAGACCTTCTGTCATCAGTGCATACATGTGTACAGACAGGGTGCTGGCTGAGTAGAATGGTCCCTGTGCCACCACCGGATTGGTTCCGGCTGTAAAAATCAGTGCTGCAGATTCCCCTACAATTCGTCCGATTGCCAGAATTATCCCAGCCAGAATTCCCGGCATTGCAGACGGAATAATCACGCGGAATACGGTGCGAAGGCGGCCGGCACCCAAACCGAAGCTTCCTTCCCGGTAGGAATCCGGAACTGCCATTAATGCTTCCTCTGTAGTACGCATAATCAGCGGAAGAATCATAATGGACAGAGTAATCACACCAGAAAGCAAGGTATAGCTCCAGCCCAGAGTAATTACGAATACGATAAACCCAAAGAGTCCGTATACAATGGATGGAATCCCAGACAGAGTTTCCGCAGTGATGCGGATCAGTTTTACCAGCTTGTTGCCCCTCTTGGCATATTCAACCAGATACACTGCTGCGAAAACACCGATGGGCACCGCAATCGCCAAAGTCATGACTGTAATAATTACCGTATTGATAATTGCCGGCATCATGGACTGGTTTTCACTGGTGTATTCCCAGGCAAAGAGTCCCGGCATGGTTAAATTCGGAACTCCCTGCCATAGAATATACCCTATGAGGAAGAATACCACTGCCACAGTAGCTGCGGTGCTGAGATACACCAGAAGCCGCAGCAGAAAAGACAGAGGATGTCGTTTTAAATATGTTAAGTTAAAAGAATTCATTTAGTCATTCCTCCTTTTCAGAAGAGAAAATGATACATTTATAATCAGAATAAACACAAACAGCACGACAGCGGTAGCAATCAGCGCCTCACGGTGAAGGCCTGTCGCATAGCCCATTTCAAGAACGATGTTGGCCGTCATTGTCCGGACACCCGACAAAATCGAATCTCCGATGACCGGCTGATTTCCGGCGATCATAACCACGGCCATGGTTTCGCCAATAGCACGGCCCACGCCCAGAATTACACCAGCCAGGATACCGGATTTTGCAGCGGGCAGAGTTGTAAAGAACACACTTCTTTCATGGGTTGCCCCAAGTGCCAGAGCACCCTCATAATAGCTTGCCGGCACTGCACGGAGGGCAGACTCGGATACGCTGATAATCGTTGGAAGAATCATGATTCCGAGCATGATGGATGCAGTCAGAATCCCCTTGCCGCTTGGTGATGCAGTGGTCTGCTGAATCACAGGCACAATAACCATCAGGCCGAAAAAGCCATATACGATGGACGGGATCCCAGCTAGCAGGTCGATGGCCGGCTTCAGCATCTTATAAAGTCCGGATGGACAGAATTTTGCCATGAATACGGCACAGAAGAGGCCAATCGGTACACCGATGGCGATAGCACCTGCTGTCACATAGCAGCTTCCCACAATCATTGGCAGGATACCGTACTGGTTCTCCAGTGGCTTCCACACAGTTCCGCCCAGAAAATTCCCTATACCAATTTTTCCAATGGCCGGAAGACCTTCGGAAAAAAGGAAAAAGCAGATCAGTGCGACAGCGAGAATCGAAATGCATGCAGCAAACAGAAATACAAACTGCATGATAATTTCACTGTACTTTCTCATAAAGAGCTCCTTTTCTCAATAAACCACCCCAGGCCGGAACCTAGATCCAACCTGAGGGGTTCAAACTTTATTCAGTTTACTGCAGAGCAGCCCAGTCAGTTACTTCGCCGGTGAAGATCTGACGAATCTGTTCGGAAGTCAGGTCTTCGATTGCATTGTTATTGTTTACGATAACTGCGATACCGTCCATTGCGATTGTGGTTTCTGTCAGACCCTGAGCCACTTCTTCATCCTTCAGTGCTCTGGAGGACATACCGATGTCACATGCCTTTTCAATGGTGCTGGTGATACCTGCGCCGGAACCAGTCTGCTGGATTTCAATTTCAACACCTTCGTACAGAGCCTTGTAGCTATCTGCGATAACCTGCATTACTGGAGCTACGGAAGTGGAACCTGCCAGAACGATCTTGCCTTCCAGGCCGTCTTTTACTTCATAAGCTGCAGCTGCATCGTCGATGGTGATGTAACCTTCTTCAGCGATGATTGCCTGACCATCTGCACTCATGATGTAATCGATGAAATCTGCAGCCAGTTCTGTCAGCTGATCATTTGTTGCTACTACGAACGGTCTGGATACTGCATAGTTACCAGCCTTTACATTGTCTGTGGTAGCTTCTACGCCATCTACCTTTACTGCTTTTACTTCATCGCTCATTGCACCCATGGAGATGTAACCGATTGCATTTTCGTTACCAGCAACTGTTGTTACTACTACAGAAGTGCTCTGAGAGATTTCTGCATTTACTGTGGTATTATCCACGTCATCTACCATTACGCCCATCAGTTCTACGAAAGCGCTTCTGGTACCGGAACCATCTTCTCTGGAGATTACGGAAATCGGAGAAGCTGCATCGCCTCCCTCACCGCCAGCGCCGCATGCAGCCAGAGAGAATACCATTACAATTGTCAGTGCGAGTGTGATTAACTTTTTCATTTTATTTTCCTCCTTGTGATTTGTACGCCTCTTCGTCCGGCGTATCATTTCTTACTTTTCCTTTTTACAGACCTTAGTATACATACGGTATGTTAAGACTGAAACCGCAGAAATGTTAAACCTGAGTAAAATAAACGGGGGTTTTGTTAAACCCTCTTCGCAAAATCTTTGCATCTGATGTATTCTATGCAGCGAGCGGGTTGACCCATGCGGTGGATT
>JAFYNS010000147.1 GCA_017556505.1 Bacillota bacterium | reverse complement strand
TACGGATAACATGCGTAACCAATTCTTCTTCATTTGTTCTTCCTCCTTATATGATTTAATTCGTTCAAATAAATGAAACGGTTTCATGTACCCTAATATTTAGCAATCTCTGTGCCAATGTGAAGATTTTGTATATTTTTCTTCATATACAATAAAAAAACGGCTGATTTCAGCCGTTTTCGCCATTTATCTCATTTGATTCAACCCAAAGGGACAATCCCATAGGTTCCGCATGCCAACCAATCTCTCTGCAAAATTTGCAGTGGGTGTGTGCAGATTTTGCCGTGTCATGCAATAAGATGACGTGATATAGATTACAGTCCGAACTCTTCCAGGAGCTTCTGCTGGTATGCAGGGTCCTTCATAGAACGTAATAAATCACTCACACGTCCATACTCTTCCAACAGTGTCCCCAGCTTATTCAGCCGTTCCAAGGCATTCTTCTCACCTTCTTCACGGCCTTCTTCGCGCCCTAATTTCAGTCCTCGCTCGAAGCCATTTTCTTCAAACAGCTGCTGTATCTCTGCTTCCGTAAACTCCACACTGAGCATATCGATAATTGTCTTCCCATGTTCCTTCATAAAGTCCACCAGAATTCCCTTCTCCATACAGATGTCATAAATCTGCTGACGTTCGTGATGTGTAATGGGCCCACGGCTCCAGTACTCACGCACCAGACTTATCAGCTGGCTGTACTGGTACAGCGTCGGGCTCTTTTCAAGCAGGCTGCAGCCTGCTCCTTCATTCACATTATACACGATTACGCTGAGATTTAAAAGCCTTTCTCCATCTCCCAGAAAACAATCTGAAAGTTCCAGTCTGCTTTCCGGCGGCAGCGAATCCTTTCCATTATACATTACTACGAAGGTCGGTCGCGGAAGTTTCACCAAAGTATCTTTAAACACTGCTTTGGAATCCACCATTTTCTTGTAAATTTCCGCAATATACCACAGATCCCGCAGCGGCATGTTCGGGTTGATAGTGGACTGATGTTCTGTTATTACAAGGTAGGTGTTGGCGATAGTAAAAGATATGTCGTTCTTATCGTTCAAGTACAGTGCATCCTCGATGGTGTTGATGTCCACCGGTGTCCCAGGCGGATAATTGGTATCGTAGAGTGCATTATATAGTTCTACCATCTTCTCTTTATTGTTGAAGATCAGACGAAATACCGTGTCTTTATGATTACGTAACGTAATATCGCTATTGTTCATTTTAAATCTGCTTTTTATACGCTTCTGTTTCACCTCCGTTTCCCTTTGCATTTTCATTATACATGCCGGTACCGGCTTGCAGCAATACGAATAGATATCCATTTATCGACAGGTTTCGACACCGTGGAATGGAGATTTTGCTGAATGCGCAGACAGAAAAACGTCCTATCTCCCCATCCCTACCAGTTCTCCCAGCTCACTGAGCAGGATCCGCATAATCTCCTGCTGATCGATGCCGCCGTATCGGTCGTCGGCGGTGATGATCAGGTTCTTTCCCGGAATAACGCCGGCCCAATAATAAAGGATCATTTTCTTTTTCCAGGTTTCCATGTATCCTTCATCGTCCATTTTTCCCAGGTGCTCGTGGTATTTCTTCGTGCCGTCGGGCAGTGTGCATGTGAAGTCAGGAACATAGTAGTCGGGGATGTTCAGCTGACGTTTGATGGCCCAGGCTTCCGGCGGTGCATCCTGGGGCCAGTAGATTCTTTCTTCATAGGAGTAAGGAATTTTCAGGCTGTCATACACATTGCCCACGATGATTTCGGATTTTGAGCGGTTGATCTCCCCTTTCATGTTTTTATGCTTCAAATGTTCCGCATGGTACGCTGTGCCGCTGTCGATAGCCTGCTGCTGTGCGGCGATTCTGGCATCCTGTCTCTGCTGTGCCGCCTTCTTCCACGCCGCTTCGATAATATTCCTGTACACAGTGCTCATCCGCTCCAGCACCCTGTCGTCGCGATAGGACTTGTATTTTTTCGCCAGCCGTTCCTGGACCTTCAGATTCTCTTCGATAGTCCGCTTCTTCATCTCCAGAAGATTTCGTCTGGCGATGGCCAGGGCCCGCTTTCCATCGGGAGGCAGGCTATGGCTTTGATTTTCGTATACGGATCTGCCGCCGGCTCCCCGCTTCAGCCGTCCGCCCGGCAAAACCTTCAGTTCCTTTCCTATAAGCTTCAGCATCTTCTTCTCTAACTCCATGTCACGCTGTATGGCTTCTTCAAATCCTCGCATGATAAATATCTCCTTCCTTGGTTTTCTTGTTTTTCCACATTCTACCATGCCATCCTGTCGAACCCTGTCAAAATCCGCCGCTATCTCCTTGTTTTTTTCATCTTGCAATCTTCGACTTCAGCTCCTTGCACGCTATATCAGCTATTTTCATCATATTAGCGTGCAACCACGAAATCACCGCCTGCTCCGGACTGCTTACCTGCACGCTAAAACCCTATTTCTCTGAGAATTAGCGTGCGATGCTGCCGCATATCACCCTTGACTTCCTGCAAAACACCGACGGCAAAGGTTTTGCAGAACTAAAGTGCACACTAAAACGACGTATTTTGCCGGATTAGCGTGCAAACGCTGGACAAACGCCCGCCCGAAGCGTGCAAACAGCCGTTACCTCCCGCCAAAACACCCCCGCCCGGCGTCAAAGGCATAAAAAAAGACCCCGAGGGTGTCCCGGGGTCTGCGGATTTCAGATAGAATATTACATCATGCCCATGCCTGGGTTTGCCATTGGCATAGCTGGAGTGTCTTCCTTGATGTCTACGATTCCGGCTTCGGTGGTCAGCAGCATTGCGGAAGCGGAGGATGCATTCTGCAGTGCGGATCTGGTTACCTTTGCAGGGTCTACGATACCAGCTTCGATCATGTTTACGTATTCTTCGGTTGCAGCGTTGAAGCCTACGCCTACTGGGCTGTTCTTAACTGCTGCTACCACTACGCTGCCTTCCAGGCCTGCGTTTTCTGCAATCTGACGAACTGGTTCTTCCAGTGCTCTCTGGATGATTGCAGCACCGGTCTTCACGTCGCCGGTCAGAGTTTCCACGTATGCAGCTACTGCAGGGATGGTGTTTACCAGAGCCACACCGCCGCCGGATACGATACCTTCTTCTACTGCAGCCTTGGTTGCGTTGAGCGCATCTTCAATACGAAGCTTCTTTTCCTTCAGCTCAGTTTCAGTTGCAGCACCAACCTTAACGACTGCTACGCCGCCGGACAGCTTAGCCAGTCTTTCCTGCAGCTTTTCTCTGTCGAAGTCGGAAGTGGATTCTTCGATCTGCTTGCGGATGCTCATCACTCTTGCGTGTACGTCAGCCTTGTTGCCTGCGCCGCCTACGATAACGGTAGTTTCCTTGTCAACCTTTACGGATGCTGCGGAACCCAGCATATCTAATGTAGCTTCCTTCAGTTCGTAGCCCAGGTCAGTGGAGAGTACGGTCGCACCGGTCAGAACAGCGATATCTTCCAGCATAGCCTTTCTTCTTTCGCCATAGCCAGGAGCCTTTACTGCTACTACGTCAACTACGCCTCTCAGCTTGTTGACAACCAGAGTTGCCAGAGCTTCGCCTTCTACATCTTCTGCGATTACCAGCATCTTTCTGCCCATCTTCATTACCTGTTCCAGGATAGGAATCAGTTCCTGAATGTTGGTAACCTTCTTATCGGTAACCAGAATCAGCGGGCTTTCGATGTTTGCAACCATCTTTTCAGCATCGGATACCATGTATGGAGACAGGTAACCTCTGTCGAACTGCATACCTTCTACCACGTCCAGAGTAGTGCCCAGGGACTTGGATTCTTCTACGGTGATAACGCCGTCACGGCCTACCTTTTCCATAGCTTCTGCGATCAGTTCACCAACTGCAGGGTCTGCTGCGGAAACGGATGCAACCTGTGCGATCTCTTCTTTCTTTTCTACCTGCTGCGCAATCTTGCTGATTTCTTCTACAGCAACTGCTACTGCACCCTGGATACCCTTCTTCAGTTCCATTGGGTTCGCACCTGCAGCTACGTTCTTGAAACCTTCACGGATGATGATCTGCGCCAGCAGAGTAGCGGTAGTAGTACCGTCACCAGCCACGTCGTTTGTCTTGGAAGCAACTTCCTTAACTACCTGTGCACCCATGTTTTCTACTGCATCTTCCAGTTCGATTTCCTTCGCGATGG
The DNA here is from genome assembly GCA_017556505.1 of Bacillota bacterium. GTDB lineage: Bacteria > Bacillota > Clostridia > Peptostreptococcales > Anaerovoracaceae > RGIG7179. The sequence continues at coordinate 3,540 of JAFYNS010000147.1, read as the reverse complement.
TTACACCGTCATTGGTAATCAGCGGAGAACCGAAAGTCTTATTAATCAGAACATTACGGCCCTTAGGTCCTAATGTGATCTTTACTGTGTTTGCCAGCTGGTCTACACCTGCCTGCAGTTTTCTTCTGGCATCTTCGCCATAAAAAATTTCTTTCGCCATTTCTCTATACCCCCTGAATTATTCGATAACTGCCAGGATTTCGCCCTGACGCATGATAGTATATTCTTCACCTTCGTACTTCACATCAGTGCCGCCGTACTTAGCAAAGATTACCTTATCGCCAACCTTCAGTTCCATTGGTTCGTCCTTCGTACCAGGACCTACCGCAACAACTTCTGCCATATTAGGCATTTCCTTGGCAGCGCTGGTCAGAATCAGACCGCCTGTGGTCTTTTCTTCTGCTTCTACTCTCTTGATAACGACTCTGTCGCCTAAAGGTTTGATTCCAAACATGTATGAATACCTCCGTATGATTTATATTATGTTTTTTCTTTCAGTTACATAACTTAGCACTCATACTTATTGAGTGCTAACATGATTTATTATACCCGCTGACCGCTGAAAGTCAATAGAAGAATTGGATAAATTTTGTGTAAAGTCTGTGAAGTTACAGCCCCCGCATATAATAGAACAGATACTGCTGTGCGAATCCCCCGTACTTTCCAAAATGCTCCCTGGCATAGGCCTGCATTTCCCCCACGCGGTTTTCTTCAATATTATATACTGTATGCATAGCCCGGCGCATCCATACGTCAATGGGGAAAGCATCGTAACGCCCAACCCCAAAGAGTGCGATGCAGCTGGCCACTTTCGGTCCTACCCCCGCAAAATACGTCAGTTCGGCCACTGGATCTTCAGCCTGACGCAGATGGTTTTCTACCGGCTTGATTCCTCCCATTTCCAGAACCTGCTGCGCCGTTTCAATCAGGTACGGTGCCCGGTATCCCAGACGGCAGCCATCCAGATCCTCACGTGTCAGGGATGCCAGTACTTCCGGCTCAGGAATAGTGTATAGTTTTTCACTTTCGACAAATGGAGACGGCTGGCCATCGAATCCCGGCCAATCATGGTCCTGCGGCGAATCCTGTCGAACCGTGTCGAAAATGTGCACCGGAACTTCTATCGTCTCCCCGAACTGGCGGCATACCGCTTCGATGCAGCCTTTGATCCGCGGAATGTTATTGTTCTGGGATATGATGAAAGAGATCATAGTCTCCCAAAGATCCTGGTTCAGGATGCGGATGCCTTCTCCTGCTTTGATGGCCCGCCGCATGGCAGCGTCGCCCCGGCCAAGGGACCGCTTGATCTTTCCATAGTCTCGCCCAAGATCCAGGTAATCATACCAGAAGCTTCGGAATTCTTCTTCGGACTCGTCTGCGGATGCTGTGGTTCCGGTAATCACCAGAACGCCGTCCTGCTCCGTCATGCGGGCCCATCGGCCGCCGGCAATCCCTGTCCAGCTTCCATCCGGCTGCAGATTCCAGCGAAAACATTGACCGCAGTCAAAGATATGTGCAAGGTGAAAGTCCTTCACCTCAAATGTCACTGTCATAACATCTGCCATAGGCCGCCTACTCGATGCCGCGGACTTCCACGTTGACTTCGGTCACGTTGAAGGCGGTCATCAGTTCTACCTGGTCATTAATCTGTTCCTGGAGCATCTGGGCGGTCTCCCAGATTGGATAGCCCTTTTTCAGCCGCACTGCCACGGAAAGCTTGAAGGTTTCCGGACGGGGATCCTGAATGACGCGGATGATGGCAGCGACTGCCGGCATGTGGAAGGCCACGCAGGTGACGATATCCTCCAGCACACGCTCATCCACGAAATACTCGCCCATGTAGCTGTAAGTCGGACGGACTACGGTACGCTCTGCTGCAGCGCCGGCGTCTTTGCCGCGGAACAGGCGCAGAGGGTCCATGAAGTATCCCGCAAAATTCCTCTTCAGCTGCAGTGCCGGTGCGGGAATGACGTGTTTTCCCAGCACATCACGCTGTGTTCTGGCGATGGCACGCTCTTCTTCTGTTGTAATGTCCTCGATGAAGATACGTTCCACCTGGCCCAAAGCCTCCTGATCCGGAAGCAGCCCCAGACGGAGAATGATTTTGTCGGTCATGCCGATGCTGGTGCCCAGAACCAGTATGGATTTCGGTTTCTTGTGACCAATGGCACCGGCCACTTCGTCACGGATGGCGTCATCGTTAAAGAGAGCCACCTTTACCGCTCCGATTTTCGTCGCCTGGCGCTTGGCGGAAATTCCGGCCACCACCGTATTCTTGTATATGAAAAGACCGTCATCAATGATGGACTCAATCTGCTTTTCCCGGCACAGTTCCATAGCGTGGAAGCTCTTACCTGTACCGCTTTTTCCTATCAGTGCATAAATTTTCATGCTGTACCTCCTGCGGGAAATAGTGCAGAATCCCGCTGTTTACAGTGTACCACAAATTGTGTGCACTTTAAATGATAAAATTTACACGCAACTAACACTTTACTATTTCGACGCGTTCTGCTATAATCAGTACAAAGATATATCTTTAATAAGGAGGAATTTACAATGGCTTTCAAGATTACTGACGCTTGCATCGCTTGTGGTGCTTGCATCGACGAATGTCCAGTTGGCGCTATCAGCGAAGGTGACATCTACGTAGTAGATGCTGACACTTGCATCGACTGTGGTGCTTGCGCTGGCGCTTGCCCAGTTGACGCTCCAGTTGAAGCTTAATTCAATCGAGTTAAACAACGAACATAAAAACACCCGATTCCGAAGGAATCGGGTGTTTTCTTTTTTGTCATAATGTGTGCGGCCGGTTTACTGCTCCATGTCCTGCATATAGTATGCGAGGGCGTGCAGGCTGTCGCTCATGTGTACGTTTTCCACTGCCACATTTTCCGGCAGTTCCAGATCCACTGCTGTGAAGTTCCAGATGCCCTTTACTCCTGCACCTGCAACGGTATCTGCCACCAGCTGTGCCTTTTCAGGCGGAACACACATAACGGCGATATCCACGCCTTCCTTTTCGATGAAGCCTGCCAGAGATCCGCAGGTCAGCACTACAGCATTCTGGAATTCCACGTTCTGAATGGACTGCTTCACATCGAAGATGCCTGCAATGTGGAAGTTCTTTTCGTTTTTTGCAATATATGCGGCCATGGCCTGGCCCAGACGGCCGTAGCCGACGATTACGATTTTATATACCCGGTTCAGGCCCAGGATGTTTCCAATCTCTTCATGGAGATTCTGTACACTGTAGCCGTAACCCTGCTGTCCGAAACCGCCGAAGTTGTTCAGGTCCTGGCGGATCTGTGAAGCAGTGTAGCCAATCAGGTGGCTCAGATCCTTGGAAGAAATCTTCTCCACACCCTTTTTCAGTAATTCGTGCAGATATCTTCTGTAGCGCGGCAGACGTCTGATGACTGCTGCGGAAATCTGCTTATCCTTTCCCATTTTATATCCCTTCTCGCAAAGAGGAAAACCCGCTTTCACAGCGGGTTTTCTCTTATGCTATGAAATTATTTGTTTTCTTCTACGTACTTAACC
>JAFYNS010000146.1 GCA_017556505.1 Bacillota bacterium | reverse complement strand
CAAGTCCTGTCATCCCGACCATATGAAAACAGCCGCCCACTGGGTGGCTGTTTTTGTTTCAGAAAAGGGATGTGGGATTGGAAACCTATTTATTCACAACACCTGCACAGAAGCAGGCAATAACCAGTACAAAATCAATGTAATTCAGCTGCTGTGGTTCCTGAGGGCTCATGATGGCCTTGAACACACCGTTGATACCGAAACGCTGGTCGCGTACCAGGTGGAAGATTGCATCCAACTGGCGTGCATCGGTGAAGAATTCTTTCAGAGCCTTTTCTGCGTCAATATAAGCGCCGGTCTGATTACGGGACATGAATATGTTGAAGAAGGAGGTGGACATAACGGAAGTGCCGTCATCCAGACGGAACTTATAGTTATGATAAAAGCGGGAATTATCAAACCGGCGGGTCTGACCATACTGAACACCCATATCATACGCTTTAAAAGCATCCTGCTGTGATTCGCCGGATACTGCAAATTCTCCTTTGATTTTTTTCAGAAGTTCATTTACGAGCATTTCACGTTCTAACATAAGATTCTCCTTTTGACTGGTTCGTGTGTTGATTAGTTATCCGAAAGAGGGTGTTCTTCGTAGAAACGAAGCAGGTCTGATACCGGCATCGGTTTTGCAAAATAATAACCCTGTATCCGGTCGATACCGTATCTGTGCAGATTATCCACATCCTGCTGTGTTTCAGCACCTTCTGCGATAACTTTCAGGTTCATGTTATGGAACAGATCCGTCAGGGTACGGATCAGATCATAATCTGCCTGACCTTCACTGCTGCAGTGAATGAGACTGGCATCCAGCTTGATAAACTGGAAAGGGAGCTGAAGCAGACAGTTGAAATTGGAATACCCGGTACCGAAATCATCCAGATAAAAACGGTAACCATCCTGTGTAAGCTGTTCCATAACTGCTTTGGTCTGGATAAAGTTTTCCAGAATTGCACGTTCTGTGAATTCCAGACAGATTTTGTGATGTGCTACTCCATAGCGGCTGGCTATTTCGTTCAGACGTTCATGGAACCCCGGTTCCAGCAGCTGGGCCATCGGAAGGTTGATGGAAACACTGACAGGGCATGCCTGTGAGTTTTCTGAGAGGAACCGGCAGACTTCCTCTGCCACAAACCAGGTAACATCTGATATCATACCTGTTTCTTCTGCAAGCGGAATGAATTCCTGCGGACTGATTACAGTGCCGTCCGGTTCATAGAGACGAAGCAGTGCTTCCATGGAACAGAACTGTCTGCTGTGCATACAGTGAACGGGCTGGAACCAGACCTGGAATCCCTGCTGGCGGCTTATATTGCGAAGCCGTTCTGTCAGATACCTTCTGCGGTCCATCTGGTCGCCTATTTCCTGCGTATAAAGGATGTAACGCTGTTTTGCCTGATACGCCAGGGTTGTGGAATATTCCAGCTTTTCATAGAAATCGGCAGCGTTCATGGCTTCGTTTCCGGTGATATACTCTGTTACTGTATAGTCCAGAACGATATGGTTTTTCATGAAATCGATGCCGGAGTCCATGAAATTGAGAAGGCTGCTGCGGCAGTACGTCGCTGCTTTTTCTGTTGTATATGGTACTGTCAATGCGAAAACCGTACCGTTCATGTGAAATGCCATACTGTGTTTTATCAGGCGTTCCAGTGCAAATGCAAACTGATAGAGGATTTCATCCCCATGAATATGTCCGTATTTCTGGTTGATTTCACCGAAGTTGTGAATGTTGATCAGAAATACCTGCGTACGTTCACCTGCTTCGGCTCTGTATTCCGCATCCCGGAAGAACCGGTGCCGGTCATTGAGCTTAGTCAGAGTATGAATACCCTGACGCTGGCCCTGGAATGTGAGGAACAGAACCGTGTCCATCAGGGCCATGATAAAGGCATTCAGCATGATTTCAGGATAAATACGCTGCACCACAATACAGAGAACGATAACCGGGAAGGTCTGAATCAGTGCACGCCGCATGGAACGGCTGGCATTTTTTTTATTTCGGTAATAGCAGATCATGACCAGTCCCATCTGGCAGATGGTAACAAGATAACCAGCTGCATTAATCGGTCCGCGGTGATAAACCCCTGCCTGGTCAAAATAGAACATCCAGCCTGTTTTCAAATTGATTATAACAAGCAGCATGTAGACTGTGAACAAAATTCGAAGCCCACGCTTTGCATAAGTCATGCAGTGATCGTCATAGGCGTGTTCCAGCAGTTTCGTGAACAGGAACAGGGCAATGGTAGATGTGGTAATAATATTGATAATGAAGTACAGACTGTTTACAGACATATTCAACCAGTAAGGAACACCGTTCAGTGTAAGCAGTGCTCCGGTGATGATATCTGTAACTGCTGTTGCAGCAGTCAGCAGCAGGCACAGTACAAAGTATCTGCTTGATTTCGTAAGGAAATATTTCCTTTCAAAATAAAACATACACAGTACAATAACCAGCCCGACTGCGAAATAATCGCCGATAAAGTTCATTTTTACTCTCTTTCTATATATAACATGAATACCCAGTTTGATTATACTCTATCAAAATACAGATTTCAACAACTTATTACAAATCCATATAGGGAAATGAATGATAAAGTGGAAAATGTAACTGAAAATAAAATGATAATAATTATCATAAATTTATTGACAAATTGAAAATACTATGATAATATAAAAATAACAAAAGGGTGTTGAACGATAATACTGAAGGGAGAATAAAAAATGAGTAAGAAAGTAGCCGAATTATTAAATACACAGATTAACAATGAAATGTATTCCGCATACCTGTATCTGGATATGGCAGTATATTATGAAAAGCAGGGATTGGACGGTTATGAAAACTGGTTTACAATTCAGGCGAAGGAAGAAATGGATCATGCCATGCTGATTATGCAGTATATGCAGAACAATGATATGGAAGTAAATCTGCTTCCAATCGCAAAGCCTGATAAGGTTTTCGAAAAGTATGAAGATCCTCTGTATGCCAGCCTGGAGCATGAAAAACTGGTAACCAGCCTGATTCATGAAATCTACGGTGCTGCCTATGATATCAGAGACTTCAGAACCATGAAGTTCCTGGACTGGTTCGTAGATGAACAGGGTGAAGAAGAAAAGAACGCAAGCGATATGATTACCAGATTCGAACTCTTTGGACGTGATCCGAAAGGCCTGTACGAACTGGATAACGAGTACAAGGCGAGAGTGTACAGTGCACCATCCCTGGTACTGGATTAATTAAGAAAAATGAAAAGCGGAGGCTTGAGGCTTCCGCTTATTTTTATTGGATTATTCAGCTTCTGTGATTTCTGCTTCCGGAGCGTTCTTCTTTACGGATTCCACTCCATTGAGGCAGCTTGCCTTGGCCTTGTGGCCTTCGCTCATGGCGATAACCTGACCGTTACCTGCCTTCGAATCAAATTTAATATCGGTATTGGTCTCTTTGTAGTTCCTCTGCTGCTGGTAATCGCTCTGGCAGTACTGGGCTTCAACACCTTCATCTGTATCGGTTCCGGTCTGGTAGCTGCTTACGTTCTGGGTATCTTCGCTGGTACTTCCGGTTCCGTTCAGTCCCTGCTGGATGACATCGTATACGTTGGTTTCGAAGGCGCTGGTGCATGGGTAGTTATCATGATGATGTGGGTTGCTGCTTTCGGTGGCGTAATGCAGAAGATGGATGCGTTCGCTCCTCTGGCTTCCTTCGTAGTAAAGATGTCCAAGAGAGTAAGAGGTCTGCTGACTTGGAACGCTTGCCTGTGTATTCTGGGTAACGCATGTCTGGCTGACGAAATGGCTCAGATCGTTACTATCGGACCTGTTATCAAGCAGATCACTGAAGAAAACGTAGAAGGTTCCGAAGAAGCTATGTACAAGCTGGCCCTGAGAAACGCTACTTTCGGCGACGCTATGGGTGTATTCGGTTCCCAGCTGATTCCTTGGCATGTATACCTGGGCTTCTATGTAGGTATCGCTGCTGGTGTATACCCACTGGTAGAAATCACCAACATGGACTTCCTGAAGTACAACTTCATGGCTTACATTGCTGTAGGTTCCCTGCTGATCCTGACCTTCACCGGTCTGGACAGATTCGTTCCACTGTTCGCTCTGCCTTCTGAACCTGAAGTAAGATTAAAGAAGACAGCTTAATGCAATTGATGCAGACAAGACCCTGCAGAGCCGTAAGGCTCCGCAGGGTTCTTTGCTTTTTGTGAGCAAAAACAGAATATTAATATGTGTTAATGTTGTGTTAAACAAGTGCAGAATTCGTCAAGAAAATGCAAAGAAAAATGCATGTTTTTTGTTGATTTTTTTCAGCAGATATGATAGATTATATAACGTACGTAATAATAACATTATATCTATGGTGTTTAAGAAAAGGAGAAAAAACAAAATGGTATCCGCATTACTGAAATTCGTTCCGGTATTTGTACTTGCCGGTCTGATGATTAGTGGTCAGGACGCATTAATCGCTGCTTTCTTAGCTTGCGTATGTGCGTTCGTAATCGCAGGAATCGTTGCAAAGGTTAAATTCCAGGATGCATTAGATTCCGCTATGAAGAGCGTAAGCCACATTCTGGTAGCTCTGTTCATTCTGATGTTTGCTTATGCAATGGCAGAAGCATTCATGTCCTACGGTGTAGGCGCTGCAATCATTAACATTGCACTGTCTCTGGGTATCACTGCAAAGTCTGTAGCATGCGTTGGCTTTATCTGCTGCTGCCTGCTGTCCGTTGCAACTGGTACTTCCTGGGGTACTTTCGCAGCTTGTGCACCAATCTTCATGTGGCTGTCCCACATCGTAGATGGTAACCCAATCCTGACTGTTTGTGCTATCGCAGGTGGTGCTTGCTTCGGTGACAACATCGGTCTGATTTCCGATACTACTATCGTATCTTCCGGTATTCAGGGCGTAGAAGTTATCCACAGAATCAGACATCAGGGCGTATGGTCCATCGGCTGTCTGGTACTGGCAGCAATCTGCTTCTTCGGAGCAGGTATCGTAATGGGTCTGCCTGGTGAAACTGTAGAAGCTGCTGGCGTAATGGCAGAAATTCCTGCTGACGTATTTGCTTTCCTGGAAGTTGAAAGACCTGCAGCATTAACTCTGCTGGAACAGGTATCCTCTGGTGTTCCTGTATACATGGTAGTTCCTCTGCTGATCGTAATCGCTCTGGCGGTTATTGGCTTCAACACCTTCATCTGCATCGGTTCCGGTCTGGTAGCTGCTTACGTTCTGGGCCTGGTAGCTGGTACTGCTGGCTCCGTTCAGTCCCTGCTGGATGACATCATCTACGTAGGTTTCGAAGGTGCTGGTGCATGGGTAATCATCATGATGATGTGGGTTGCAGCATTCGGTGGTGTAATGCAGAAGATGGATGCATTCGCTCCTCTGGCAGCTCTGGTAGTAAAGATGTCCAAGAAGGTAAGACACCTGATGGGTTGGAACGCAGTTCTGTCCCTGCTGGGTAACGCTGCTCTGTCCGATGAAATGGCTCAGATCGTAACAATCGGTCCTGTTATCGGTCAGATCGTAGACGAAAACGTTGAAGGTTCCGAAGAAGATATGTACACCTTACACTTAAGAAATGCTACATTCTCTGACGCTCTGGGCGTATTCGGTTCTCAGCTGATTCCATGGCACGTATACCTGGGCTTCTATGTAGGTATCGCTGCTGGTGTATATCCACTGGTAGAAATCACCAACATGGACTTCCTGAAGTACAACTTCATGGCTTACATCGCTGTATTCTCTATCATCATCCTGACCTTCACAGGTCTGGACAGATTCGTACCTCTGTTCAAGCTGCCTGCTGAACCAGATGTAAGATTAAAGAAGGTTGCTTAATCAGCATACTTTTAACTGAGAATCAAACGGTAAACGTAATGAAACTGCGGAATAGAAATGTTCCGCAGTTTTTTATTACATTGAATGATTCAAAAATGACTCAAAACAGTTGACAGAGTCAGCTGACTCAAAGTATAGTAATAGTATAGAATCGATAAAAAATCGAGAAAGGCATAAGGGCGGGTGATTGTATGATTATGAAACGTTTTGGTGTGAGCCGTGTACTGGAACCCAAAGGAACCATACCTGCGGCAGCATGGAAAATAGATAACAGCCGCAACCTGGGTAAAGGTGAAATACGCATCCAGCTTGAGATGCTGCATATTGAATGGGATAATTTCTGTCAGATCTGCAGCCATTGCGGATACGATGAAACCCGAATCAAGGCCAGAATTATGCAGATTATTCAGCAACGCGGCAAACTGCATAATCCGTACACGGGCAGCGGCGGTATTTTTATGGGTATCATTGAGGAGATAGGGCCGGACACTGACACCGGAAATCTGAAAAAAGGAGACCGGGTTTTCAGTCTGTCCTCCCTGACTGGGGTAGCTATGCATCTGGACCAGATTAACAACATTGATTTCAATTACGGTCAGATAGAATGTCAGGGATATGTGATCTGTTTTGAGGCCACCAGTATCGTTAAGTACGACGGGAAAGTATCTCCAAAATATCTTTTGTCTGCCATAGACGAAGAAGGGAATTTTCTGGGGGTTCACCGGGTAATTCAGAATCAGAAAGCAGAACGTGTTTCCATCATAGGGGGGAATCCGGTAACTGCCCTGCTTTATGCACAGATGCTTACGGACTGTTATGGAAAGGGAACTCATGTAACCGCTATTATAGACAGGAACTCTCTGGGGATGCTGAGTGAACGTGAAATTACGGCAGCTTATCTGCCGGTGATTAAGCGAACCTGTTTTGTAGATCTGAGCCGGCCGATAGAAGCCTATGAGTCCGTTATAGAGCAGCTTTATGATCCCCGTCCCATGGATGCTGTAATCAACCTGGAAGATATATCCGGGTCTGAAATTGTAGCAACACTGCTGGTAAAAGACCAGGGAACGGTGTTCTACACCAGCCTGAAGAATAACTATGGTGCCGGTCTTCTTGCAGCCGATTCAATGGGAAAAGAAGTGAACTCCTATGCACTGGATGGATATGTCCATGAAGCGCATACATTTGCAGCAGAGCTGATTGAAAAAGTAAGCTCCAATCTGGAGTTTCTGGATGCAATCTACAGTGTGAAAAAGAAGCAGAACTACGACGTCCGGATTTTGAACCGCGAAAGAAAGGCAGAACTGGCAACAGAGCGAATCGAGGACTTTGTGTACCGCAGTCCGGTGACTGCGGCGATGATTGATGAAGCACTCAATGTGGCTCAATATGACTGCAGTGTCATCATCCAGGGGGAAACAGGTGTAGGGAAGGAAAAGATATTTAATATCATCCATCAGAACAGCCCGCGGCAGGGAAAACCCTGTGTGAAGATAAATTGTGCCACCATTCAGGAAAACCTGGCAGAATCGGAGTTTTTCGGCTATGAGAAGGGTGCATTTACCGGGGCACACACATCCGGCAAAGCTGGATATTTTGAAGTGGCCAATAATGGAACGCTGTTTCTGGATGAAATCGGTACACTGTCGCTGAATATGCAGTCCAAGCTTCTTCGGGTGCTTCAGGAAAATACATATTACCGGGTAGGGGGAACGGAGCAGAAACGTACGAATGTCCGTGTAATCTGTGCCAATAACGTTCCTCTGTTAAAACTCGTACAGGAGGGAAAGTTCCGCGAAGACCTGTATTACCGTCTGAACATTTGCTCCATTGATGTTCCTCCGCTGCGGGAACGGAAAGAGGATATTGGATGTCTGGCGGAAGCCTTTCTGAAAAGCTACAGCAGAAAATACGGTATGGAAAAAGAACTGGCACCGGAAACGCTGGAAAAGCTGGAATCCTATCACTGGCCGGGAAATGTGCGGGAACTGGAAAATGCGATACACCGCTTATATATCGGAGAACGGGAACGTGTAATTGGTGAAGACGCAGCTGACCGCCTTTTAAACGGATCCGTCTATGAAAGTATGATCATCAATCTGAAAAAGGAATTCAACAGGGATGAACGTGTGGATTTCAATCAGATTATGGAAGAACAGGAAAAAAGACTGATTGCCTACGCTCTGAAAAAGGAGGGGACAACCAGGAAGGCGGCAGAATATCTGAACCTGCCGCAGGCAACGTTGGCAAGAAAAAAAGTCCGCTACGGTCTGTAGCGGACTTTTTTCGATTTGAATTACGTTCAATTAGCGCATCATCTTGGTCTGCAGCAGGAAATCTGCTCTTGCAGATTCCATTTCCTTCAGGCATTCAGCGATTACTGTTTCAATCAGTTCGTCGGATGCGTCGATGTAGTCTCTCTGGCAGATTGCCTTCATAGCAGTCTTCAGTACGGCTACCTTCATATCGCCGTTTAAGTAAGCAGCGTTTGCGTTCCAAGCTTCATTGAATGCATCTTTTAAATTGATTCTGATGGACATGATAATTACCTCCGGAGTTTTAAATTTTACATAAACAATAAACTTCAAACTGTTACCTGCAGATGCAGTAGTGCACTTGTTATACTCATGTTACAATGGAAACAGTTTTCTGTCAATTGTTAAAATTGATACAATATTAAACTAAATAATACTATAGCATAATTCGTGCCAACTTTGCTCCGGTTCAAGAAAAAAAGAGAAATGGCTGAATTCAGCCATTTCAGGATTGCAGTTCAATTTCATATATGAATAATTCAGATAATAGCTCACATAAGGTGATTCAAAAATGGATTGCATAGACTCATAAATGAATCAACCCTGAGGGTTTGCTATTCCTCCGGCCCCAGAAGCAGAACGCCTGTGCAGGATTCACTTTCCAGATGCACCTCTACAAATTCGGATTTAGAGGTAGGCACATTTTTACCTACATAGTCAGCTCTGACAGGAAGCTCCCGGTGGCCGCGGTCAATCAGCACTGCAAGCTGAATCGTGGAAGCACGTCCATATGTGGAAACCGCATCCAGCGCAGCGCGGACAGTCCGGCCTGTAGAAAGCACGTCGTCTACAAGAATTACATGGCGTCCATTGATATCGAATGGGATACAGCTTGTGTCTGCTTCTTCCGGTTCATACGATTCTGAAGTTTCTTTTCTGCGGTCATCGCGGTAGCGGGTAATATCCAGTTCGCCGACAGGGACAGCAACCCCTTCAATAGCCATAATATTAGCGGAAAGAATTTCGGCCAGGGGAAGCCCACCGCGTTTGATTCCCACAAGTACAATCTGTTCCGCCCCCTGATTCCGTTCCAGTATCTGATGACTGATCCGTTTCAAAGCACGGTTTATTTCGTCCGGATTCATCAGATTTGCGCGTAATTTCATCTGTTTAACCTCCATAAAAAACGTCGGGTCAGTATGGATAAAGAATATAATGTGTGTGGACTTTTGTCAAGAAAATCTGTATAATTAGTTTCAGAAAGACAGGTAAGTCTGTCATAAAATAAGAGAGGGAAAACTGAAAATGGGTGATTTGATTTTATATCTGGGTGTGACCTTTGCCGGGTTTGTAATAGGCAGCAAAGTACGCAGCCATAAGGAAAAATTCAGCTGGACAGCCCGCGTTCAGATGGTGGCGCTGATGGTTCTGGTTCTGACCATGGGGATGCGTATGGGCTCCAATGAGGAGGTAATTGCCAATCTGAGTACCATTGGCATTTCTGCACTTCTCATGACAGTCGTGATTATGGCCTGCTCTATTCTGGCCATCTGGCTTGCCCGTCAGGCTATGGGTATCGACAGATACGGCAGAATGAAGAATGCAGGAGCGGGTGTTTTGTCAAGTGAGGGTGGTGCAGACACGGCTGCAGCGGAAGAGGAGCCGGCTGGCGGCAATTCCACTACAGTGGCGATTATTGCATCCGTAGCTGCGGGAATGGCCTTTGGCTATCTGGTAATCCGCCGCATGTTTGAAGGTAATATGGATCAGTTCGATTCTCTGGCCGGACTTACCATCAAAATCGGTCTCTGCCTGCTTCTGGTCTTCATCGGTCTGGATCTGGGACTGGACGGAACGGTTGTGGACAATTTTAAAAAGGTTGGCCTGCGCATTCTGGTATTCCCTGCAGTGGTGATTGTGGGGACTCTGGCAGGTGCTGCTGCATGTTCCCTGTTTATGGAATTTTCACTGAAAGAATGTCTGGCTATCGGTGCCGGTTTTGGATGGTATACTCTGGCGCCTGGCATCATCATGGAAAACGGTTATGTAACGGCCAGTGCGGTTGCATTCCTGCATAATGTAATGCGCGAACTGTTTTCTATCATCTTTATTCCGCTGATTGCGAAAAAAATCGGCTATATCGAAACGACCGGCATGCCTGGTGCGGCAGCCATGGATGTATGTCTGCCAATTGTGGAAAAATCCACCCGCAGCGATATCGCCGTATATTCTTTCGTTTCCGGCGTGATTCTCAGTACCGCTGTACCGATTATGGTTCCGCTGATTATCGGATAGGAGTGTTTTTATGGATACGCTGAAACTTCTTGCCATGTACTGGAGTATTATGCTGGCATGTTATTTTATTGCCAGCCGTCTGCGTCACAGGGCAGAATCCTTTGGATTTCTGAACCGAATACTGACTTTCTTCATTGTAGCCCTGGTATTCATCATGGGACTGCAGATGGGGGCGGACGAAGAGGTTACCTCCAGCCTGGGGACAATCGGACTGCAGGCTGTGCTTATGACGGCTGCGGCTGTGGGAGGAAGTATGCTTTTCGTATTCCTTGGCCGCAAAATCTTCGGTCTCAGCCGTCAGGGTGTGCCTGTATCGGTCTCTGACGAAGCTGTTTCCTCGGAACCGGATGCTGCTGCAGAGCAGAAGAACAGCAACAGTGATCTGATTATGACGCTGCTGATTCTGGCGTTTGTAGCAATTGGCATGGGATGTGGTTATTTCGCAGTTCCGAAAGTGTTTGCCGGAAACATGGATCTTTTTGAAACTATATGCAGCAAATCGCTGGTAATCGGTCTGAGCACTTTGCTTGGAATCATTGGCTTCAATATGGGGCTTACCGGTGATATGGCAAAACATCTGCGAGGCGTAGGTCTCAGTGTAATCGTGATTCCGCTGCTGGCTGTAGCCGGCTCTCTGACAGGAGGCGCGGTCTATGGTATGATTTCGGATTTGTCTGTACGCGAAGGGATTGCAATCAGTGCCGGTTTTGGCTGGTACACCCTGGCACCGGGATTGATTACGGAAGCCGGATATAATGTAGCAGGAGCCATTTCTTTCCTGCATAATGTAATGCGTGAGACTCTGGGAATTATCGGAATCCCCATGCTCGCCAGATACATTGGATATCTGGAGGCAACGGCTGTACCGGGGGTTGCTGCCATGGACGTATGCCTGCCGATTGTAGAACGTTCTACACGGCCTGAAGTAGTTGTGTACTCCTTTGTAACAGGACTTCTTATGTGCATCAGTGTACCTCTGATTGTACCGCTGATGGTTGGGATGTAAAGAATTATAGTTTTGGGGAGGAAATGTATGAGTGATTTATATGGAAAAATGATGGATGACACGTTTGGACCTTATTATGAACGGTTCCGCCAGCTGAATGCACTGTCGAAAGAAAATGCAGTAACGAAAGCGCAATTGTTTCCGGAAGGACAGTCATTGCTGGACCCTGACAGAATGCATAAAATGCTCAGTGCAGGAATTGTAAAGAGGGCAGGGCTGAACCGATACTGGCTGGATGAATCGCGGGCAGCTGATTCGAAAGGTGTACTGAAGCAGCGTATTCTTATTATTATAGCTGCCTTTGGTGTGGCAGGCTTGCTGTGGCTTCTGGAGGAGCTTGGAATCGTAATATTGTAAATGAAAAGACGGACTGCTTTTTTCAGCCCGTCTTTTGTGTTTATTCAATAGATTTCAGCGACTCTGTCATACTGATCTTCGTCAGTTTGCGCTGCATCACCAGGTTCACCAGGAATGCGAATACGAAGGTGATAACAACTCCCAGGGCGTAGCTCAGAGGACTGATATACATGTGGAAACTGAGTGCATCCACGGTTACCTGAGAGAGAACGAAGGTGTGAAGTGCTTTGCCAAGAGGCAGGCCCACAACGGCAGCGATGGCAGTCAGCAGTATGTTTTCGCGGAACACATACTGTGCCGTTTCGCCTGCGTAGAAGCCAAGAACCTTGATAGTGGCGATTTCGCGGATTCGCTCGGTAATGTTGATATTGGTCAGATTATACAGCACGATGAAGGCAAGAGCACCGGCGCAGGCGATAACCAGGAGCACAATGTAGCTCAGGGTACCGATCATACCTTCGATACGTCCGCGCATGTCTTCTGTCAGGCTGACCGCAGAAACGTTTCTCGCATCCAGCATGATGGTACTGTCACCATAAGGATCGGCGATGATGCCCTCTTCCGATGTTTTGCCAAGAACCAGGGCGGCGTTGGTTTCCATTGGTCCCCAGCTGTTTTCGTAAGTTTCCTGACTGAGATACAGGTAGCTGTTTACATAGTTGTCGCAAAGTCCGGAGATTTCCAGCTGCATTTCGCGCATATCGCTGTCGTAGACAGAAAGCATATCTCCAACGGACAGTCCCATATTGTCGGCCAGGTTGCTGTTCAGAACTGCTTTGCCTTCAGATGGCCAGTCAATCGGACCGTCATCGTTGAACAGCTCAATGTATGCCGGCATGGACTCTGCATCATCACTGACAATCATGGTGACCGCCTTAGTGAAGCCGTTGGCCTTGGCATCCACAGAACTTGAGTGAACAAAGAGACAGTCCTCGATGACGGAATCTGCTTCTTCCAGGAAGCGCTGCTGGTTCTTTTCATTCATATCCTTCTTAAAGGATACAGTATAGTCTACATGATAGATGGTATCATACTGCAGGGCTGCCAGGTTGCTGACGGAATCATTGATTCCAAGTCCCGTTACCAGCAGAGCAGTACAGCCGCTGATGCCGATGACCATCATGATGAAACGTTTGCGGTAACGGAAGGTGTTTCGGATAGAAACCTTCACCAGGAAGCTGAGCTTGTTCCATATAAACGGCAGGTATTCCAGCCAGATTCGTTTGCCGGCCTGCGGTGCTTTCGGACGGATCAGCTGAGCCGGAACTTCCCTGAGTTCTGTACTGCAGCACCATACGGTTGTTCCTACACAGCAGAGGAGTGCCACGCCCAGGCAGATCAGGCCCAGGGCCCAGTTGTAAATAAAGATGATATTGGCAAAACCGTACATGAGACCGTATACGGTCCAGATGACCCATGGGAAGAGATGGATTCCGATAAAGAATCCAATCACAGAGCCCAGGACAGCGGCACTGCCGGAATAAATTACGTACTTGCTCATAATCTGACGGCGGCTGTATCCCAGGGCTTTCAGAACGCCGATCTGGGTTCGCTGCTCGTCAATCATTCGTGTCATGGTGGTCATGCAGACCAGTGCTGCGATGAGGAAGAAGAATACCGGGAAGACCCGGGAGATGCCGTCCACGATGGAGGAATCGCTCTCAAAACATGCATATCCCACGTTGGCATCTCTGCCCAGTACATAAGTGGTCGGATATTCGATATCATCGATTTCCTTTTCTGCGTCCTTCAGTTCTTTTCTGGCATCTGCAATCTTTTTTTCTCCGTCCGCAATTTCAGCTTCGGCATCAGCGATTTCTTTTTCTGCATCGGCAATCTTACTGCGGGCATCGGCCAGCTCTTTTTCACCATCCGCAAGCTGCTTTTCACCGTCCGCGATTTCAGCCTCTGCATCAGCGATTTCTTTTTCGCCGTCCGCCAGCTGCTTTTCACCGTCTGCAATTTCAGCTTCACCGGCTTCGATTTCTGCGAGAGCTGCATCAAGCTCTGCTTTCGCAGGAGCCAGCTGCTGATCAATCTGTGCCTTCTGTGCATCATACATATACTGAGGCATCATACCGGAAACCAGAGCCTGGTTAATCTGAGCATAAGCGGCATCCCGCTGTGCTTCGAATTCTGCCAGACCGTCTTCGTATTTCGCGCGGCCGTCAGCCAGTTCAGCCTTCGCATCTTCCAGTTTCTTACGGTTTTCTTCCAGTTCCCTGCGGCCGTCTTCCAGCTTCACTTTGGCATCTTCTATTTTTTTCTTGTTGTCTTCAATTTCTTTCTGTCCGTCAGCCAGTTCTTTTTTACCGTCGGCCAGCTCTTTTTTACCTTTGGCAAGTTCACGCTTGCCGTCTTCCAGCTCCGCAGCGGCTTCATCCACTTCTGCCTGTGCATCAGCCAGGGTATCACGTGCTTCGTCAATGACAGCGGCGTAGCGGCGCTCTCCGGACTGATCCAGAGCGGCTTCCAGCCGTTTTTTCATGACTGCAT
>JAFYNS010000145.1 GCA_017556505.1 Bacillota bacterium | reverse complement strand
TACACCGGCAGCGGTAGTGCTCGGCATGGTATATGACTACCTGCCGTTTATGGTACTGCCGATTTACAATGCTCTGGTGAAGATTGACAGCAACCTGATTGAAGCAGCCTATGACCTGGGCGCAAGCCGAGGTACAGTTCTGCGTAAGGTCATCATTCCGCTGTCTGTTCCGGGCATTGTAAGCGGTGTGACCATGGTATTCGTACCATCCCTGACCACTTTCGCCATATCCAATATGCTGGGCGGCGGCAAGGTAAACCTGATCGGTAATATCATCGAGCAGGAATTTACCGCAAGTTCCAACTGGAATCTGGGATCCGGCCTCTCTCTGGTTATGATGATATTCATCGTCATCAGTATGGCTATGATTGATAAATTTGACAAAAACGGGGAGGGCAATCTGATATGAGTACGAAAAAAACGACCCTGGCCCGCATTGGCCACGTCCTCTACCTGGCACTGATTGTCCTGTTCCTCTATCTGCCCATCGGCACTCTGATGGTGCTGTCTTTCAATGACGGCAAGAGCATGAGCGCATGGCAGGGATTTTCGCTGAAATGGTATCAGGAAATGTTCCAGAACAAAGAGATCCTGGAGGCTTTGGGAAATACACTTTCTATTGCGCTGTGGTCTGCAACTGCCGCTACCGTAATCGGTGTTCTGGCCTGCATCGGCCTCAATGCCATGGGAGAAAAGAAGCGCTCTTTCTTCATGGGGCTGAATAATATTCCGCTGCTGAATGCAGATATCGTAACCGGTATCTCCATCATGATGATGTTCCTTATGTTTGGAATTTCACTTAATCTGGGTACGGTGATGTTTGCTCACATTACCTTCTGTATTCCGTACGTGATTCTGTCCGTGATGCCCAAGTTCAGGCAGCTGCAGAACCTGACCTATGAAGCGGCCCTGGACCTGGGAGCGACTCCGGTCTATGCGTTCTTTAAAATCGTTCTGCCAGACATCATGCCGGGCGTGGTTTCCGGCTTCCTGCTGGCATTCACCATGTCCGTAGATGACTTTGTAATCACGCATTTTACCAGAGGTGCAGGCATCAACACCCTGTCTACCCTCATCTACAGCCAGGTGAAGGTGGGAATCCGTCCGACACTGTATGCACTGTCCACTGTGATTTTCGTTACAGTACTGGTGGTGCTGGCTGCTGCCAACATCATGGGCAGCCGCAGCAAAGGCGGCAGTTCCGGCGGCAGTATGTCATCCCGCAAAATCATTGCTCTCGGACTTTGCCTCTGTCTCATGCTCGGTTTTTCCGCCAAAATATCCTTCTTCAAGGGTGCAGCCGCTGCAGGTGATACCCGGGGCGAACTTTACATTTACTGCTTCGGTGACTACCTGGATCCTGACCTGATTGAGGAATTCGAAGAACGGACCGGCTATGCAGTGGTCATGGATTACTTCGATACCAACGAAGAAATGTATCCGGTGGTGAAGAACCAGACCGCACAGTATGATATTATCTGTGCATCCGACTATATGATCAACAAGATGGCAGGGGAAGGCCTTCTGGATGCCATTGATTTCCGTTACGTACCAAACGCACAGTATCTGCAGGAAAATGTCCGTGCCTTCGTAGATGAATTCGACCCTGGCATGGAACACTGTCTGCCGCATACCTGGGGTACCTACGGTATTATCTATAATACAGAACTGATGGACGAAGTGCCTGACAGTTGGGAAATCCTCTGGGATGAGGACTATGCACAGCAGCTGATGATGCCGAATTCCATCCGTGAATGCTACATGATTGCCGGCAAGATTCTGGGTTACTCCATGAATACCACAAGTGAAGCGGAGCTGGCAGAAATGACCGAGCTGCTAATCGAGCAGAAGCCTCTGGTTTACAGCTATGCAAACGACAATGCCCGTGACCTGATGGTAGGAGAGTCTGCTGCCATGGCTGTTATTGCATCCGGTGATGTTCTCTATGCACAGGAAGAAAACGAAGCCCTTGATTTCACCGTTCCGAAGGAAGGTACCGAAGTCTGGACCGACTGCTGGGCGATTCCGCAGGGGGCAGGGAATCTGGAGGGTGCACATGCATGGCTTAACTTCATGTATGAAGAGAAGTCTGCCCGCCTCAACTTCGAATACCTGACCTATGCAATTCCGAACACACAGATTCTGGATCTGACCGACAATCCTATCCTGAATCCAGGTGACGAAATTCTGTTCCGATGCGAAACTCTGCATAACCTGGGACCGAAAGCGGATGATATGTACAGCCGCTTCTGGAAGGAATTTAAATCACAGTAACAGAAATTACGTTTTCCAGAAAAGACCGGTTTTAATACCGGTCTTTTTGTGATATACTGGAAAAGGTGTGTACGATAAAAGAGAAAAAGAAAGGGGAACAGAATGAAAAGAAAACT
>JAFYNS010000144.1 GCA_017556505.1 Bacillota bacterium | reverse complement strand
TCATCAGTTGTCATGGTTTCCAGCTGTTCAGAGTCGATAACACCCATGAAGCATTCACCCAGGTAGTACAGCAGGTCGGAACGGAATGTGGACAGATGGAATGTAACTGTAGTTCCATCTACGTCGATGGATTCGATGTTGGAGAAACCGTCGGCGTATACACCAACTTCGTGGCCGTATTCGATGGAAGCCTTGATGTCGCCTGCATCCAGGTCAGCACCGTTGGCAAACTTTCTGCCTTCAGGAACTTCCATAGTCATGGTCAGACCATCTTCACTTACCTGCAGGTTAGTACAGATACCATCGATCAGAGAACCTGTTTCAGGGTCGATGGAGAAGATTGGGTCAGCAATCAGAGCCTGTACAGAGGACCAGGTGTCCTGCTGGTACATGTCTGTGCCGTACCATTCGTCATCTGCAAATACGATACGAGTCTTAGCTGGTGCGTCGCCGCCTTCGCCGCCTTCGCCGCCGCATGCAGCCAGGGAGAATACCATTACGAATACCATCAGTAATGCGAATAACTTCTTTTTCATAATTGCCTCCTTAACATAGAGAATTTTCAGCCTTTATCGGGCTGTGATTTATCAGAAACGCCCCGTCGGGCCTTTTCTGCTATTTATTCAGCGGGTTGAAACATGCAACCTGGTGCTGATCATTGACCTTGATGTTGGCAGGGTCATGATACTTACATTCCTCTGTCGCATATTTGCATCTCGCAAAGAATCTGCAGCCATCGCCTACATTCATCAGGCTGCCCGGGTCCCCTTCCATGATGTACTTTTCTCTTCCTCTGAGACGTGGGTCCAGAATTGGAGCAGCGTCCATCAAGCCCTTGGTGTAAGGGTGGCTTGGGGTATCTGCAACTTCTTCAGTTGGTCCGAATTCTACCAGCTTACCCAGGTACATAACCGCAATCTTGTCACTGATATACTTGATTACGTTCAAGTCGTGGGTAATGATCAGATAGGTCAGACCCATTTCTTCCTGCAGATCCAGCAGCAGGTTCAGAATCTGAGCCTGTACGGAAACGTCCAGTGCACTGGTCGGTTCGTCCAGAATCATGATTTTTGGGGACAGCGCCAGCGCTCTTGCGATAGCAATACGCTGCAGCTGACCGCCGGAAAGCTGGTGAGGGAAACTGTCCAGATAACGCAGGTC
The DNA here is from genome assembly GCA_017556505.1 of Bacillota bacterium. Lineage (GTDB taxonomy): Bacteria > Bacillota > Clostridia > Peptostreptococcales > Anaerovoracaceae > RGIG7179. The sequence continues at coordinate 14,285 of JAFYNS010000144.1, read as the reverse complement.
CATCTTAACCATTTCCAGAACTTCTCTGGCCTTCTGCTTCGCTTCTGCTCTTGGTACACCGTGAATAATCATCGGACGCATGATAGAGCTTTCTACGGTTTCTCTCGGATTCAGGTTGGATGCCGGATCCTGGAATACAACCGCGATTTCACGGTGCAGTTTATCCATGTCTTTCTTGGTTGCCTTGGAAAGTTCCACACCATCGATGACAACTTCACCGTCAGTCATCTTGGTCAGGCTGAGGAGAACTCTGGCCAAAGTGGTCTTACCACTTCCGGATTCGCCTACCAGACCTACGATTTCCCCTTCTTTAATTTCGAAGGTAATATCATCTACTGCTCTTACATCTCTCTTGTCCTTGTGGAACATGTTCTTGGAGTTGGAGAAATATCTCTTTACATTTTTTAATTCAATCATGTTAGACATATTCTACACCTCCTTCTTTTCTTCCGCAAGGAAGCATCTGCAGGTGTGGTCTTCTGCAACTTCCACTTCACGCGGTGTTTCATTGAAACAGCGTTCCTGAGCGTAAGGACAACGGTTTGCGAAACGGCAGCCCGGCTTCTTATCCAGGATACGCGGTACGCTTCCGTCGATAATCTGCAGGCGGCCTTCTTTCTTGGTACCTCTTGGCAGTGCCTTCATCAGAAGCTTGGTATATGGATGCTGCGGATTCTCGAAAATTTCAAAAACATCAGCATATTCAATCAGTTCGCCTGCATACATAACGGCTACCTTATCTGCAACTTCTGCTACCAGACCGAAGTTATGGGTAATCATCATGATGGCAGTATTATGTGTGTGCTTCAGATCCTTAATAATTTCCAGAATCTGTGCTTCGATGGTTACGTCCAATGCAGTAGTCGGTTCGTCAGCAATCAGCAGTTCCGGTTCTCTGGAAAGCATCATTGCAATCATAACTCTCTGTCTCATACCGCCGGACAGTTCATGAGGGAAGCTGCGGGCACGGGTTTCCGCATCCGGCATCTTCACGTCATTAAACAGGTCGCAAACTTTCTGCCATGCGATAACCTTATCCACTTTGTCCATCAAAATAGCTTCCTGCACCTGGTCACCGGTGGTGTATACAGGGTTCAGGGAATCCAGAGGATTCTGGAAAATCATACCGATGTGTTTACCACGGATTTTTTCCATTTCAGACCAGGAATAGTCTCTCAGGTTTTCACCGCGGAACATGATTCTGCCTTCCACAGATTCATTTCCGCCAGGCAGCAGATTCATAATGCTGTGTGCTACGGTAGACTTGCCGCAGCCGGATTCTCCTACAACAGCCAGGATTTCACCTTTTTTAATCTTCAGATTAACATCATTTACTGCGGACAGATATCCGCCCTTAACTTTATAGTCAATACTGAGATGTTCCAGTCTTAATAAATCTTCACTCATATGTACACCTCTCTCCTACTGTGATTTCATGTGTGGGTCCAGAATGTCTCTGACGCCTTCGCCCAGGAAGCTGAAGCCCAGTACAGTGTACAGCAGTGCGATACCAGGGAAGATACTCAGCCAAGGTGCTGTACCGATATAAGTGATACCATTGGAAAGTGCCAGCCCCCAGTCAGGAGACGGTGCCTGTGAACCCAGTCCCAGGAAGGACAGTGTGGTGGTAGACAGGATGGTGGATGGCAGAGTAGTGGATACCATTACAATCAGGGAAGGAATTACGTTCGGCAGGATGTAACGGAACATCAGAGCGAAGGAAGATTCCCCGAAAGCTTTACCGGTTTCCACGAAGGCCATGCTCTTTAAGGACATGGTTTTCGCACGAACCGGTCTCGCATAGGAAGCCCATGCTACCAGTGCGATGGAAATTACGGTGTTGGTCAGACCCTTACCAATCAGGGTTACAACTGCCAGTGCCAGAATGGTACTTGGAATACACCAGGTCAGGTCGGTCAGGAAGGAGAAGAAACGATCAATCCATCCTCCGAAATAACCGCAAAGAAGGCCTACGGTAACACCAATAACCAGCTGCAGAGTTGCACCCAGGAATGCTACCCACAGGGTAATTCTGGTCCCCCAGATAACACGGGAAAGAACGTCTCTGCCCAGTTCATCAGTACCGAACCAGAACTCTGAACAAGGTGCCATGAAACGGGAGCCTACTCCCTGTTCCATGTAGTCATACGGTGCAATCTGTTCGGAGAAAATCGCCAGAATACACACACTGGCCAGCATACAGAAACCAAGCATGAAGTTAAAGTTCTTCAGGCATGCCATCAGCGTTTCCTTCCATTTTTCTGTATTTAAATTACTTGCTTTTGCTTTTTTTACTTCTGTGGCTTCAGCCGCTGCTTCTGCAGCAGTTTCCACAGCAGGTGCCATCTTCTGTTCACTCATTACTTGTCACCTCCGCCCATTGCGATTCTGATACGAGGGTCAAGCAGTGCAATTACAATGTCACTGATGAGGTTACAGATAACGGTCAGAATAGCGATAATCAGCAGTACCGCCTGTACAACCGGGAAGTCCTGTACTACGATGGAATTCAGCAGCAGGTTACCCATGCCAGGGATACCAAAAATCTTTTCGGTTACTACCGCACCGGAAATCAGCCATGGAATGGACATGAATACCTGTACGGATACCATAATCAGTGCATTACGCAGAACATGCTTCAGCATTACCTTCTTATAAGGCACGCCCTTTGCGTGTGCAGTGGTTACATACTTTTCATTTAATACTTCCAGTACTTCGGAACGGGTCAGACGGAGCGTACCGGCAATGGTGGATGACACCAGTGCGAAAATCGGCAGAATATAGTATTTTGCCCCCTCATACCCACTGATTGGCAATATTTTCAATCCCACCGCAAATACGAGGACAAGCAGGGCCCCCAGCCAGAAACTTGGCATCGCCGTCAGCAGCAGCGATCCACTGACCGTGATACGGTCAAACAGCGAGTCTTTTTTGATTGCGCACATCAGCCCTAATGGCAAGGCGATAAGCATTTCAATCAGAAGTGACCATCCGCAGAGCTTTACGCTTCTTGGAACACGGTCCTTCATTAAATCGATTACAGGTGTCTTGTATCTTACAGAATTACCGAAATCCTGTTCAAATACAATATTCTTTACCCATCTTCCGTACTGTACGAGGAATGGGTCATTGAGGCCTAATTCTTCGGCCATCTGAGCTCTTTTGGCTTCTGGTACTTTTCGGTCAACCATCATGTTGATCGGATCCCCCGGCATCATATACAGCAGTGCGAATACCAGGAGTGATACAGCAACGACCAGCAGGACGCCCTGTAACAATCTCTTAATAATATAATCCTTAATAATTACATCTCCCTTCCACAGGTTGCTCAGCTATTACAGCTGTGTTTCTTCAAGGCGCTGGCAAATTCGGCTGCCGGTCTTCAGCCCCCACGCTTTTCCGTCCTTTACGAAGAAGCGGTAAGTTGCAATACGTTCCTCCGGCTTCGACGCTTTAAATACGGCGAAGACAGTCTTTTCGCAATGCTTCAGAAGCAGCTTTTCACCATTTTCGACACAGATAATTTCTCCGTCCTCGACGGAAACGATACAGTGTCCAGGAATACCTTCATGAATGATATAGTGACCGGTCAGCATTTCCGGAGCACTGAATTTCTTTCCGGACGGTACCGCCCAGTTCAAATCAGTTTCCAGAGGCTGTCCTAAAATATAGTTATAGCAGATCCACTGCAGATCCTGCATGTCTACTTCACTATCGTTACAGAGTACAGCTACAGAGTAGCCGCCTTCCACAAATCCACCCTGTGTAGATACACCATGGAGGGCACCGGCATGTTCGCAAATCATTTTGCCTGCTACCAGTGACTTTCTCAGAGCCTGGCAATAGAACGGCTTCCTCTTCAGCGGATATTCTCTGCCAATCAGCAGTTCTACAGCTTCTCTCGGCACAATCTGTACACCTTCATATACGCCCCAGTTGGAGAGCATCTGATAATACTTGGTTACATCCAGAGCGGTGGACTTAATGCAGGCACATCCGCGGAACGGAGGGAGTACGGACCAGTCATCGTCCCATACCAGTTTGCCATCTTCGTCTTTTTCAAACAGGCTGGTAATATTGTCATCTCCAGCCAGTGCACGCGCTTCGCTGCAGTCCAGATCAAGAATGGAACGGGTCATCCCCAGTGGTTTAAAGATACGTTCCATCAGGAATTCTTCCAGAGTGATTCCTGCAGCCTGGTCTACTACGTAAGACAGAAGAGCAAATCCTTCGTTCAGGTAACTCATATACTCACCGGGTGCACCCAGATTTCCATACTTTCCAAGGCTCAGATAATCTACAATCTGGTCGATGGTTTCCATCTTATTCGGTGCAGAGTTCACCATTTCACGGTGGAGTTTCGTATCACGTTCCACACTGTTCATGGCAATAGACCATTCCAGCGGTTCCATCGGCGGAATACCGGACCGGTTCATGCCGATACTCTTCAGTGTCAGACATTCATCAGGAATTCCCGGAATATGCAGGTTCGGAAAATACTTGCAGATAGGGTCGTCCAGATTCAGCTTTCCTTCTGTGTGAAGGATGCAGCATGCCAGTGTCGTAAAGGACTTACTCATGGAAGCAATTCCGAACACGGTGTTTCCATCTACCGGCTTCTGATGTTCTACACTTCTCAGTCCAAATCCGCGTTCATACATAACGCCTTCCGGTCCTCGAATACATACAGCAACACCGGTATAACCGTGCTCTTTAATTCTACGCTCCAACAGCTGGTCCAATGCATTTACATCTCGTTTCATAACGTCACCTTCCATATAAACGCGTCCCCCCCAGGGGGTTAAGTTTCTCTCTAAGTGCAAGTATACTCTTTTTCCCCTTTTTCTGTCAATATTTGCATACGTACATTTTTTTGTATATTTATAAGAACAAGGCTGGATCAGCTTGCATTTTCGGTCTTTGGGGTCTATAATACCCCTAAATCCCTTATAATTTATGACGCATTGTATAAACACAGGAGACAAGTTATGATTTATCCAAAGAAACTGAAACAAGGCGACACCATCGGTTTAATCTGCACCAGCTCCCCAATCCCGCAGGAGCGCGAAGCACTCTGTGCTGCAGTTCTCGAAGATATGGGATATCGTGTGAAAATGGCCGACAATCTTTCTACCAATTACGGAGGATACATGGCCGGTACCGGCGAAGTCCGCGGCCAGTGGGTAAACCGTATGTTCGCAGACCCTGAAGTAGATGCCATCTTCTGTGTCCGCGGCGGTGACGGCAGCAGCCGTGCCATGGAGTACATCGATTTGGAAGTTGTCCGCCGCAATCCAAAAATCTTCGTAGGATACAGCGATGTAACCGCGCCACACCTGGCCTTTAACCAGGACTGCCATCTGGTAACCTTCCATGGTCCAATGGTTTCCTCTAATATGATTGAACATTTTGATCCGGAAACCGCCGCCTCTTTCTTTGAAGTGCTGAACGGAGAAGGGGATGTACCATTTAAAAACCCTGTCGGTTTCCCTTTGGAAACAATGCACAGCGGCATTGCTTCCGGGACTTTGGTGGGCGGCAATCTGTCGCTTATGACTGCTTCCATCGGTACGCCGTACGAAGTGGATACCGCCGGCAAAATCTTATTTATAGAAGAAGTCGGCGATTCCCTCGATAATATGGAGCGTCATGCATTTCAGATGCGTGCTGCCGGAAAATATCAGGCCTGCAAAGGAATTTTGCTGGGTCAGTTTACACGCTGCGGCAATCCGAAGATGGCAGAGTATGATTACCTTGCCTGTTTCCGGGATATTCTGGGAGGTCTGGATATTCCGATTCTGTATAACGTACAGTCAGGTCACGAATTCCCTATGATGACACTGCCATTGGGTGCAGGATGTACCATGGATGCGGACAGTCAGACCATCGTATTCCATATGGAGCGTTAATTTCTGAAAATCTAAAACTAAATGTAACAAAAGAGTCCTTCCTCCGGCTCGCGCCGGTGAAAGGACTTTTCTTTTTTATTTGATTTTAGAAAGTGAATCTCTTTATTATTCAGCCTTTGGAGCTTCTGCTGCTGGTGTAGGAGCTTCTGCTGGTGCAGCAGGCTTTCTCTTTGCTCTCATGTTGAGAATTGCGTTTGTAGGACATTCCTTCGCACACAGACCGCAGTTCTTACACTTTTCAGGGTCGATGAATGCCAGGTTGTTTTCTACAGTGATTGCTTCGAACTTGCAGACCTTAGCACACTTGCCGCAGCCGATACATGCGTTGGAGCAGTTCTTTCTTGCAACTGCGCCCTTGTCCTTGGAGTTACACTGAACTACTACCTTGTTCTTAGCAGGAGCAATTCTGATTACGCTGTTAGGACACTGCTTTGCACAGATACCACAGCCTACGCACAGTTCTCTGTTTACAACAGCTACGCCGTTGCAGATCTGGATTGCACCATAAGGACATGCAACTGCACAGTCGCCCAGACCCATACAGCCGTAAGGGCAAGCGGACAGACCGCCAAACAGCTGCTTTGCAGCCTTACATGTCTTCAGACCCTGGTATTCCATCAGAGTCTTCGCTGCATCGTTGTTGCCGTTACACATTACAACTGCAACCTGAGGTTCGGAAGAATCAGCTTCTACACCCAGAACAGCAGCCAGTGCTTCTGCCAGAGCCGCACCACCTACAGGACACTTACCGGTACCAACGGATGGGTCTGCGCCCAGCGCGTTAGCATAGTCGTCACAGCCGGCAAAACCGCAGGCACCACAGTTAGCGCCAGGCAGCTCCGCTCTCAGCTTTGCTACAGTTTCATCTACCGGTACGAAGAAGATCTTGGAAGCAATAGTCAGGACAACTGCCAGAACGAAACCGATGGCAGAAACCAGAGCTACAGGTATTAAAATACTAGACATTTCTCATTGGCCTCCTTCTCTTATACCAGTCCGCTGAAGCCCATGAAGCCCAGAGACAGGAATGCAGCAGTAACTAATGTAATAGGAACACCCTGGAAGCATGCAGGAATGGAAGTATTTCCTTCCAGCTTGCTTCTCATGCCGGAGAACAGTACCATTGCCAGCAGGAAACCGATACCGGCACCTGTGGAGTTCACCAGAGACTGAATGTAGTTGTAACCTTCATCGATGTTGGAGATACATACACCCAGTACAGCACAGTTGGTAGTAATCAGAGGCAGATATACACCCAGAGCCTTATGCAGGGAAGGGATGAATTTCTTCAGTGCCATTTCTACGAACTGTACCAGAGCAGCGATTACCAGGATGAATACGATGGTCTGTAAGTAGCCGATACCGAAATTGTTCAGTACCTGCTGAATAGGCCATGTAGCAGCAGTAGCCAGTACCATTACGAAGATAACGGCAACACCCATACCTACTGCGGAGTCCAGCTTCTTGGATACACCCAGGAACGGACAGATACCCAGGAACTGAGCTAATACGTAGTTATTTACTAAAATAACGCCTAATAAGATACTTGCTAAACCCATTATGCTTCAGCTCCTTTCTCTAATTCAGCCAGGCACTTTTCCTGCTGGCAGGTAGATGCCATTGCGCAGCCTGCGCAGCCGAATTCTTTCTTCTGAATAGCTTTACCGTTGGTAAAGTAGTTGATTGCAGCGATTGCACAAGCGTATACGAAGAAACCGCCAGGTGCCAGAGCAACAATCATGATAGGATGAGCGCTCAGGAAAGGTACTGCGATACCCAGGATGGTACCAGCACCGAATACTTCTCTGACTGCACCCATTACGCCCAGAGCCAGGGTGAATCCCAGACCCATACCGATACCGTCCAGTGCGGAATCGAAAGCGTTATTCTTGGAAGCGAACATTTCCGCTCTGCCCAGGATGATACAGTTTACTACGATCAGCGGAATAAACAGACCCAGGGAAGCGTACAGGGAAGGCACGAATGCCTGCAGTACGAACTGTACTACGGTTACGAAGCCCGCGATTACTACGATGTAGCATGGGATTCTTACCTTGTCAGGAATAATCTTCGCTAATAAAGAAATTACGATATTGGAGCAGATTAATACTGCTGTAGCGGAAACACCCATACCCAGACCGTTCAGGCAGGAGCTGGTTGTTGCCAGAGTTGGACAGGTACCCAGTAACAGGATCAGTACAGGGTTTTCCTTGATGATACCTTTGGTCAGGATGGCTAATTTACTTACTTTGTTTTCCATTAGTTAGCACCTCCTACTAATTTAAACTGTTCCAGAGCAGCACATACACCGTAGTGTACAGCATTGGAGGATACAGTTGCACCGGTTACGTGAGTAACACCAGCATCATCCTTTGCAGTGAATGCAGTGTATTCAGCCAGGCCAGCGTACTGAGCCAGGTAACCAGCGTCGTGTGCCTTGGTACCCAGACCCGGAGTATCTCCGTGTGCAGTTACCTTTACACCAGTGATTGTACCGTCAGCGTCCAGACCGACCATTTCAGTCAGCAGACCGCCGAAGGACTTGGTCTTAACGGTTACAACCATACCTGCACCGTTGTTGGCAGTATAGCAGTCAACTACAAAGACTTTGCCTTCTTCCAGTACAGCCAGATCTCCGCTATATGCGGTGAAATCGTCAGCTTCAGGCAGCAGTTCAGTTCTTGCTGCGTTAGCTTCTGCGATTGCGTTTGCTTCAATAATAGGAGCAGTAATAGAATTTACGAATGCCAGCAGGCCGGTTACAACCAGACAGATAGCAACTAAAACTACTACAGGTGCAATATTTTCTTTGAACATATTACTTTTCATTATTTCTTTGCACCTCCATACATTCTCTTCTGACAGAAGTTGTCAATCAGTGGGCACAGAACGTTCATCAGCAGGATGGAGAAGGAAACACCTTCCGGATAGGATCCAAACAGTCTGACGATCATGGTAATTAAACCACAGCCTACACCGAAGATTACCTTACCCATAGGTAAGATTGGGGAAGTTACATAGTCAGTTGCCATGAAGAATGCACCTAACATAACACCACCCGCCAGTACGTGGAAGATACCCATCTGCAGAGGGTCGCCAGTACCGGTTGCAGCATAGTAGATAGCTGCGAATGCAAATACAGTACCGATGAATGCTGCAGGGATGATTGGGCTGATAACCTTCTTCCAGATCAGGAACAGACCACCGATCAGCAGTGCAACTGCAGATACTTCACCCATGGAACCGCCGTGCATACCGATGAACATGATCATGTTGCCAGGCAGGTCAGCAGCATTGCCTTCAGCCAGAATACCCAGAGGGGTAGGACCGGTTACAGCATCAGCCTGTAAAGCCTTAGGCAGAGGCCATGTAGTCATTTCTGTTGCGAAGGAAATGAACAGAACGATTCTTGCAGTGATAGCAGGGTTTACCAGGTTCTTACCAATACCGCCGTACAGCTGCTTAACGATGATAACTGCGATGAAGCAGCCCAGGATTGCAATCCATAAAGGCAGACCGGAAGGTACGTTGAATGCAATCAGCATACCGGTAACTGCTGCGGACAGGTCGCCCACAGTCTGCTGCTTCTTCATCAGCTTGTTCCATGCGAATTCGAAGAACATGGAAGCAGCGATACATACTGCAGTCAGAACCAGAACTCTCATTCCGAATACGTATACGCTCACCAGCAGGGATGGAACCATAGCCAGGATTACCATAGACATGATCTTGGTAGTATCCATGTTGGTTACGATGTGCGGTGAGGAGGATACAATCAGATTATTGTAAAACTTCTTATCCATTACTTAATTCCAGCCTCCTTTACTACGCCCTTACCCAGCTTGTTAGTGAAAGCCAGAGGTCTTCTTGCAGGACAGATGTAGGAACAGCTGCCGCATTCCATACACTGCATTACCTTCAGATCGCTCAGAGCCTGTGCATCTCTCATTTCATATGCCTTAGCCAGAGCAGTTGGGATCAGCTTGAACGGACATGCCTGGTGGCACTTACCGCAGTTGATACATGCAGTTTCTTCCTTCACCAGAGCCTGTGCCTTGGAGAATGCCAGAATTGCGTTGTTGTTCTTTACGATTGGCAGTTCATCAGAGAAGATTGCACGGCCCATCATAGGACCACCCATCAGGATCTTTCTAGGTTCCTGCTTGTAGCCGCCGCAGAATTCGATTACGTCATGAATCTGAGTACCGATTGGAGCGATTACGTTGGTTGGACGTGCAACAGCATCACCGTCAACGGTCATTCTCTTAGTGATCAGAGGCATACCGTTTCTGAAGTACTGACCTACGAATGCAATAGTAGTAACGTTGGACAGGATGATGCCCAGGTCAGCCGGCAGTACGCCCGCGTTCATGGTCTTACCTGTTACTTCGTATACCAGAACTCTTTCTGCACCCTTTGGATATCTTGCCTGCAGCTTGAAAGTCTTAATGTTGGTGATTCCTTTAGCTGCCAGCAGCTGATCCAGGTGCTGGATTGCATCCATTTTGTTGTCTTCGATACCGATGAAACCTTCGGACAGACCCAGGAACTTCATAACCAGCTGGCAGCCGGCAATCAGGTCTTCTGCATCTTCCAGCATCAGTCTGTGGTCAGAAGTGATGAATGGTTCACATTCTGCAGCGTTGACGATTAAGGTATGTACAGCATCGATATTCTTAGGGTTAAACTTGATATGTGTAGGGAAGGAAGCGCCGCCCAGACCTACCAGGCCGGATGCTCTGATTGCCTTAACGAATTCAGGCAGATCGTTTGCAACTGGAACTTCAATTCCTTCATAAATTTCCTGCTGCTTATCGGTTTCGATAACCACCAGAGTGTCCTTGCCGCCGTTTGCAGAACGCACTTCTTCGATACCGGTTACAGTACCGGAAACGGAGGAGTGAATTGGTGCGCTGACGAAAGCTTCAGTGTCGCCCAGGAGCTGACCTACTTTAACGTAGTCTCCCTTCTTCACTAAAGGCTTACAAGGTGCTCCGATATGCTGAGACATGGAAATTTTTACGACATCAGGTACAGGCATTACTTCTGTAGCACAACCAGCAGTGTGCTTGTAATGGTGCACGTGAATGCTCGGTAAATGTTTTTGACTCATTGTAGTTGAGACCTTCCTTTCTAAATTTTGTACAAAATCATACAGATAACATTATACACCAACCCTTTGTAAAAGTCATTAAAAAATTTATTTTTTAGCGAGAAAAATGTTGAAAATAAGGTTTTTTGTGGTATATGTTATGATTTTATGTAAACAATCTTTCCACCCACCATGGTCAGAACCGGCAGAATGTCTTTGATTTCTTGCGGACCGCAGGTGAAAATATCACGGTCCAGCACCACCAGGTCCGCATAATACCCCGGTTTGATACGGCCCTTTACACCTTCCTTGAATTCGTTATATGCACTTCCTGCGGTGTAGGCATCGATGGCCGTCTCTACATCCACACATTCCTTCGGATAGAAGCCCCCTTCCGGCATGCCATCTGCACCCTTTCTGGTTACTGCCATGTAGATATTGGGGAATGGATTGCAGTCTTCCACCGGGCTGTCGGTGCCGTAGGAAAGATGCGCACCGCGGCGCAGCAGGGTTCCAAAATTATAGGAAGTAGCCGCCAGCTCCGGCCCGCAGAGCGGTTCCAGAATCTTCCGGTCATAGTCAATAAAAATCGGCTGTGCCTGCACCAGAATATCCTTTTCCACAATGGTATCCAGGATTTCCTGATCCGTAATCTGACAGTGATTTACACTGTGGCGAAGTTTATTCTCCCCATCCACAAACCCATATTTTCCGTAGGCCGCAATCACCTGACGGATGGCTTCATCGCCGATGCTGTGGGTTACAATCTGAACCCCATATTCTTTTGCCAGGCGGCAGAACTCCTTCATATCTTCGGCCGTCATACAGTCCACACCTTTTACATCCGGCAGTCCCACATAACCGTTGGTCATCAGAGCTGTTCGTCCGCCCAGGCTTCCGTCCTTAAACAGCTTCAGCGGCCCCAAAGTCAGCCAGGAATCCTTCCCATAGCCCTCTCCGCCGCCGCAGGACGGGCCATAGCCGCCGGCTGCCTCACTGTTCCGCGAGAATTCCCCTTCCTTCAGATAAGTCTCAAATTCATTTGGATCGTGGAAGCAAACCTGGTGGTGGAACCGAAGAAGGCCTTCCCCGCTTTCATAAATTCCGCGGATCATATCGAAGAGTACATCCGGTTCTGCCGGAGCCACGCCCACCTCATTGCTCTGCACTGTAGTCAGTCCCCTTGAAACAGCATACTTCATACCTTCCAGAAGGAAGTCCCTCTGTTCTTCCAGCGTTGGCTGGTAAATTCTCCGTTTTACATCAAAGGCTGCATTCTCCGTAAAAATCCCACTTGGAAATCCATCGGTTTCCCGGTAAATTTCACCACCCTCAATTTCTTCTGCCGCAGCACCCATTCCCAGCACTTCCAGCGCCTTCGTATTCACTGAAAGGATATGCTCACACACGCGCTCCAGTACAACGGGGATTTCCGTACTGATCCGGTCCAGGTCATGACGGTCCGGAATCCGTTTTTCCCCTTCAAACAGGTCCTGGTTCCATCCGGCTGCACACAGGCAGCGGCTCACACGGTCCGGATAAGATTCTGCAAACCCCCGGCAGATTTCGATCAAGTGCTGCACAGACCGGGCTTTCCCGATGGGAGCCTTCCGCAGTCCCTCTCCCACCTGCATCAAATGAATATGCGTATCATTCAGCCCCGGAATGACGGTTTTGCCTTCGCAGTCAATTCTCTCCGCAAAATCCCCGCAGCCGGCTTCTGCCGCAGCCAGTACTTCAGCATCTGTACCTACTGCCTGGATGATTCCATCCTCAATCAGAACGGCCTGAGCATACCGACCCTTTTCCACATAAATCTTTCCATTATATAACACGGTCTTCATACTGTACCTCTATTCTTTCCGTCCTACAGCCACGCGGCCCAGTTCGTCCAGACCAATGACTTTTTCTTCGGCCTCACGGCGAGCCTTAATGTATGCGATAACCTCTTCATCAAAAATTTCTCCCGGGCACACAATCGGAATTCCCGGCGGATACGGAATCACAGAAGACGCACAGACCCTGCCTGCTGCCTCTTCCAGCTTCACCCGTTCTTTTCTCAGAGGTACGGCGGTCATTTTCAGACTGGCAGTGACAGCAGATGGCTGCTGCAGTTTCACATCCAGAAGCTGACGCTGCCCTGCAATTTTCTTCAGCGCATTCAGCAGCTTCTCGAAGTCACATCGTTTATTACCGATTCCTGTCATGCACATGAGAATATTACCGGTTACCAGCTCGATGAATATATCTTCTTCCATGAGCAGATCTTCCAGTTCATTTCCATTGAGACCGTAAGCGGACATATCCAGATTCAGTTTGGTAAAGTCCAGCATTGGATGGCGCATGATACGAAGACCGAGGACTTCCTTCTCCGCAGTTTCGTAGAACCACTGCAGACTTTCAGCCCACTCCTTCATCAGCGTTTCCCCGTAATGTTCCATCAAATCTGCGTTGAGATCCAGGGTTGCCATCAGAGGGTAAGACGGGCTGGAGCTTTCGATGGCCTGCAGCCGGTCTTCCAGATCGTACTTATCCACCCGGTCGGAGCACACATTCAGCAGAGCGGTCTGGGTAAAGGACGCAAGTGTCTTATGAATGCTGTTAATGACCAGATCCGCACCGGAAGCTTCCGCCGAAGCCGGAAAGCCGGGGATACCGTATTTCGCGAAGAATGCAAGATGGGCACCATGAGCCTGGTCGATAATCAGTACTTTGCCGCGGGCATGGACCACCTCTGCGATAGCCGAAACGTCACTGCAGATCCCATAGTAATTTGGCGATGGCAGGATGACCGCAGAAGCATCCGGATGTTCATTCAGGCATCGATCCACTTCTTCCGGCGTCACTTCCCCCAGGATACCGTATTCTTCGATTACCGCAGGGTGTGCATAAACCGGGGTAATATCGCCTAATGACAATGCATTAAAAATGGACTTGTGGCAGTTTCTGGCCATGACCAGTTTGCCACCCTTAGGTACGGATGCCAGGATTGCTGCAAGGAGGCCGCCGGAACTGCCGTTAATGAGCAGGCAGGATTCCTTCGTATCATAGAGGCGGCGGTACCGCTCCATGGTTTCCTTCAGTACGCCTTCCGTCTGGAACAGATTGTCCGCCCCAGGAATCTCCGTAATGTCGCAGTCCATGATATTATCCAGAAATTCACTGTAGCCGTGTTCCCGGTAGATGGCACTGCCCTTATGACCCGGCATGTGGAAAGAAACCGGATTTTTGCCTTTATGGTTCAGTAAAAATTGTGTCAGTGTATTCATATTGCTCTTCTCCAT
>JAFYNS010000143.1 GCA_017556505.1 Bacillota bacterium | reverse complement strand
GATGCCGAAACGCTGCATATTACATATGACAGGTTCGGAGAGCATTTCGAATTTACGGCAGATGTCGCGGCCGGCACTGTAACCGCAGGGGAGGTGGCCCCATGATAAAGAAGCTGAAACACCGGCTGCGGTATCATAAATTGTCGCGAAAGCAGGCCGCTCTGCAAAATCTCTGCCTCACGCTTCTATTCGCTATTCTCTTTGCGGTACTGACCCGGGGGTACATGACAGACAACAGTGTGGAAGCGGCAGTACAGCAATGGTGCGAAGAAAATTTTTTCGGCGAAGCAGCCCTATGGGTCAGTGACGAAAGGCTGAAGCAGTTGATTTATACTTTGATGGATATTCTTCCACCACCAGAAAAATAAAAGGGGTAATTACATATATTTTATGCTATACTAACAGGTAGAAGCAGCAAACCGGTCGGTCAGTCGGCTGCCCGGTTTTTATGTATATTGCAAATAGACGATGAAACTTAGGAGGTAAGTGCAATGGGTGACGTGAAGCAGATCCGTCTGGTGGCGGACCAGCCTTTTTATAACAATATGGACGTGACAATCTGCGATTTTGGCGGGAAGGACGGGGCACTCCGCAAGCGGGGCAAAATCACCGTTGACTATTCTTCCTACGACATCAGGCAGCTGAAGGCCAAAGGCCACACTACCCTGGAATCCGCACTGGAGTACTACCGGAAGTGGATTTACGATACGGTCCGTTATTTCCTGCTGACCGAGTTTGAGCTGGAAGAAGGCGGCTGGGAGCATCTGCTGGGCCTGATTAAAGCACAGATTGAAAAGTATTATGAAGAGGTGCAGCCATGAGTCTTTTTGATACCTATGACGAAAACCGGACTGCTGTACTGAATCCGTGGAATGTGTACAAGCCTGTACAGGGTTTTCCGGAAACGGTCATCATGACCTTTGGTTCCAAAATCCTGGATATCGCTCTGCAGCAGTTCGAATGCCAGCCCATCATGGAGATGGGGTACAGCAGCGGAATGCATAAGATTTACCGATTTGATGTTTCAGGGAAAATGCTTGGCATCTGCCGTGTTCCAATGGGAGCGCCTATGACTGTGGCTATGATGGAAGAGTGCATTGCCATGGGGGCAAAGAACCTGGTGGTCTTCGGCTCCTGCGGAACGCTGGACCGGAACATTCCGGCAGGCCATCTGATTGTACCGGAGGCAGCATACCGGGATGAGGGCACCAGCTACCACTACCTGCCTGCGGCAGCAGGAGACTACATACCGGTGCCGACTGCTGACCGAACTGCGGAAATTATAGAATCCATGGGACTTCCGGTTCTGCGCACCAGAATCTGGACCACCGACGGACTGTACCGGGAAACCCGCAGAAACATGGAAGCACGCCGCAGTGAAGGCTGCAGGGTGGTGGATATGGAATGTTCTACAGTGATGACAGTGGCAAAGTACCGGGACGTGAAGGCATACCAGTTTGTTTACGCTGAAGACAACCTGGACGGTATCGACTGGGATCCGCGGACCATGGGCAATGTGCCGAAATCTGCAAAGGAACTCTACCTGCGGGTTGCGGTGGAGATTGCAAAGCAGGTATAGAATTACACATTATTACTCCTTTTTGGCGTTTCAGCTGTAAAAGGAGTATTTTTTTTAAGCAAAATCATGTTTTTCGGGCGATACTTAAATAAAAAACACGATTCCGGCAGAAAAAATATGCTGAAATCGTGTTTTTATCTTGTTTTATATCACAAATAAGCTGTTTGTGTACTCCTTTTTGTGGAAATATCGCTAAAAGGAGTATTTTTCATGAATCCGGATGAAGTTCAGATATTACTATTCCCCGATTTCCTTCAGATGAGCGTATTTTGCGTCGATCTTCTTCAGTTCTTCGATAATCTGAATCTTCTGTGGACAGTGGGATTCGCATGCGCCGCATTCGATGCAGGCGGAAGCGGTGGTTTCCAGACCATAGTACTGGCCGGATAAGGAACCCCAGATGTGGTGGAAGCCTTTGGATGCAGCCACGTTGTACATCTTGAAGATTTCAGGAATCTTGATGCCGGAAGGACATTCGTCGCAGTAGTTGCATGCGGTGCAAGGGATGATGATGTCGCTCTGGATTGCCTTGGCAGCAGCATCTACAGCGGCCTTTTCTTCAGCAGTCATGTCAGGCGCTTCAAAGGTGTTGATGTTGTCCACGAGCTGTTCGTAGGTGGACATGCCGGACAGAGTAATCAGGATGCCTGGAAGTTCGTTACAGAACTTGAGCGCATAAGCCGCGTAGTTTGCCTTGCCTTCTGCTGCTCTGCATGCACTGCCTTCTGCAGCCGCTTCGTCCAGCAGTCTGCAGGCTTCTTCACTCATTGGGTTAGCCAGCATACCGCCGCGTACCGGTTCCATGATGATGATTGGCTTTTCGTGCTTGCGTGCTACATCATAATATTCGTATGCCTTGTCGTATTCCCAGTCAAAATAGTTGATCTGCAGCTGTACGAATTCAATATAGTCACCGTATGAAGAGAGAACTTTATCAAGGAATTCTGCGGAGCAGTGGAAGGATGCGCCCAGATGGCGGATGCGGCCTGCTTCCTTTTCTTCCTTCAGGTGTTCGAAGATGTGCAGTTTTACGATGTCATCCCAGCCTTCTTCATCCACGTTGTGCATCAGGTAGAAATCGAAATATTCCACACCGCACTTTCCAAGCTGCTCTTCGAAAATCTTTTTTACATCAGATTCTTCAGCACACAGCCAGGACGGCATCTTGTCTGCCAGGAAGAAGCTTTCGCGCGGGTGTTTTGCCAGGGCACGGCCCAGGTAATTTTCGGATTCACCGGCGTGATATTTATAAGCGGTATCGAAGTAATTGATACCGTGAGCAATAGCATAATCCACCATTTTCTGAACGTGATCCGGTTCGATTTTTCCTTCTGCATCCATTGGGAGACGCATCGCACCGAATCCCAGACGGGAGATCTTTAAGTCTTTGAAATCAGTGTACTGCATGGGGTATACCTCCTGTATTGTAGTCATATAAAAGTATTATACAATATTTTTCAAATGATTGCAAATTTCAGAAAATTATGTTAAAATAAAACTCTGTTATTATGATTAGACGAATTATAATAAATATTAAACGTTATTAGGAGTTAATTATGGGCAACGAAAACAAAATGGAAAAACGTTACGGATTGCTTACAGCAATCTGTATGGTAGTCGGTATCGTAATCGGTTCCGGCGTGTTCTTTAAGGCTCAGACTATCCTGCAGGCTACCGGCGGTGACTTGAAGGTCGGTGTTGTAGCGTGGATTGTAGGCGGTCTGATTATGCTGGCATGTATTCTGGCATTCGCTATCATGGCGACTATGTATGAAAAAGTAAATGGTGTTGTAGACTATGCGGAAGCACTGGTTGGCGAAAAGTACGCATATATTATCGGCTGGTTCATGGCAGTCATTTACTTCCCATCCATGACAGGGGTTCTGGCATGGCTGACTGCAAGATATACACTGGTATTCATCACTTCTGTAAATCCGGCAATTGCGATGACAGAAGGTGGTCCTGTAACAGGCAGTGAAGCAATGGTTCTGGCTCTGTTCTTCCTGTGCGGAGCTTATGCAATCAATGCGCTGTCTCCAAAGCTGGCAGGTAAGTTCCAGGTAACTACAACCTTCGCAAAACTGATTCCTCTGGGTCTGATGATGGTAGCAGGTGTAATCTACGGTCTGATGAATGGCCAGCTGGCTGAAAACTTCAGCGGCGAAGCACTGGCAGCAGTAATGGAAACCGGAAGCACATCCGGAAATGCGCTGTTTGCTGCAGTTGTATCTACTGCATTTGCATATGAAGGATGGGTTATTGCAACTTCCATCAACTCTGAACTGAAAAACTCAAAGAAAAATCTGCCAATCGCTCTGGTTGTGGGCGGTCTGATTATCATGGCTGTATATATCTTCTACTTCATCGGTGTAGCCGGTGGTGCAACTACTCAGCAGCTGATGGAAGAAGGTGCGACTTCCGCATTCCTGAATATTTTCGGTAATGTATTCGGTAACATTCTGAACCTGTTCATCGCAGTATCCTGCGCAGGTACTCTGAATGGTCTGATGCTGGCAACTACCAGAGGTCTGTACTCCCTGGCAGCCCGCGGAAAGGGACCTCGTCCGGAAGTATTCTCCGTTGTAGACGGTGCAACCAAGATGGCAAGCAATTCCTCCATCTTCGGTCTGCTGTTTGCAGCAATCTGGACAGTGCACTTCTACGGAAGCAACCTGGCACCACATAACTGGTTCGGTATTTTCGGATTCGACTCTTCTGAACTGCCGATTGTAACCACTTATCTGCTGTACCTGCCAATCTTCGTGATGTTCATGAAGAAGCATCCGGAACTGGGATTTGTGAAGCGTTTCCTGATTCCAGGTCTGGCACTGATCGGAAGTGGATTCATGGTATTTGCTGCAGTATATTCTCACGGTATTAAGCCGTTCCTGGCAGCACAGGCAGATGGTGCCTTTGTATGTCCGGTACTGTTCTATCTGATTCTGTTCATTGTTGTAACAATTATCGGAATTATGGTGGACGAAAGCCGTAAAAAATAGTAAAATAGAATAAGAAGAATTCTAAAGGCCGGTTTATTCAGTAAACCGGCCTTCTGTAAATACAGGGAAAAGGAGGTGTTTTCATGGGTATGATTTTTACCGAGCTGGTACGGTGGGTGTTTGCAGCACTGGCACTGTATATTCTGCTGCGTTCCATCATCAGTCTGCTGCATAATAAAAGCTACGCTGAAGTGTGGGCATATCTTCATCTGGAAACACTGAAACCTTTGAAGGACGATCAGTTTGAGCTGACAGAAATCAGTGTTCCGGTTACCCATTGGGAAAACGTCATTGGACGGACGGGAAGCTGCGACATCGTGGTAAAGGACCGTGCAATGTCCAGAAACCACGGGCTCCTCATGAGAGACGGCGGTGGAAACTGGACCTTCCGCGACGTAGGTTCGAAAAACGGAAGCTTCTTAAACGATGTGCAGATTGAAGAACCGATGAAGCCGGTTCCCTTGAAGTACGGTGATGAAATCCGCATGGGGGCAACCACCTGTACACTTCTGCCAATCAGCCTGGAAGAAAAGAATAATAATATCAATATGCGGCGGTCGGATACACGGACCATGTCTGCGGGACCGACCTTTGCGGCACTGACACTGTTCCAGCTCCTGGCAGCTTTCCAGCTGGCGATTACGGTGCCTGCAGAAGCTCTGGCTCAGGTAATCATGGCCTTTGGAGGCCTCATTACCATCATGTGGGTGTATCTGGGGGTGATGCGGGCTCTGAAGCAGAGCGCTTTTGAGATGGATACCATCGCGTTCTTCCTTTCCACACTCTGTCTGGCGGTGGTGGCTTCCTCCAATCCGGCGGCCCTGAAAAAACAGCTGATTGCCATTGCTCTGGGCGTGACAGCCATGGTCATCATGTGCATGATGCTGCGAAGTCTGTCTCTGACGAAAAAAATGCGCTGTCTGCTCCTCTGGGGTGCAGTGGTGCTGCTGATTTTCAATCTGACCTTCGGGACCTTTGTATTCGGTGCGAAGAACTGGATTCAGATTGGTGCTTTTTCCTTCCAGCCATCGGAAATGGTCAAGGTGGCCTTTATCTGGATCGGGGCGGCGACTCTGGACGAGCTCTTCCAGAAAAAGAACCTCTGGACCTTCATGCTGTTCTCCGGATTCTGCTTCTGCTGTCTGGCCATTATGGGGGACTTCGGAACCGCCATTATTTTCTTCGTCACTTTCGTCGTGATTGCGTTCCTGCGAAGCGGTGACTTTTCAAAACTGTTTTTATTCCTGGGTGCTGCTTTTGCCGGAGGGATGATTATTATCCGGTTTAAGCCGTATATTGCAAACCGTTTCGCTTCCTGGGGACATGTGTGGGAACCGGAATTTGTGGATGCTGCAGGGTACCAGCAGAGCCGTGCCATGAGTGCAGCGGCCAGCGGAGGTCTGGTTGGTGTGGGTCCCGGTGAGGGATGGCTGGAAACCGTAGCGGCAGCAGATACTGATATGGTCTTCTGCATGCTGATTGAAGAGTGGGGGCTGATTATTGCCCTGATGGCGGTGCTCTGCATTGTGACACTGGCAGTTTTCTCTGTCCGTTCCATCATGGAAGCAAGATCCACCTTCTATACCATCGCCGCCTGCGGTGCTATGAGCATGTTTGTGTTCCAGACCATGCTCAATGTGTTCGGGTCTGTGGACCTGTTCCCGTTTACCGGGGTTACCTTCCCGTTCGTGAGCAACGGCGGCACCAGCATGATGGTTTCCTGGGCACTTCTGGCATTCCTCAAGTCAGCAGATACCCGTGAAAGGGCAAGTATTGCAGTAAAGGCAGGTGAGCGCTTATGAAGAAACTGGAAAGAAGAGCGTTTATATGTCTGCTTCTGGTGCTCTTCCTGGTGGCAGGCTCCGTACTGTTTACAGTCCGTCTGGGCATGGAAGGCGGCAGATGGGCATCCTATTATGCCAATGATCACGTGTTCCATCAGGGGATGATGACGGTGGGGGCTGTTCAAGACCGTAATGGTGTGCAGCTTCTGAAATATAACAGTGATGGTGCTCATTACCATGATGATCCGGAAATCCGCATCGCCAATCTTCACGTAACCGGAGACAAAGGCTGCAATATTGCAACAGGGGCAAACTCTGCATTCCGAAGCAAAATGATCGGATATAACTTTATTACCGGAACCAAGGGGATTTTTATGGGAACCGGACGGAAGGTTTCCCTGACCGTTGACTCCAGACTGAACCGCACGGCATACCGTGCACTGGCAGGCCGCAGCGGACTGGCAGCTGTGTACAACTGGAAAACCGGTGAAATTCTCTGCCTGGTCAGCGGACCGGGATTTGACCCTGCAGATGATGGCAGCGCAGCGGCAGCATCAACAGGTGCATATATGAATAAGGCTGTTTCTGCAGCCATGACACCGGGTTCCATTTTCAAACTGGTTACTTCCGCAGCGGCTATCGATACGCTGCCGGCGCTGGATGAATGGACCTTTACCTGCACCGGAAAACATGAGGTAGAAGGGGAGTTTGTAACCTGCTATTCTGCCCATGGTGAGCAGAACTTCCGGGATGCACTGGCCAACTCCTGCAACTGTGCTTTCGCAGAGCTGACTCTCAGAATGACACCGGAAACAATGGAAAAATATGTTGAAAAACTGGGTCTGACAGGTTCCTATGATATTAACGGAATTAAAACTGCAGCTGGCCAGTTTGAGTTTGAAGCAGCCGGCATCAACCGTGCCTGGGCAGGTATCGGACAGTATGAAGACCAGCTGAATCCACTGTCCATGATGGTCTATATGGGAGCAATTGCAGGCGGCGGAACCGCAGCAGAACCGATTTTGCTGAAAGGAAGCAGGGCTGGCAGCACAACACTGCTCGGTGCAGAAACGGCTGCACAGCTGAAGGAAATGATGCGGAATAACGTGGTTTCCAATTATGGTGACGGAAACTTCCCTGATCTGGAGCTCCATGCCAAAACCGGAACTGCAGAAGTGGGCGAGGGCAGAAGTCCTCATGGATGGTTTACCGGTTTCAGTGGTGACTATGCTTTCATCGTATGTGTAGAAAACGGAGGCAGCGGCATCGGTGCAGCAGCACCTGTGGCCAATGCGATTCTTCAGGAACTGAAGTAAAATAAAAAAAGGATTTCAGGATTGCCTTCGCAATCTTGAAATCCTTTTCTTTTTTCATGATTTGTGGTTCTTATTCCAGAGTCTCCCCGGTTACATATTCGATAAAGCCCTTTGCATTTTCAGAACCGATATTAAACGTATGCTTCCTACCCATCAGGGATACATAGAGATAGCCGCTGTCGCTGACACCAAACTGAATCTGCGATCCTGTCTGGTTGGAATCGGAAGTAAACAGTGCCTTGGCATTTCCGTTGGAGAAATTGCTGTCAGCTGCGCGCTGTGCACTGCCCTGATTCAGCAGATAAGTCCATGCGGCTTCTGCAGTGTCTACACTGTAGCTGTGATTGGAGGAATATCCTACCATGGAAATCTGACAGCGTACATTGCCGGAGAAAGAAGTCTTCTTTTCCAGCCCCAGATCAGAAACAAGCTGACCCAGAGTAGACGGTGCATAATCTGTATTGGCATAAACCAGTGGCTGGTCGAAACCTTCCACATCCAGTGCAACCATGGCTGCTCTGGATACACCTTTCACTTCACGAACCTTCGCTTTTACTTCTGCTGCATTGGTAGTAGAAGTCTGCGGAAGGGCGATGGTTACTACTTCAATGGTTTCACCCACATCAGAGCGGGAAACGGCTGTGCCGTCAACCACATAGTTGCCGTCGGATACGGAGATGGAAGCAACCTGGCTGGTACCAATGATTTCATTGGTCCATGGAATTGCAGAAGTGCCTTCTGCACCAGGAGTTACCTTGCCGTTGTCGGAATGATCCGGAGCAGGTTTATCGGAAGTATCTTTGTCAGAAGGCGTCTTTCCAGGCTCACTGCCGTCGCTGCCATTGCTGCTGTCCTTTCCGTCAGACTTTCCGTTCTGCTGCGGTGTATCGGTTTTACCTTCGTTATCGGTCTTATTGCCGGTAACTTCAGGCTGCTGTACGTCACCTTCATTGTCGGAAACATCCGGGGTTTCATCGGAAGAGGAATTCTCTTCGCCGGATACAGGAGGAACGGTTTCATCATCACCAACCGGTGTCTGATCTTCATTTCCCTGGTTATCGATGCCGACAATCTGTGTATTCGGACCAACCGCCTGTTCAAACAGGTCATGCACGCCGCTGGCGTCATCGCCGTCCGGTCCCAGTAACGCAAATGTAGATATCATAACAATGATGCTGGCCGCAACTGCTGTGCCGTAGTACCATATGGATTTGTTCGTTTTCTTTCGGTTATTTGCAAAATGTTTTCTTGGGGCGGATTCCACTGCTGCAATGGATGCGGCTGTTCCGGTGATTTCAGGCTGAGCCTGAGGGCGGAACGGAATCACGTTATCGTTTTCTGTTACCTGAGAAGGTGCCTCTGCAGCAATCTTTGCGAGCAGACTTCCGACTACATCGTCAGAAGGCTCCATCTGCATTTTCATACTGCGAAAGATATCGTCGCAAAATCCATCGCGAAATATTTCGTCAGTCATTATAGCCTTCCTCCTTCAGTTTTTCCTTCATCATTTCACGGCCGCGCATGAGCTGAACTTTCACGGTGCTGGCTTTCAGGTCCAGAACCTTACAGATCATATCAATGGACATGTCCTCGAAATAAAAAAGGTGGAGAACAGTTCGATATTTCTCCGGAAGGGCCTGCAGTGCTACGTAGACTGCGTTCTCTTCCTTAGTCTGAAATTCAAATGACTCTTCTTCCATTTCGTCCATAGGGACCGTACGCTTGCGGTAAGTACTGTCTACTACACGCTTGGAACAGTTGATGGTGGTCCGGATGAGCCATGCTTTTCGATGCTCTTCGTCATTAAACTGCGGATTGGTTCTGAAGTAAATCAGGAACACTTCCTGGAAAATGTCGTCGGCATCGTCACGGCTGCTCACGTAGGACAGAGCCACACTGTAGACGGTTCCTTTGTAACGCTGGATGACGGTCTCAATACTTTCGTTTTGCACAAAAGTTTCAGCCATCGTCGTCCTCCTTACATAATTAACTCAAAGTTGACCCCTAAAAGGTTACAGAAAAAATAAAAAAAATTGCAAATTCCATGAAAAATTACTCGTAATCTGCACTCCATACATAGAAACGGATAATTCCATAATATGGTCACATATTCCTGACATTTTTTTCAGCAATATTACAGGAAAAGTGCTAAAATATAAGTAAACAATTTTCACATCAAACTATTATATCAAAATACAGAGGATAACACAATGGTAACTTTCTTAAGAAAATCGTAAGAAAGGGAATACGGGTTTTGTAATATTCCGCTTTTATATTAAGAGTGTACCGGAAAGGGGTACGGATTGGAGGAAACATGGCAGATCTGATGCAGAAGGAAAAGCAGCTGAATATTCTGGTGTGCGACGATGACCGTGAAATCGCAGGCGCAATTGAAATTTATCTGCGGAATGAGGGGTACAGGGTTTTGAAGGCCTATGACGGTTTTCAGGCGCTGGAAACGGCGAGACGGGAGACTTTGCACCTGATTATCATGGATATCATGATGCCGAACATGGACGGAATACAGGCAACCATGAAAATCCGGGAGGAAAAGAATATTCCCATTATCATGCTTTCAGCCAAATCAGAAGACTACGACAAGATTACGGGGCTTAACGTAGGAGCAGATGATTATGTGACGAAACCATTCAATCCGCTGGAACTGATTGCCCGTGTGAAATCTCAGCTGCGGCGGTACACCAGCCTGGGAAGCATGAGTGCGGCACAGGCTGCCGGTATTTACAGTTCAGGGGGGCTGTGCGTAGATGACAATGAAAAAAGGGTGACTTTGGATGGAGAAGAGGTAACGGTGACTCCAATTGAGTTTGGAATTCTGAAACTGCTGACGGAAAATGCAGGACGTGTGTACAGTATGGAGCAGATTTACGAACAGGTCTGGCAGGAACCGGCCTACAATCCCGAGAATACGGTGGCAGTCCATGTGCGCCGCATCCGTGAAAAAATCGAAATCGATCCGAAAAATCCAAAATATTTAAAGGTGGTGTGGGGAATTGGATACAAAATTGAAAAAATTTAGTTATGGGCTTCTCTGGATGCTGATGCTGGTCAGCACCGTTGGAGCGGGATTTTTAGCCAGCATTACAGCGGCATTTCTGCAGATTTACCGGTTTAATCTGGATCCGGATTTTTATTACGGCTATCATGATGAAAATGGAAACTGGGTAGACTATGAAAGCAGATGGACCGGCGATGTGACGGATCCCGGCTTCGTGGATTCTCTGACCGTGATTGGGCTGACAACGGCAGGACTGTCTGTGGCGGCCGCAGTGCTGCTGATTCTGATTCTGGTATTTACAGGACGTTATGGACGGGAAGAAGATGGACGCTTACATCTCAACTGGTACGACCGGATCTGGTCTGAAATTCATATTATGTCTGTTTTCGGATTTGGTGCGGGTTTCTGCGGTCTGACCGTTCTGCTGTTCGACGTGTGGGCCTGTGAAGACTGGTTCCGTGCTTTCGTGTCTGACTATCAGGACCCTCAGTACTTCGGCATGCCGAATAAACTGGCGATTGCACTGTTTACTCTGGCTATGACAGGATCTGCGATTTTCTGCCTGACCTCGCTGGTGTCCCTGGTAAAAAAGATGAAGGCACATCAGTTCTGGGAAAAGTCCCTCATAGGCGGTATCTGGCTGTTCCTGTGGCGTGGCGTACGCGGCAGTGATCGGACTACGCTGAAAGTTATGGCATATCTGCTTCTGCTCTGTGCCGTGGCAGGCTTCTGCGGGGTCTGGGCCGGTGGATACGGGTATCTTGATGGAATGTGGATTTTCTTTGGTGCAGTGATATGTGTGCTGCTGATTATTCTGGTAGTACCTGCCAAAATACGTAAGTTCAAGGCCATCCGCAGTGGAACGGCTGAAATTCGCAGCGGCAATCTGTCCTGCAAAATTCCGGTGAAACCGGATGGATGGGGGATGTTGGATGAGCTGGACCGGCTGGCAGTGGATCTGAACCATATCGGGGACGCTCAGCAAGCGGCGGTGGCCAGCGAACTGAAGAATCAGCGAATGAAGACAGAACTGATTTCCAACGTGTCTCACGACCTGAAGACGCCGCTGACTTCTATGTCGGCCTATATCGATTTGCTGAAAAAAGAGGGACTGGACAGCCCAAATGCACCGGAATACCTGGATATCATCGATAAGAAAACCCAGCGGCTGAAGGTTTTGACAGAAAACCTGTTTGATGCGGCCAAAGCGTCCAGCGGGGCCATTCCGGTTACCATCGGAGAAATTGACCTGGCGGCCCTGGTGACCCAGAGCCTTGCAGAGATGGATGAAAAACTGTCTGCCCGGGGCCTTACAGTCATTGTCCGCAATGCATGTGAGGGCGATCCGGATGGATGCCGCGTTATGGCGGATGGTCAGCTTCTGTGGCGAATTATAGAGAATGTCCTGGGGAATGTAAGTAAATATGCTCTTGACGGAAGCCGGGTGTATGTGAATCTCAGCAAGCTGGTTTCCCAGCGTCCGGACCGGGCCAGCAAAGTTCTGCTGGAGGTGAAGAATATCTCTGCGGATCCTCTGAACATCTCTGCGGACGAGTTGATGGAAAGGTTCAAGCGCGGTGACGAATCCCGCAATACCGAAGGCAGCGGTCTGGGCCTGGCCATCGCCAAGGACCTGGCGGCTCTGATGGGCGGAGTCTTCGAAATCAGCATCGACGGCGACCTGTTCAAGGCCTGCGTGGTACTGGATGAAGCAGGCAGCGCACAGCAGATTCACGTTGCAGAATCCACTCGTCCGATTATGCCTGATTTTCCGTCAAAATCGCAGATTGCAGAGTCTGCTTCTGAGAAAAAAGATGCAGCGATACAGGCAGTACGTGGAACAATCGATAAAGTAAAAGCATCTGCTGAGGTAAAAAAAGCAGAAAAGGCAGCGAAGAAGCTGTCAAAACTTCAGAATGCTGCAGCTGTCAGCCAGGCGGCGGAAGAAACTATGACGCCCCTGGTGGTTTTCGAAGATATACCGGTACCGGAATTTGAAACGGCAGAAGAAAACGTAAGAACCAACTGAAACAGAGAGAAAACCATTGAAATGAACCAGCCGGAACATTGCTGTATGCGTAACGTTCCGGCTGATTTCTTGTCTGCTGGACGGAACGCATGAGGAAGATGGACGATTATCGTCGAAATTTGACGAATGATTTTACTTGGAAGCAGGAATGCTTTATGGTAAAATATTACACAAAGCCACGCTTTCGCATCTTAGCACTCTTGGCAATTGCAGTTGAAGAGGTTTTCGTGTATAATGATAACGGAAGATTATATTCTGTTTGAGGATGGTATTGAAAATATGAAAGAATTATATATTAAAGATTTAAGAAAGGACCAGGAAGTGGTGGAGTTTTTCATGGTGAAGGCCTGTGCGGTAAAGACCGGCTCCAATGGAAAACAGTATCTGGACATCACTCTCGGAGATAAGACCGGGGAACTGAGCGGTAAGAAATGGGATGTCAGCGATGGAGAATATCCGGCTCTCATTGACATAAAAGAAAAAGAAATCGTGAAGGTTAAGGCAGTCATTACAGAGTGGGCTGGTCAGCTTCAGTTCCGCGTACAGCGGATCCGGAAGGCAAACGATCAGGACGGTATGGTTATCGGTGACTTCGTGAAAGCGGCACCGGAAGATCCGCAGGAAATGTATGATTACATCTTTGGCGTAGCTTCCGCACTGAAGGATGAGGAACTGAGAGCCCTGGCGCTGCGGGTTTTGACGGAAAACAGAGAGCGGCTGCTGTATTATCCTGCCGCATCCAGGAATCACCATGCACAGCTGGGCGGCCTGCTGTACCATACCAAGCGTATGCTCATGACCGGACAGCGTGTATGTGAGGTATACACCAATCTGAATCCGGACCTGGTACTGATCGGCGTGATTCTTCACGATATGGAAAAGCTCAATGAAATTGACGCAGATGTGGACGGAATTGCCAGCGGATATTCCTTCGAAGGACAGATGCTGGGCCACCTGATTCAGGGCGTGAAAACAGTAGACCGTATGGCACTTGAAATGGGCATGGACCGGGAAAAGGCACTGATGCTGGAACATATGATTCTGGCACACCATTACGAACCGGAATTCGGTAGCCCGAAGAAACCGCTGTTCCCGGAAGCAGAGGTGCTGCATTATCTGGATATTCTGGATGCCAGAATGTTTGACATGCAGACAGCTCTGGAAGCAACGCAGCCTGGCGAATTCAGCGACCGTGTGTGGACGCTGGATAACCGCAAGCTGTATAAGCCGGCGAATATATAAGTGTGTGTGGCCGCCGATGCGGCAGAAAAGTTGGAAGAGGTAAACACAAATGATTAAACTGCCAAAAGAAGTAAACAAAATAATGAAAGCTCTGGAAACTGCCGGTTTTGAGGCTTATGCTGCAGGTGACTGTGTCCGTGGAACCCTGCTTGGTGAGGATCCCTATGGCTGGGATATTGTTACCTCCGCAGGCGGAGAAAAACTGAAGGAACTTTTCCCGGAAGGCGAGGTTATCAGCGAAAAGTTCGGAATTGTACGTCTGGAATTTATTGAAGAAGTTTATGATAAGGACGGAACTTTCCTGGGCGAAGAAGGCATTATCGCCGACGTGGCGCCATACAGAAACGGCGGAACCATTGAGACGGAAATGGCCAGAAAGGACTTCACCATCAATGCAATTGCAGACAGCCCTTATAAGATTGCAGACCCGTATGAAGGCCGTGAAGACATTCGTAAGAAGCTGGTGAGAACTGTGGGTGATGCAGAGGTTCAGTTTAAGGAACAGCCAATTCAGATGATGCGTGCTCTCCGCTATGCTGCACAGTACGGTTTTGACCTGCACAAGAGTGTGTATGATGCAATCTGTGCCAACTACGGACTTCTGGAAAACGTGGATATGAAGAAAGTACGAGACGAACTTCTGGGCCTGATGGGAGCTCCTCATGCTGGAAAGGGTCTGAACATGCTGATGGATACCGGTCTGCTGAAGGTGGTTCTCGGAGAAAATGCAGTGGCACATCTGACCAAGAGAGAAATGTCTGACCTGACCACCCTCTGTGAAAATGTGGATAAGACACAGCAGGTACCGGAACGCCGCATGGGTCTTCTCTACACCTGCATCGATAAAAAGAAAGCTTTCGATTCCATCGACAAGCTGCAGTTTGAGGAACCTCTGCGCCAGCACTTCATCGATGCGGCCAAGGATATGGCGAAACTGTATTTCGTGGCACAGAAGCCGGATCTGAAAAAGTTCATCTATGCCCGAGGATGGGACCGATATAACTACATGGCAAGCCTGGAAAAGGCACAGAGAATCGTTTTTGAACACTTCAACGAAACAAAGATCAAGAGCAAGATCTATATGCTGGAAGAAATCAAAATGTATCGCGAGCCGATCTTTGAAGATGAGCTGGCTGTCGATGCCAATGATCTGATGGAAGCCGGCATCTGCGGCAGCCCGGAAGATGCAGCGAAGATGCTGACCATGCTGGTAGAAGAGATGCACGTACATCCGCGTAAGAATACCCGCAAGGATCTGCTCGAACTGGCCAATAAGTATAAGAAATTCAAGTTTTTAACCTGGACGAGAGGCGTACATTGGTTACATTAAACAACATCACAAAAATAAGCCAGGTCACCCCAGAGGTGACCTTGTTTTTACGAGGACTTGGTTTTTCCAATTATTACATCATTAAAATTTTCAATCTGGTGGGTGAGGCGGCTATCGCGCTGACGGAAGACAATCCTTACTGGCTGCTGGATGAATTCAGCCATATGGGGTTTAAGAAAATTGATGAGGCGGCGGAGAAGCTGGGAATTGAAAAAGACAGCGAATACCGGATTCAGAGCGGGATCCGCTTCGGTCTGCGCAGTTATGTGGCGGAAGGCCACAGTTTTGCACCGGTAAATGAACTCTGCGAAAAAGTCGCAGAGTATCTTGACCTGTCTTCATCCCTTGTTCGGGATGTACTGGAGGATATGGCCCTCATGGGTATGGTTCAGATGACCATGCTCCATCAGCGGGCAGTGGTTTATTTTTACGGCTACTACCGGGCGGAATGCCTTATCTGCGGAAAGCTGGCCGATCTGGCTGACCCGGACATGATGAAGCCCCTGGCCTGCGGTGAGAATCTGGATTTTCTTCTCTGCAAAGCAGAAGCAGCCGGCGGCATCCGTCTGTCAGAGGAACAGTTTGCTGCGGCCCGGGATGTTTTGACCAGCGGGGTATCCATTATTACCGGCGGACCGGGTACAGGGAAAACCACACTGATTAACACCATTCTCCGTGTGCTGAACGGATGCGGGCAGAAGGTGGCAGTGGCTGCACCCACAGGCAGGGCGGCTAAGCGGATTATGGAAACTACCGGTCAGTACGCGTCGACTGTACACCGCCTGCTGGAATACTATTACGACGAGGGGGCCCATACCATGGCCTTCGGAAAGAACCAGGCAGATCCCTTGGATGTGGATGCGGTCATTGTGGACGAAGCCTCCATGCTGGATCTGCTGCTGATGGGTGCTCTTTGTGATGCCATGAAGCCGGGAACCCGGCTGATTCTGGTAGGGGATGCAGACCAGCTGCCTTCCGTAGGAGCGGGCAGCGTGCTGGAAGACCTGATTGAAAGCGGTTACTTCCACACAGCACACCTGACAGCGATTTTCAGACAGGCACAGGAAAGCAATATTGTGGTCAATGCCCACCGTGTAAACGACGGAAGATACCCGGTATTTGGGGGTGACTTCGTTTTAATAGAGGGTGACAAACAGCAGGAAACCCTTGATAAAGTAACGAAACTGGCAGGAAAGTTCCCGCTGGACCAGGTTCAGGTGCTGACACCGACGAAAAAGGGAATTCTGGGCAGCCAGAACCTGAATATTTACCTGCAGCAGACTTTTAATCCGCCGCGCGAAGGTGTGGATGAAATCCAGTTTGGACAGAGAACCTTCCGGGTAGGTGACCGTATCATGCAGCTGAAGAATAATTACCGCCTGGAATTCAAAAGACCGGGAGCTAAGGACGGAAAAGGTGTATTCAACGGTGAGACCGGAACCATTACAGCTATCGACCGTGAGCTGTCTCGGATTACCGTGGAATATGACGACGATAAATGGGTGGAATATCCTTATACTCAGCTGGATGAAATCGAGCTTGCCTATGCGGTGACAGTGCACAAGAGCCAGGGCAGTGAGTTCCCGGTGGTAATCATGCCGGTATCCTGGTTCCCTCCGGCACTGGTTACCAGAAATCTCCTGTATACCGCCATTACCAGAAGCCGGAAACAGGTGTACATCGTGGGCCGCCAGGATTACCTCAATGCCATGGTGGACAATTACCAGGGGAAACAGCGTAACTCAGGACTTCAGGAGAGACTGAACGGGTTTTATGGGGGATTGCAGTAGAAAAGTTAATATACCCATTGATGCCAATGGCCGGAATTAATTCCGGCCATTTTTCATAGGGCGGATTTTTATGAATCGCAGATAGACGATGTAATGTGTCGAAATAAGGCGAATGAAAAGGTATTGGATAATAATGGGAAATATGGTAAAATATAAAGCGGAGGAACACGTATTAATACGGATTTTGCATTGACATACGTGTAAACACGTGGAATAATATAAAGGGGGATACATTGATGAACGTGTCTGAATTGATAAAGCTGTTCAAGAAAAATGATTGCTTTCTCCTGGAACATGGCGCCAGCCATGATATCTGGTACAGTAACATGACGGGGAGGAAATTTACCGTTCCAAGGCACCGAAGTAAAGAATTACCCACGAAGACTGCTGAAACGATTCTGAAAACAGCAGGAATAAAGTGATTATGAAAGAAAAGAAGGAGGCTGCTTATGAAATATGTATTTCCGGCAATTTTTGCTGAGGATGACGGCATGTTTGCCGTTCGTTTTCCGGATGTAGAAGGATGCTTTACCTGCGGAGACAGTCTGAGTAATGGAATTGAAATGGCGGAAGATGCGCTGGCACTGATGCTGTATGAATATGAAAAGGAATGCCGCAGTATTCCGGCGGCCAGCCGGCTGAAAGATATCAAGACAGAGGAAAATGAGTTTGCGACGTATATCACCTGTGATACACTGAAATACCGCAAAATGCATAACAACCGGGCGGTGAAAAAGACTTTGACCATTCCCGAATGGCTCAATGAAGAAGCAACTGCCAGAGAACTTAATTTTTCACAGATTTTGCAGGAAGCACTGCGTGCCAGACTGGGACTGGAGTAAGGCATGTATCTGAATCTGAGGGGGCCGGGCTGGATGCAGCGTGCGGCGGAGTGGGCGGTGGAGTTTTTCTTTCCCTGGGGAACCTACTGCATCTGCTGCGGCAATTTTATTGATAACCGGCGGAGCTACTGCATCTGCGACCACTGCATCCGCCATATTACCTGGGGCAATGTGGAAATACCGCCCCGGTCGCTGAAACAGAACCAGTTTACCGGGCCGGAAGCGGAGAAACTGCAGGCAGATGGCGGAATTCCGCTGGATTCCATCCGCGGATGCATGAAATACGGCCTCTATGAACGCCGGATTATCTTCGAACTGAAGTACAACCGGAACACCTATGTGGCCCGTATTGCCGGCAAAATCCTTGCAGACCGGATTTTCAGCGATCCGGACGCTGCGGAACTTCTGTCTGCAGATTGTATTATCCCTGTGCCCATGCACCGGAAAAAGGAACGGCAGAGGGGGTTTAATCAGGTGGGAAAAATTGCCCGGTATCTGGGGGGTCACATATCCGTTCCTGTGATGTATGATGGTCTTATACGGCATGAGAGCACGGCTGCGCAGCGAAGCGTGGAGGGCCGGGACCGGCTTTCCAATCTGGCAGATGCTTTTTCCTGTTCGAAAGACATGTCGGGAAAACATGTGATTCTGCTGGATGATATTTTTACGACCGGGGCTACGGTGCTCCAGTGCGGGCGTGTTCTGAAGGAGGCTGGGGCTGAGCGGGTAGATGTTCTGGTGCTGGCTACAGGGAATGATTTTGCAGAAGGATTTTTCTTGCAAAATGAGAAAAAATAATGTAGAATAGACTGGAATTGTTCAGGTCTGTGGTTGAAAATCCAAGCCAGGTGCGGGCGAAAGGATCCACGTAAGCCGTCACGCTGGAGTCGGGCGGTGATCATGGCGTACCTTAGAAGTAAGTCCTCCGAAAATCGGGTAAAGGCAGGTGTGGGGGCAAAGACCAGGTCAGCTGAGCAGTTCTTTTTTTATTTTTATGTAGAAAACCGCCGGTCGGGCGGTTTTTGTTTTTTTTGTGATACATTCAAAATAAGGTGGTAATCCACCCCCACATGTGGTATAATTTGATTGTAAAACAAAGTTTGCACAGACCGACTGGGCTGTACAAATGCCTGACCTTTCTTTTAAAGGTGTCTGTCGTGCAGGCGAAAAGGAGGTTATCATTATGAAGATTATCGTTACAGGAAAGAACATTACTATTAGTGAAAAAATCCAGGATGCTATTGACAAGAGATTCGAAAAGCTCGGAAAGTTTTTTGCTGACGATATACAGGCAAATATAGTGATTCATCCTGAAAGAGACAAGGTAAAGATGGAAGCTACCATCGTAACCAAGGGGACTATTTTCAGAGCTGAAGATGTATCACAGGATGTTTTTGACAGTATTGACATCGTAGCGGACAAGTTATCCAGCCAGATGACCAAATATAAAGGTAAACTGCAGAAGAGAAATAAGTCTGGTGAATCTGTAAGATTCGAAATGATTCCGGAAATTCCGGAAGAAGAACAGGCTGAAGAAGCTAAGATCGTTAAGTCCAAGAAGTTCCAGTTACAGCCTATGAGTGTTGACGAAGCAGTAATGCAGATGGAACTTCTGCAGCATAATTTCTTCGTATATCTTGATCAGGAAACCGACAGCGTAAGCGTGGTTTACAAGAGAAACGACGGAAATTACGGTGTAGTGGAAACTACATACTAAAACATTGCCTGACAGCAAATTGTAATGAAACTAACTTGAGATTATGGCAGAAGAAGGTGCTCCGTGAAAGCGGACACCTTCTTTTGTTTTTTGCGTCTTCTACTTGAAAAATACACACTTTTACAGTAGAATAGAATGGAATAAGTGTGAGAGGAAATGTGTTTATGGAAGAGCTTTTTAAGGACCTTTTTAGAAACATTACAGCAGGTATTGGGATTACTGATATTCTGGATGTGCTCATTGTAGCATTCCTGGCGTATAAGGTACTGGGATTTATCCGCGAAACCCGGGCAGAGCAGCTTGCCAAGGGTATTCTTGTATTTTTCCTGGCAACCTTTGCTTCTTATGTGTTTGATTTATACACCCTGCATTACATCCTTTCCAATATGCTTCAGGTAGGACTGATTGCCCTGGTGGTTATTTTCCAGCCTGAACTGCGAAGAGCCCTGGAACATCTTGGACGAAGCAAGATTACTACTGTATTCAGCCAGGTGGATAAGGATGAAGCGAAGCTGATGATCGGGGAGTTTGTATGTGCAATTGAAAACAAGTCCGCATCCAGAACAGGAGCATTAATTGTAATTGAAAGAGAAACTTTGCTGAATGATATCGTGGAAACCGGTACAATTGTGGATGGTGCAGTTTCTGAACAGCTGATTGGAAATATCTTTTATGAAGGTTCACCGCTGCATGACGGTGCACTGATTGTGCGTGGGGACCGGCTTTACGCTGCCGGATGTGTACTTCCTCTGACACAGAATAAGGAACTGAATAAGGAACTTGGTACCCGCCACCGTGCAGGTATCGGTATTACAGAAAACTCTGACGCGCTGACACTGATTGTGTCAGAAGAAACCGGAGTTGTATCTATTGCCCGGGATGGTAAGCTGACCCGTTTCCTGGACATGAAGACCGTAGAAAAAATGCTGCTCAGCATCTATCTGGAAAAAGAAACTCCAAATCCAGTGAAGGAAAAGCTGACCAGAGCACTGAAGGGGGTAAAGCATGTTAAAGAATGATCGAATCAATATGATAATTGCCCTGCTCATTGCTATTGGTCTGTGGGTCTATGTTGTAGGCGTGGAAAATCCCAAAAAAGATATTCAGATTAAAGATGTTCCCATTATCTTTGTCAATGGAGACACACTGGCTGAAAGCGACTTGACTCTTCTGTCAGTCAGCGATTCTTACGTGGATGTACAAGTGACTGGTGTGCGCAGTGAAATCCGAAATGTGGACAGGAATGATATTAAGATTACTGCAGATCTGGAAGGGTATAAAGCGGGAGAACATACCATCCGCCTGCAGATTGGAAGAATCAATAATGTAGAAATTGAAACCAAACAGAAAATATCCATCGTGGTAGATCAGCTGATTACAGAAGAAAAACCTGTTGAAGTTACTCTGGACGGCAGCATCAGTGATGATATAGAACCATATATTGTACAGGTAAGTCAGCAGACAGCAAACGTGACCGGGGCAAAAACTCTGGTAGACCGGATTGAAAAGATTGAAGCACCGCTGGATATCAGTAAAGTGGAATCTGAACTGAAGTCTTTCACTGTGAATCTTCGCCCCGTGGATAGTGAAGGAGAAACTGTAAGAAATGTGGAAGTGAGTGCAGACAGCGTTTCTGTATCTGCAGTGAATCTGAATAAGAAGACTGTCCGTCTGGATGTACCTGTTATCGGTGCGGAATCTCTGGATGTGGAACGAACTGTTACAGTTCCTAAGACTATTACAATCAAGGGACTGAATGAAGACCTGAGTAAGGTCAGTCTGATTACAGCGGAACCCCTGGATATTTCCCAGATTTACGAAGACATGGTACTGGAAGTTGTTCCGATTCTTCCGGATGGTGTGGAAGCAGCTTCCGATTCTCAGAAGCTGCAGGCACAGATTACAGTCCGGGGAATGGAAAGCAGATCTTTCGAATACAGTGAAGAAGCAGTCGTTGCCGAAGGAGTTGCTGAAAATATGACAGTGACCCTGGATGATATGGATATCGTTCTTCATGTGACAGGCCGCGATACAATCGTAGAGACGCTGACCGCCGATGAGTTCAGTTTTGTTGTGAACGTACGAAACATGAAACCGGGCACACACAGAGTGATTCTGAACTGCCGCTACGACAAGCCGCTGAGCCTTGTGACATTTGAACCGGAAGTTGTTACCGTGCATATTGCAGCACAGGATGAAACACAGAATCCTGCCGGTGATGGAGATACTGAAGCTCCGGAGGCAGATGCAGAAACCGGAAATGAAGCCGGTGATGCAGGAACTGAAGCAGAGCAGGAACCTGTTCCTGCTGCTTAATGGGAGGAAATATTATGGGTAGATTATTCGGCACTGATGGTGTCAGAGGAATTGCAAATAAAGAACTGACACCGGAGCTTGCATTTAAACTGGGCAAGGCTGGTGCATATGTATTAAAAAAGAAAAATGAACGTCCGGTGGTTGTAATCGGCAAAGATACCAGAGTGTCCGGAGACATGCTGGAAGCAGCACTGACTGCGGGAATTCTGGCTGTAGGCGGAAATGTTATCAAAGCAGGCGTAGTTCCTACACCGGCTGTAGCTTACCTGACCCGCTATTATCATGCAGATGCAGGTATTGTTATCAGTGCATCTCATAACACTTTTGAGTATAACGGAATCAAGTTCTTCAATGGAGAAGGTTTCAAGCTGGATGACCTGCTGGAAGAAAAGATTGAAGACATTATTATCAGCAGCATCGATGTAAACAGCCACATTACCGGCGATCAGATCGGTAAGTGCCTGGAAGCGGAAGAGGATGCTGCGGATCTGTATGTACAGCGTCTGCTGGATACTGCAGATTACCGTCTGGACGGCCGTAAGGTGGTGCTGGACTGTGCCAATGGTGCGTCTTACCAGATTGCTGAACGTGTCTATAAGGCTCTGGGTGCTGATGTGACCGTTATCGGTAACGAACCGAACGGTATCAATATCAACGAAGCCTGCGGTTCCACGCATCCGGAAAAACTGCAGGAAGAAGTTGTCCGCCAGGGGGCAGACATCGGTCTGGCCTTCGATGGTGATGCAGACAGACTGATTGTAGTTGACAATCTGGGCCGTGTAGTGGACGGAGATAAGACCATCGCCATCTGTGCCAAGATGCTGAAGAAAGAAGGCCGTCTGGTGGATGATAAGGTAACCGCTACGGTTATGAGCAACATCGGTTTCCATAAGGATATGGAAGCAGCAGGCATCTCCGTGGATGTAACAGGGGTAGGTGACCGTTATGTGCTGGAAAGTATGCTGAAGACAGGATGCGTAATCGGCGGCGAGCAGTCCGGACATATTATTTTCCTGGAACACACCACAACCGGTGACGGTGTCATGAGCTCTCTGCAGCTTGTAAAGGCCATGCTGAAGGATGGCCGGACCATTGCTGAAATGAGCGATGATATTAAGATTTATCCGCAGGTTCTGGTAAATGCCAGAATCCATAACGATCATAAAAAAACATATATGAACGATCCGGAAGTGGCAGCAGAAATTGCTGCAGTGGAAGAAGCAGTTGCCGGAAACGGCCGTCTGCTGATCCGTCCGTCCGGAACCGAACCTCTGGTAAGAGTTATGATGGAAGGCAGCGACATCGATCAGATCCGTCCGCTGGCAGAAAATCTGGCCGCTCTGATCCAGAATAAATTCAGCCAGCCGGCAGAGTAAAAGGAGACATACATTATGTGTGGTATTGTAGGATATGTTGGCAGTGATAATGCCAAAGAAATAATTATTGACGGCCTGAAACGTCTGGAATACAGAGGATACGACTCCGCTGGTGTTGCAGTGGTGCAGGACGGAAAGATTTTGCTGAAAAAACACGTGGGCGGAATTGCCAATCTGGAAAATCTGATTGGTGATGACCCTATGGCAAGCGGAACCGGTATCGGCCATACACGCTGGGCGACCCATGGGGCACCGTCTGATGTGAATGCACATCCCCACCTCAGTGCAGATGAACAGATTGCAGTGGTTCACAACGGCATTATCGAAAACTATGTGGAACTGCGTAAGATGCTGACAGAGCAGCACGGAATCCGTTTCCGTTCTGAGACAGATTCTGAAGTCATCGCGCAGCTGATCGGAATTCACTATGAAGGCAATCTGGAAGATGCTGTGTATAAGGCTGTAGCGCAGATGCGCGGAGCTTATGCCATCAGTGTTATCGCTGCGGATCAGCCTGAGAAGATTGTGGCAGTGCGTAAGGATGCACCGCTGATTGCAGGTCTGGGCAAAGGATGCAATTTCATCGCTTCCGACATCCCGGCGCTGCTGAAATATGTAAAAGAAATTTATCTGATTGAAAATAATGAAACCGTGGTTCTGACTCCGGACAGCGTGAAGATTTATGATGATGAACGCAATGAAGTGTCCCGTGATGTATTCCATGTAACCTGGGATGCGGATGCGGCCGAAAAGGAAGGCTATGAGCACTTCATGCTGAAGGAAATCTACGAGCAGCCGAAGGGCCTCCATGAGACTATCAGCCGCCGCCTCAATGAGGACGGAACCATTAAGCTGGACGGTATCTCCATGACCAGGGAAGATATCGAAGGTTTTAATAAGATTTACATCGTTGCCTGCGGTACTGCATATCATGCCGGTCTGGTGGGCAAGTACATTATCGAAAAGCTGGCGAAGGTTCCGGTGGAAGTGGATGTGGCATCCGAGTTCCGTTACCGTGACCCTTATGTGGATGATAAGACCCTGTTTATTGCCATCAGCCAGTCCGGTGAAACTCTGGATACTCTGGCGGCTCTGAGAGAAGCCAAGAGAAAGGGTGCAAGAGTTCTCAGCGTAGTTAACGTGGTGGGAAGTTCCGTGGCACGTGAATCCGATGACGTGTTCTATACATGGGCAGGTCCGGAAATCGCTGTGGCATCCACCAAAGCATATACAACCCAGCTCATGTGCATGTACCTGATTGGTCTGTATATGGGTTATGAAAAGGGAACCATCACAAGAGAGTACTATGATCAGTTCATTGCAGATCTGATGGATGTTTCCGGCAAGCTGGAAGCGTCCCTGAAGAATGCAGGCATCATTGAAGGCCTGTCCAGGATGCTCTATAACAAGGAGCAGGTATTCTTTATCGGCCGTGGACTGGACTCTTCCGTATCTTACGAAGGCTCCCTGAAGCTGAAGGAAATCAGCTACATTAATTCCTTTGCCATTGCGGCAGGGGAACTGAAGCATGGTACCATTGCGCTGATTGAACCGGGTACCCTGGTGGTAACCCTGGCAACCCAGGACTTCCTCTATGAAAAGATGCTGTCAAACATTCAGGAAGTAAAGGCAAGAGGTGCCCACGTGCTTTCCATTGCCAAGGAAGGCAATACTGAAATTGAAACGCACAGCAATGAGGTGCTGTACATTCCGGCATGCCGCGACGAAATCACGCCGCTTCTGTCCGTCGTACCGCTGCAGCTCTTTGCTTACTATGTGGCCCGTGAGCGTGGCTGCAACATCGACAAGCCGAAGAACCTGGCTAAGTCCGTAACTGTAGAATAGCGCCGCAAAGGAAAAATCCTGCGCCGCAAACCGAGAAGAAAAGGAGAACATAATTAACATGAAACAGTATGAAGTTAGAGACCTGTCCCTGGCACCTGCAGGACATCAGAAGATTGAATGGGTTAAGAAGAATATGCCGCTGCTGAACGGTCTGGAAGAAGAATTCAGCAAGACCAGACCTTTTGAAGGGGTAAAGATTTCCCTGTCCATCCATCTGGAAGCAAAGACCGCTTACCTGGCTCTGGTACTGGCAGCAGGCGGTGCAGACATCGCAGTAACCGGCAGCAACCCTCTGTCCACCAAGGATGATGTAACTGCAGCTCTGGCTGAAAGAGGCATCAAAGTTTACGCATACCACGGAGCCACTCCGGAAGAATATGAAAGACACATTCAGATGTGCCTGGAACACAAGCCAAACATCATCATCGATGACGGCGGCGACCTGGTAACCTGTGTACATGTAACCAGACCGGAGCTGGGTGAAGAAGTATGGGGCGGCTGTGAAGAAACCACTACCGGTGTAATCCGTCTGAAGGCCATGGAAAGAGAAGGTGCCCTGAAGTTCCCTATGGTCGCCGTAAACGATGCTGACTGCAAGCACCTGTTCGACAACCGTTACGGTACCGGTCAGTCCACCATGGATGCACTGATGAGAAGCACAAACCTGATCATCGCTGCCAAGACCGTTGTAGTAATCGGTTACGGCTGGGTATCCAGAGGTGTGGCGATGCGTGCTGCGGCTATGGGTGCCAATGTCATCGTAACAGAAATTGATCCGGTAAAGGCAATTGAAGCTAAGATGGACGGTTTCCAGGTAATGAAGATGGAACAGGCAGCACCGCTGGGTGATTTCTTCGTAACAGCTACCGGCTGCTGCAAGACTATTACTGTAGAGCACATGCTGACCATGAAGGACGGCGCAATCCTGTCCAACGCAGGTCATTTCGACTCCGAAGTTGATATGGCAGGTCTGGAAAAGGCATGCGTGGAAAAGAAGGAAGCAAGAGAAAACATCATGGGCTACAAGCTGGAAAATGGCAAGTGGGTCAATGTGATCGCAGAAGGCCGTCTGGTAAACATTGCTGCGGCTGACGGACATCCTGCAGAAATTATGGACCTGTCCTTCGCAGTACAGGCACTGTCTGCAAAGTACATCATGGAAAACCATGAAACTCTGGAAAACAAGGTTATCGATGTTTCCGGCGAAATGGACGATTTGATTGCAAGAAGAAAGCTGGCAGCATGGGGTGTGGAAATCGACACTCTGACCGAAGAACAGGAAATTTACCTGAACAGCTGGCAGTTCTAAGAAAAGAGGCGAATACACATGAGTGTTACTTATGATGAAATTAAAATCCAGGCTCAGACGGCAGCTTCCGAACTGGTGGATGCTGCACGTCTGCAGAAGGGAGATATTCTGGTAGTAGGGTGCAGCTCCAGTGAAGTGGTAGGTCTGCACATAGGCAAAGGATCTGACATCAATGCCGCTGCGGCTGTTTATGAAGGAATTCAGTCTGTACTGCAGCCGAAAGGAATCTTTCTGGCAGCACAGTGCTGCGAACACCTGAACCGTGCGGTTATCGTGGAAAAGGCAGCACTGCTGCCGGGCACCGAAATCGTCAATGTGGTGCCCCATCCGAAGGCAGGCGGATCTTTCGCCACTACGGTATACCAGAATGCAGAATGCGCTGTGGCAGTAGAAACCATTCAGGCTGATGCCGGTATGGATATCGGTGGTACCCTGATCGGCATGCAGCTGAAGAAGGTTGCGGTGCCGGTACGGCTTTCTCTGAACAAAATCGGTGAAGCTATCCTGATCTGTGCGAGAACGCGTCCTAAGTTTATCGGCGGAAGCAGGGCTGTGTACGATGACGCTTTAAGCGGTGGAGAAATTCCAAGGTAATTCCAGGGTAATTAGGATGAAAACACTTATTAAGATTATAAAATGGTGGTTCCTGTTCTGGATTTACCTCTTTGCAGCCAGTCTGGCAACAGCTGTTATAGGAGGTATTCTGGCAGGCCTGCTGGGGATTGAAGTAAATATTGGTGTGATGGTACTTGGCTTTACGGCAATCCTGATTGCAGAGCATGTTTTGCGGGGAAAGAGAAAGAAGGCAGCGGCGGAAGCTGAAGTGCGGAAAACCGTCGAAGCTGAAGAAGCCCGCAGAGAGGCGGCCCGGCTGAAAAATGAGTATGCAGCAGCGATTGATAACTGCCGCATAAGCCTGGAAGGGATGGTACGGCAGATCAAGGACAAACCAACTGCAGCCAAAGTGACCGATATCGCAGTACTTCTGCGCAAAATTGCACTGGAAGTGGAAAGCGATCCAAGAGACCGGAAAAAAGTCCGCAGCCTGTCTGATCACACAGGTCAGATGATTGTGGATCTGGTGGAAAAATACATCAAGCTGGAACGGCAGGGACAGAACGGCAGCAATATTACCTCTGCCATGTGGGAAATCAGCAGTGCCCTGGATACGGTGAAGACTTCTCTGGAAACTTTGCTGGATGACCTGTTTTCCAATGACGGGGCAGAAGTTTCAGCCAATGTAGCTGTTCTGGAAAGCATTCTGGCGGGCATCAATCCGGAGTACCGGATAAACCTGGGAATGGATGAGGCAGCAGCACCGGAAGGTGAGGTGACGGCAGATGAAAACTAAGAAGAAAAATCCTGTCTGGAAGAAATGGTGGGTCTGGGCATCTGTCGGCGTCATTATCCTTTCCATCATAACCGGAGAAGGCGGAAATATAGGCTTTCGGATGAATAAGGATGCTGCTCTGGAAGAAGCGGAAGAATGTCTGCGGTACGGAGCGTATTCCTATGAAGGGCTGATTGAAGAACTGAACGAATACCGTGGGTTTGCAGAAGATGCAGCGGTTTACGCAGCGGATAACTGCGGAGCAGACTGGAATGAACAGGCTCTGAAGGCGGCAAAAGATGATCTGAAATACGGCGCGTATTCTTATGAAGGTCTGATAGAAAACCTGGGTTACCGTCAGTTTAGCGATGAACAGGCACGGTATGCGGCGGATAACTGCGGAGCAGACTGGAATGAACAGGCAATTGAGGCTGCCCGGGAAAGAATAAAATACTCGGAAGGCTTTTCTTACGGAGGTCTGATTGAACGTCTGGAACGGGATGATTTTACCAGAGAACAGGCTGTTTACGGTGTTGATAACTGCGGAGCAGACTGGAATGAACAGGCAGTGCAGTATGCAGACCGTATGCTGGATTACGGATACTATTCTTATGATGGCGTGGTGAAACTGCTGAAGCAGAATGATTTCACAGAAGAACAGGCGGTTTACGGTGCGGATAACTGTGGTGCAGACTGGTTTAAGCAGGCTGAAAAAGCAGCGGAAGAATACGGGAACGGCATCTTCTCTGATAAGGAAGCGCTGAAGAAATTCCTGCAGAGGGAAGGCTTCACAGAAGAACAGATTAATCAGGCCCTGAACTGATATATGAGATAAAAAAGATGGTATCGTTTAATTACGATACCATCTTTTCGTCAGCCTGCTTCGGCAGATCACCCTTCTTGATTTCCTTTTCACGCGCCTTTTTCTGCTTGTGTATGAAATTTATTTCTGCAGATCCTGCTGGATGATTTTGCGCATACCTTCGATGGCAACCTGAATTGCACGGTCTTCCAGATTCTTCAGCGGCTGGTTTTCACCCTGACCGTCGTATTCCTTGCAGTTGGCAGCCGACACCTTCCATGCGTACAGCACCGGTAGGGATGCAGATGTCGCCCTGGCGAACCTTTGGAGAAACGGAGGCACAGCTGCCTACACGCATCATGGTGTCAGCACCGCACTGAAAGAGTTCTTCCATGGCAATAGAGGTGGAAGGTCCGCCTACGCCGGTACTGGTAACGGCAACAGGAACACCGTCCAGTGTACCTGTCCAGGTTCTGAATTCGCGGTGGAATGCGATTTCCTTAGGGTTTTCGAAATACTTTGCAATCTTCTCGGTACGTTCAGGACTGGCGGGAAGGAAGACATAACGGCCAACATCACCGCGACAGATGCCCAGGTGCAGCATTCTCTTTTCTTTCATGGATTTTAAACCTTTCTTTATGGATGTTTTGAATCAGTAAAAAATGTAGCTTTGTGAATATATCTTACCGTTTTTCAGGGATACTGTCAATTCGGACATGGTCGGTATAATCGAAGGAAAAAGGACACAAAAAATGTTGAAAAATGCAGATTTTAGCAATGAATCAATTGACTGGAAAGGTATTTTGCGATAAAATTACGGTAGATAAATGGCTGTTTTTTAGAGTCCTATGTATGAAGTTCGGTTTATCTGCAGGTTTAGTGTGCAAAAAAACGGATCATACATTTGGTAAAAAAAGGATAAACATAGAAGTTAAAACATGAAAAAAATACTGGTAATTGGTAGTCTGAATATGGACACTGTAATCGAAACACCTTACATGCCGAAATCCGGCGAGACTTTGACAGGTAAAGGTGTTTTTCTGGTACCCGGAGGTAAGGGTGCCAATCAGGCCTACGCAGCAGGCAAGCTGGGAGGCAATGTCAGCATGATAGGTGCTGTCGCAGATGACAGTTTTGGTAAGATGCTGACCGATAATCTGGAGAAAGTTGGTGTGAATACTGCCGGGATTGCAGTAATGGAAGGTGAAACCACCGGTCAGGCCTTCATCACTGTGGATGGCTGCGGCGCCAACTCCATCATTCTCATCGGGGGAACCAACGCAAAGGTTTCCAGAGAGCTGATTGATGAAAACCGTGCGCTGATTGAGGATTGC
Organism: Bacillota bacterium; assembly: GCA_017556505.1. GTDB lineage: Bacteria > Bacillota > Clostridia > Peptostreptococcales > Anaerovoracaceae > RGIG7179. The sequence continues at coordinate 6,696 of JAFYNS010000143.1, read as the reverse complement.
GACATTCTGATGATGCAGCTGGAAATTGATCCTGCTGTGGTGGAATATGCCAAGGATCTGGCTGTTTCCCTGGGTAAGATGGTTATCCTTGACCCAGCACCAGCGAAAGGCAACCTTCCTGATTCTATCTGGAAGGGCGTTGCGTACATCAAGCCAAATGAAACGGAACTGGAAATTCTGACAGGCCGTTCTCTGAACGGGGAAGAAGAACGCCGTGAAGCGGCAGAACAGTTACGTGCCAAGGGCGTAAAGAACGTTATGGTATCTTTAGGCGGAGATGGCTTGCTGCTGGTGAATGATGACGGCTGCCGTTTCTTCCCTGCACACAAGGTAAATGCAGTAGATACTACTGCTGCCGGAGACTGTTTTACCGCATCTTTTGCACTGGCACTGAGCAAGGGTGAGTCTGTAGAGGAGGCAATCCGCTTCGGACAGAAAGCTTCCGCTATTGCTGTTACACGTAAGGGAGCACAGACCTCCATTCCTTCCTTGGAAGAGGTACTTGCTTACGGAATGAATTTATAAGAAAAGGAGAGATAATCGACCATGCTTACTATTGGAAATCTGAAAAACGACGTAATGTCCGTTATCAATAACTGTGCATTAACTCACGAACAGGCTATGACAAGTCTGTCCTCCATTCCGATGAATCACGTTGAGTTTTTTGAAACTACACCGAAGTTCAGAGAACTGGTGGAAGCCGGTGTCCTCTGTACTATGACAGAAGGCAATGCGACATACTGTCCTCGTTATATCTGTCCGGACTATGAAAAGCTGATGAGAGAAGGATGTAAGTTCCTGCGTCTGGATCCGCCTACCAATCTGTGGGAAGCGATTACTGCGCTGTTAGTTTTTTACCGTCACATCCCTTCTGTAACCCACTATCCTGTATATCTGGGCAACGTGGATATGATGCTGGAACCATTCATTGAAGATGAAGATGAAGAGGAAGCAAAGAAGATGATCCGCCACTTCATGTTCTTCCTGGACCGTACCATTCCTGACTCTTACTGTCATATGAATCTGGGCCCTGAAGCAACCCGCGCCGGCAGAATCATTCTGGAAGTGCAGAAGGAATTCAAGGATAATGCAATGCCTTCCATTACCCTGAAGTACGATCCAGACATCACACCGGACGATTTTGCAGTATCCAGTGTGGAATGTGCACTGGCATGTGCGAAGCCAAGCTTTGCAAATCATAAAGAATACAACCAGCTGTACGATGTACCTTATGGCATCGCAAGCTGCTACAATGCTCTGCCGGTTGGCGGCGGTGCATTCACTCTGTCCCGTGTGGTTCTGAGCCACATGGCAGACCGTGCTTACAACAGTGAGCATTTGATTGAAACTCTGCTGCCTGAAGCAGTAGCTGAACTGTGTGAATACATCGAAAAGAAGATTACCTTCCTGGTTGAAGAAACTCACTTCTTCAAGTCCAACTTCCTGGTTACAGAAGGTTTCATCCATCTGGAACGCTTCACAGGCATGTTCGGTATGGTAGGTATGAATGAATGTGTAAACACTCTGATGGCAAAGGAAGGAAAGACCGGTACTTACGGTTACAGCGAAGAAGCTGATGCTCTGGCAAAGCGTATTCTGGACAAGATGACAGAATGTGTGGAAAGCTACGAAAGCCGTTTCTGCGATGTAACTGACCATCATTTCTCCCTCCATGCACAGGTGGGCATTTCCGAAGACTGTACCATCAGCCCAGGTGTACGTATTGCCATCGGAAGCGAACTGCCGCTCCATGAACATCTGATTCATGCCAGCCAGTTCCATCCGTACTTCAAGTCAGGTGTGGGCGATATCTTCCCATTCGATGAGACTGCAAAGAGAAATCCGGAAGCTCTTCTGGATATGATCAAAGGCGGCTTTGAAATGGGTATGCGTTACTTCTCTACATACGGCAGTGATGCAGACGTGATCCGTATCACCGGTTATCTGGTAAAGAAGTCCGATATCGAAAAGCTGGATGCTGGTGCAGCAGTACCACAGGCAAATGCTATGTGGGGACTGGGCGAAGTTAAGAACAGCAAGATTCTGGAACGTAAGGTTCGTTCTCTGGAATAATCATGAAGGCTGTTGTAAATAAAATCATCCACACCAGTGTAGTGGATGGACCGGGAAACCGGGCGGCAATTTTTCTGCAGGGATGCAATTATGCCTGCGGATACTGTCACAATCCTGAGACCATCAATCTGTGCGGTCACTGCGGTGCATGTGTCAGTGTGTGTCCTGCCGGTGCTCTGTCCATGGAAGATGGAAAGGTAGTCTGGAATGAAGATGCATGCTGTCAGTGCGATGCATGTCTGAGTGCGTGCCGAAACATGTCCACACCGAAAACAAAAGAGTACTCCGCACAGGAAATCATGGATATTTTGAAAAAAGACATCCCGTTTATCCGGGGAATTACCGTTTCCGGAGGAGAATGTTCTCTGCAGAGAGACTTTCTGGTGGAACTGTTCCGTCTGGTTAAGGCCAAAAGAAAGACCACACTGATGGACAGCAACGGAAGCTACGATTACACCGCAGACGAGGAGCTTATGGCGGTCTGTGATGGAGTTATGCTGGATGTAAAGGCCTGGAATGAGGCTGAACATATGAAACTGACAGGAATGAGCAGCACTCCTGTCATTGAGAATGCACTGAAACTGGCGAAGGCCGGAAAGCTGGAAGAAATCCGTACTGTGGTTGTACCGGGATATCTGAATAACCGCGAAACTGTAGATCGGATTACGAAACTGCTGGCTCCGCTGCAGGAAGAAAAGCCAATCCGTTACCGGATCAGTGCTTACCGTCCTTTTGGTGTCCGTGAACCATACCGCAGTGAAATGCGAAGTCCTTCCCGTGAAGAACTGGAAGAACTGGCAGAGATTGCGAGAAAGAACGGAATTACAGATATTGTAATCATTTAAGCGGAAACGTTTAATGATAGATAGCATCATGCGAAGAGGTGATAACTATGAAAATGTTTATTGACTGTGATCCGGGAGTGGATGATTCCGTTGCGATTCTGTTCGCACTGAACCGTCCTGAGGTGGAAATCGTTGGTATTTCTACCAGTACCGGTAACGTGTCAGCTGTACAGGGTGCGGAAAATACTTTACGCATTCTGAAACTGGCAGGTATGGAAGGTAAAATTCCTGTATGTGCCGGTGCAGAAAAACCCCTGGTAGGTGAGGTAGATGGTTTCCCTGATTTTATTCACGGAAAAAATGGTATGGGAGATGTGGAACTTCCGGCAGCCGAACAGAAGGCTGTGGATATGGATGTCTGCGATTTCATGTATCAGAAGGCCTGTGAATATGAAGGCGAACTGGTTCTGGTATCTTTAGGCCGTATGACCAATCTGGCAAACACACTGGCCAAGTACCCGGACTATGCAAAAAAGATCAAACGTGTTGTTTCCATGGGAGGTACAATTTACTCACACGGAAATGTCAGCCCGGTTGTCGAAGCGAATATCGGCGGCGATCCGGAGGCAGCTGATATTGCTATGATGGCGGATTGGGATATGACGCTGGTTGGTCTGGATGTTACTCTGAAGACTCATTTAACCAGAAGCGACGTGGACAAGCTTCTGCGCTGCTGTCTGCCTGAAAAGAAAGAAATGGTATCCTTTATTTCCGAGGAACTGAAGTATTACATGGATGGCAGCCGCAGACAGAACTACACCATGGAGTACAGTCCCCTGCATGATCCGTTGGCTATGGTTGTGGCAGTTGACCCAAGTGTAGTCAATACACGCAAAATGGTGACCCGCGTGGAATGCGGCGGCACCTGGTGCCGCGGTAAGGTCGTAGTTGACCTCCGTGAGCAGCCTATTGAGGGCAGATTCGTAGAGCACGCTCTGGAAGTTGATTCCAGAAAGGCTCTGAACATTCTGTTCGCAGCATTCCAAAATTAAAAAATTCCATACATGCAGCTTAAGAAGCTGTAAGACAGGAGGAGATTAACATGAAGAAATTAATTACACTGATCATGGTTCTGGCTATGGTGCTGTCTCTGGCAGCATGCGGCGGTTCCGAAACTACTGAGGATCCTGCAGGCGATGCTGCTCTGAAGGCAGCTTGCGTTCTGGGTGTTGGCGGTCTGGGTGACCAGGGATACAACGATCTGATTTATGCTGGCATGGAACGTGCTAAGAATGAACTGGGCATCGATTTTGACTATGCTGAACCTAAGCAGGTTACTGACTTTGAACAGATTATGCGTGACATGTCTGACTCCGGCGAATACTGCGTAATCGTTTGTGTTGGTTTCGACCAGATGGATGCTCTGATGACTGTAGCTCCAGATTATCCTGAACAGAACTATGCATTCGTTGACGGTTTCATCGAAGCTGATAACATCGTAAATTACACTTGCCGTGAACAGGAAGGTTCCTTCCTGGTAGGTGCTATGGCAGCACTGATGAAGGCTGATGCTGCAACTTACGGTCTGGCTGACAACGGTTCCATCGGTTTCGTTGGCGCTATGGAAAATGACACTATTCTGCGTTTCGCAGCTGGTTATGATGCTGGCGCTAAGTACATCAACCCTGACATCAATGTTGATATTCAGTACGTAGCTGGCGACAACCCATTCGGTGACACTACTACTGCTAAGGAAATCGCACTGAGCCAGTTCAACAAGGGTTCCGACATTATCTACCACGCAGCTGGCGGATCCGGTCTGGGCGTGTTCACTGCAGCTAAGGAAGCTGGTTTCACTGCTATCGGCTGCAACTCCAACCAGAACGTGATCGACCCTGATCACATCGTTGCTTCCATGCTGAAGAGAGTAGACACTGCTGCTTTTGAAATCGTTAAGAATGCTGCAGAAGGTACTCTGGCACTGGGCGAAGAAGTAGTTCTGGGTCTGGAACAGGGCGGTATCGGTTATACTCTGGAAGGTTCCAACATCCAGGTTTCCGAAGAAATCGTAGCACAGCTGGCTGACCTGGAAGCTAAGGTTATCAGCGGTGAAATCGAAGTTCCTGCAAACTTCAACTAATTTGTAATTTACAACGGGTTAGAGTTCCTGCATCTGCAGGAACTGTAACAGCGTTTAACGACAGAGGCAGCGTCCTTTCGATGCTGCTTCTTAGTCATTATCTGGGATAAGATTAAGAAGCCGTATTGAAGTCTGCCACGAGATACGGACTAAACGATGCATAAGAGGTGTAACAAATGTATGCAGTAGAAATGCTGGGAATCACGAAAAAGTTCGGTGATTTCTATGCCAATAAAGATATTAACCTTCAGATAAAGACAGGTGAAATTCACTGTCTGCTGGGGGAAAACGGTGCAGGCAAAACCACATTGATGAATGTGCTGTTTGGCCTGTATAAGCCTGAAGCAGGTACAATTCGAATTAATGATCAGGAAGTTACCAATCATTCCGCATTGAATGCGTTCCATCTGGGTCTGGGTATGGTACATCAGCATTTTATGCTGGTTGATGCACTGACTGTTTGGGAAAACGTTGTAGTAGGAAATGAACTGGGCAAATTTTCTATCCCTAAAAAAGAAAGTATCGCAGCAGTTCAGAAGCTGTCGGACCAGTATAATTTCGGTCTGGACGTAACGCAGAAAGTTTCTGAGTTATCTGTTGGTATGAAGCAGCGAGTTGAAATTCTGAAGACGCTGTACCGTGGTGCCAACATTATCATTCTGGACGAACCGACTGCAGTTCTTTCTCCTCCGGAAGTACTTCAGCTTCTGGACATTTTGAGAGACATGAAAAAGGAAGGCAAGACCATCGTCTTCATTACACATAAGCTGAATGAAACCAAGGCAGTTGCAGACCGTGTAACTGTTCTTCGTGCCGGTCAGTCTGTCTGTACGGTGGAGACAGAGGGCAGAGAAGCTTCAGATTTTGCGAACCTGATGGTGGGCCGTGAAGTATCCTTCGACATGGAACGTCCTGCGGTGGAAACAGGCGATGTGGTACTGTCTCTGAAGGACATCCGTTTATTACCAAATGCTGAAAATACCGTATCCTTCGATATTCACGCCGGTGAAATCGTAGGGATTGCAGGAGTAGAAGGCAACGGTCAGCAGCAGCTGGAAGAGATGATCATGGGTCTGATGAAGTGCCGCGAGGGCAGCATTACCTTCCTGGGCGACGATATCACCCACTGGAACACAAAGAAGCGCTGTGCCAAGGGTATTGGCTACATCCCTTCTGACCGTCATGCCAGAGCAATCCTTTCCGGATTCTCCATTACTGACAACTACTTGCTGGGAACTCAGTTCTCTGACAAATATGTAAAGAATGGTATCATTAATCATAAGAAACTGAACGAACAGACAGATTATCTGATGGGACACTTTGACGTTCGTGCAACCAGTGCAAAACAGAACATCGGCTCCCTGTCCGGCGGTAACCAGCAGAAGATGGTACTCAGCCGTGAAGTAGACAAGGATGCGAGTCTGGTAATTGCGTGCCAGCCTGTTCGTGGCCTGGACATCGGTGCGATTCAGTATATTCATAAGTAAGCATTGTTGATGTATCACAAGTTGAGAGGAAAAGTTATGGATACATTTCTATAGAAATACAGCTGTTTGGAATGATTTCGAAAAATGATAATAAAAGGATGGTGGATATGAGAGAAAAAGATTTAAAATATTTAAAATGTCTGGCAAAGCAGTATCCGACAGTGGCACAGGCGGCTACAGAAATTGTGAATTTACAGGCAATTTTAAGCCT
>JAFYNS010000142.1 GCA_017556505.1 Bacillota bacterium | reverse complement strand
CTGGAACGGGCTTTTGCCGAGCTGAACCGTGTCTGCCGTCCTCGCTTTACCCGCAAAATCTTTTCGCTCAGCGCGTCGGACGGCAGTCTGCATTTTGGTGGGGCACTGGATGTCACCAGCCGTTCTCTGACCGTCAACCTGAGAGACTGTGAGGAAGTGATGCTGTTTTCAGCCACACTGGGGGCAGAGGCAGACCGGCTCATCAGCCAGTATTCCCGCCGGGACATCAGCCAGGGAGCCCTCATGGAAGCGGCAGCCACTGCCTTTATTGAGGAGTACTGCGACCGATGCCAGGCCCAGCTGGAAGAAGACTTAAATAAAGAAAAGAAAACCTTGCGGCCGCGGTTTTCACCGGGGTATGGGGATTTTGACATAGGGCACCAGAAAGACATGGTGAACCTTTTAGATCTGCCGCGGCAGATCGGCGTCACCTTGACCGACGGCGGCATGCTCACACCGACCAAATCGGTGACAGCAGTGATGGGGATTGCCCATCTGGCAGAGGATACCGCAGCAGACGGAACATCCGGGCAGCCGGCCGGACCGAAGGCACAGAAACACCGGTGCCACGTTCACGGCTGCGAAGCCTGCACGAAAACAGACTGTATTTACAGGAGGAACGTTTAGAACATGAAATATAACATTTTAGAAGCATTAGGAAAGAAGATTCTCTTCTTCGACGGGGGAATGGGCAGCATGCTGCAGACTAAGGGCATGACCCCTGGTGAAAACACTGATGTGTGGAACTTCACCCGTCCGGAGGATATTGTGGATGTACACCGTCAGTATGCAGAGGCCGGTGCGGACATTATCCTGACCAATATGTTCGGGGCCAACCGCCTGAAGGTGGCAGGCACCGGGTATACCGTGGAGCAGCTGGTAAAGCAGGGCATCGCCAATGCACGCCAGGTAGCAGAGGAAGTGGGTGCAGCACAGGGCCGTTCGATTTTCGTTGCTGCCGACGTGGCACCGACCGGCAAGCTGCTGCAGCCTCTAGGTGACCTGTCCTTCGACGATGCTTATGATATCTTTAAAGAAATTGTGGTAGCTGCCGAAGAAGGCGGCGCTGACTTCATTCATATTGAAACAATGTCCGACACCCTGGAAGTGAAGGCTGCGGTTCTGGCAGCCAAAGAAAACACTTCCCTGCCTGTATTTGCAACGGTCACCTTCGATCAGGGCGGCAAAATGCTCACCGGCGGCAATGTGGAAGCCGTGGTGGCTCTGCTGGAAGGTCTGGGCGTAGATGCTTTGGGTGTAAACTGCGGTCTGGGACCCTTCCAGCTGGAACAGGTGGTTGCTGACTTCCTGAGAGTGGCATCCGTTCCTGTCATCATTCAGCCCAACGCAGGCCTGCCGAGACAGGAAAAGGGTCAGACCGTATACGACATCAGCGCAGAAGATTTTGCGAAGAAGATGCGTGACTTCGCAGAAGACGGTGCATGGCTGCTGGGCGGCTGCTGCGGCACCACACCGGCACACATCCGCTGCCTGGTGGCAGAGTGCGGCGATATCGTACCAAAACCTCTGACCGACAAGGAAAGAACCGTGGTGTCTTCTTACACCCATGCGGTGGAAATCGCAGATGACCCGATCATCATCGGCGAACGTATCAATCCGACCGGCAAGTCCCGCTTCAAGCAGGCTCTCCGCGACCACGATATGGACTACATTCTGCAGGAAGGCTTCGGACAGCAGGACAAGGGGGCTCAGATTCTGGACATCAATGTAGGCCTGCCGGAAATCGATGAAACTGCCATGATTCTGGACGTAGTACGTGAAGTGCAGAGTGTCATCGACCTGCCGCTGCAGATTGACACTTCCAACGTGGAAGCTATGGAAGCGGCTCTCCGTTACTACAACGGCAAGGCCATGATCAACTCCGTAAACGGCAAGCAGGAATCCATGGACGCAGTCTTCCCTCTGGTGAAGAAGTACGGCGGCGTGGTAGTGGGTCTGACTCTGGATGAGTCCGGTATTCCATCTACTGCAGAAGGCCGTTATGCCATCGCAGAAAAAATCGTAAAGACTGCCGAATCCTACGGCATTTCCCGCAAAGACATCGTCATGGACGTTCTCTGCATGACCATCAGCTCCGATCCGCAGGGCGCTGTGACCACGCTGAAGGCACTGCAGATGGTAAAGGAAGGTCTGGGCGTACGCACTTCTTTAGGTGTTTCCAACATTTCCTTCGGTCTGCCTCGACGTGACATTATCAATGCAAACTTCTATGCACAGGCTCTGGCAGCGGGCCTTGACTGTGCAATCTTAAATACCAACGCAGATGGTATGCTGCAGGCCTACCATGCATACCGTGCCCTCACCGGCAAGGATGAAAACTGCGCTGCATACATCGAAAACTATGCCAACACTGTGGCTCCGACTGCAGGTTCTGTGCCGGCTGGTGCTGGTGCTGGTGCGGCTGTGGCTCCTGCGGCTTCCGGCTCCGACCTGGAACGTGCCATCGTCAAAGGCATGAAGGACCAGGCCGGTCACATCGCCGCAGAACTGGTAAAGACCATTCCGCCGCTGGAACTGATCAACCAGCAGCTGGTACCGGCTCTGGACATTGTGGGCAAAGGCTTTGAAGCGGGAACCGTATTCCTGCCGCAGCTCCTCATGAGTGCAGAAGCCGCAAAATCCGCCTTCGAGGCAGTCCGCGGTGCCATGGACGCTTCCGGTGCTTCCGGCCAGGAGAAGAAGGGGAAAATCATCATCGCCACTGTGAAGGGAGACATTCACGACATCGGTAAGAACATCGTGAAAGTTCTTCTGGAAAACTATGGTTACGATGTCTGCGACCTGGGCAAGGACGTACCGCCGGAAGCCATCGTGGAAGCTGCGGTGGAAGGCGACGTGAAGCTGGTTGGCCTCAGCGCACTGATGACCACCACTGTCACAAGCATGGAAGAAACCATCAGGCTGCTGTCCGAAAAGAAACCGGACTGCCGCGTTGTGGTAGGGGGGGCTGTTCTCACCGAACAGTACGCCGAAATGATCCATGCCGACCACTATGCCAAGGACGCCATGGCGACAGTATATTATGCACAGGAAGTGCTGGGATAAATTTATATGGAAATCTATAACGGAGCAGAATTCTATGGAATTTTGCTCCGTTTTTGCGTGCAAGGTTCTGCGCGTGCAAGGTTCATGGGGGTAATTTAGTTTACATAATGCCCCCAAAAGGCCGAAAACGCATGGATTCCTTGGAATTTTACCCCCATATGAGGTGTTTTGAGGCTAATATTGGTGAAGTCCTGCAATATGAAAAGCGTTTGCTTCAGCAGTTTCGCACACGGCTTGCGCAGTGTCCCCCGGGATACCTGCAGCGGCATAGAAATCATGGCCGAAATCAGTACTATCACAAACTGCCCAATCAAGCCAATCCCATCTACCTTAATGAAAATCACAGCTGGCTTATAAATGAGCTGAAATATAAACGTGTTTTGCAGGAGGCAATACAGCGGCTGGAAACCAATATAGCGGCGAAAGAGAATGCACTGAAGCAGATGAAGCCTTACG
>JAFYNS010000141.1 GCA_017556505.1 Bacillota bacterium | reverse complement strand
CTCCCTGGATGTGTCGATTCAGTCTCAGATTATCCACCTGCTGAAGAAACTCCATGAAGAACGGCATCTGACCATGCTGATTATTTCCCATGATTTGCCTATGGTGGAGCATGTGAGCGACCGGATCATTGAAATGAAATAAATTTATATTATATTAATCCAATCTTAATCTTCCGTTCCTCTGGTATTAATGAATATGTGGTATTGTATACTTACAGAAGGAGGTAAGAATATGGATCAGCTGGAAAAAGTAGAAAAGATAAGAGAAAAAACAGGAGTAACTTACGAAGAAGCGAAAGCAGCTCTGGATGCAGCAGGCGGTGATGTGCTGGATGCACTGGTGTATCTGGAAAGTCAGGGCAAGATAAAAAAACCGGAGGTTTCCGTGTATACCACGAAAGAAGAATCAGCGGACTCTGATGCCTTTCAGCAGGCATCCCAGCATTATGAGGCAGCATCGAAGGAAACATTCGGAGATCAGGTAAAAAAATTCGTAAAATGGTGTGGAAAACTGGTGAAGAAGGGCTGCGAGAACTTCTTTATTATAAGTAAGGGCAGTGAAGAACTGGCGACTTTACCGGTGCTGGTTATGGTTCTGCTTCTGGTCCTTGCCTTTTGGCTGACGGTACCGGTGCTGGTAGTGGGGCTGTTCTTTGGCTTCAAATACAGTTTTCGGGGAGCCATTACACAGGCGGTTGATGTGAATACAGCCTGCGAAAAGGCGGCAGAAGCAGCTGAAAACATTAAGCAGGAATTTAGTAAGTAAAGAAAACAGTAAGGCGGTGGGGCGTGCTTCACCGCTGCTTTGTATAGGGAGAAAAGTATGGCGAAGAAGATTTTGCTCATAGAAGACGAAGAAAAAATCGCACGGTTTACGGAATTGGAACTGGTCCATGAGGGCTATGAAGTGAAGAAAGCTTTTAATGGCCGGGATGGACTGGAACTGGCACTGCAGGGAGGAATTGACCTGGTGCTGCTGGATGTGATGCTGCCGGAGCTGAACGGTCTGGAGGTGCTGCGCCGCCTGCGTAAGGAGTCTCAGGTACCGGTCATCATGCTGACGGCCCGTGATGCGGTAATGGATAAGGTGTCCGGCCTTGATGCGGGGGCAGACGATTATATCACCAAACCTTTCGCTATCGAGGAACTTCTGGCCCGAATCCGTGTAGCCCTCAAGAAATCCGGAGGCAGTCATCCGCAGACAAACCAGATAACCGTCTGTGATGTGACACTGGATACCGACCGTCATGAAGTAACTTGCCAGGGGGAACTCATCGAGCTGACTCACCGTGAGTATGAACTGGTCCGTGTACTTATGACCAATCGGAATGTGGTCATGAACCGTGAAAATCTGATAAATCTGGTCTGTGGCTACGACTATGTTGGTGAAACCAACATCATCGATGTTTACGTCCGTTACATCCGTTCAAAAATCGATGACCGGTTCGGCATCAAGCTGATTCATACTGTGAGAGGTGTTGGTTATGTCATCAAGGAATAAAGGAGGACTTTCATCCATTGCCCGCAGCATTAACTTCGAGTTCTGGATGCGTGAATTCTCCCACCTGCTGGTGCTGGATCTGGTACTGGTGGGGGCGGTGGTTCTGGCATTCTTCGTCTGGTGTGAGCAGCAGGTTCCAGCGGGTGTGGAAATTACGGACCGTGACATTCTGAACCGGAATACGCTGGAGTCAGCGGCCTGGGTGCTGACTGCAGCATCCGGCAAAACTTATGAGTTTCTGCTTCTGCCGTTTCTGACACTCTGCAAAATCCCCACAGTGGCTCTCGCACTGGTAGAGGGACTGTATCTCATCACCAACTTGTTTTCAGTGGGAATGATCCGCCGTAAGATGAAACCCCTTCATGATGTCGCTGTCCGTACCGATGAACTGGCACGGACCACCAGATCGGGAGCCAATCTGAAGACCATGGAAGCAGCCATCAGCAGACTGAATCCGGAGGCCCCGGATGCAAGGGTGGTTACCGGGGATAAGGAGCTGCAGAGTCTGGAAATTGCTATCAACAATCTGCTGGACCGGATGCGGGAAAACCACATCCAGCAGGAACGCTTTGTGTCTGATGCGTCCCATGAACTGCGGACACCGATTGCGGTGATTCAGGGGTATGTGAACATGCTGGACCGGTGGGGAAAAGACGATGAACAGGTCCTCCGGGAGTCCATCGAGGCTTTGAAGAATGAATCGGAACACATGAAAGAACTGGTGGAGCAGCTTCTTTTCCTGGCACGGGGAGACAGTGGACGGAACACCCTTCATTTCGAAAACTGCGATTTGGCTGAGATGGTCCGGGATGTGATGGAAGAATCCGCTATGATTGATGAAAAGCACGAATACCGGTTTATCGGACCAGAGGATGGCTCGTCGGTGCAGGTATCCTGTGATCCCGCCATGCTGAAACAGTCCATGCGGATTTTCGTGCAGAACGCGGCAAAATATTCTGAAACGGGCAATACGATTACGCTGAAGGCTGGTCTGGCACCGGCAGCGGGGGATGCGGCAGCCGGTAAGCAAGCTTCTGCGGCAGGCCGCCCATTCTATTCGGTGCAGGATGAAGGTGTCGGCATGGAATCATCGGAAGTGGTACATGTCTTCGAACGGTTTTACCGGTCTGACAGTGCCAGAAACAGTGCGGAAGGCGGCACGGGACTGGGGCTTTCCATCGCCAAGTGGATTGTAGATGCCCACAGCGGCCATATTGAAATTCTGACCCGTCCGGAGTTCGGAACACGTATTACAGTGCGGCTGTAGATTTTATTGAATATCCTTTAATACCATTGGAAACATTTTCTGATGGTATTTTTTATTGGAGCAGGCATACTGAAAGTATCCCCAAATGAATGATTTTGTATCCCAAAGTGATACTTTTTCAGCGGTTTTGTGATACTTTGGTATGTGCAAACAACACATAAAATTCACATAAAAAAACTTGTAATTTTGGTTGACTTTCAGGGGTAAAGGGTGTATCTTATATATTGTGATTAGCACTCCACTAAAATGAGTGCTAACAACGAGAACGAAAGAAGGAGGCAGAGCAATGGATTTAAGCGAACGCAAACTGAAGATTTTGCAGGCCATCATCAGCGACTATGTAAGATCTGCTGAACCGGTTGGCTCCAGAACCCTGTCTAAGAAATATGACCTTGGCATCAGCCCGGCTACCATCCGAAACGAGATGGCAGACCTGGAGGAGATGGGTTACCTGACACACCCGCACACCTCTGCCGGCAGAGTTCCGTCAGATAAGGCGTACAGACTGTACGTAAATGCTTTGATGGAAAAGAAGGAACTGTCCGGTGAAGAAAAGCTGGTTATCGCACAGAGACTGCAGGGCAGCGTCAATGAGTTCGAAAAGACCATTGAGCACGCAGCAGCGGTGCTGTCGGAGATTACCAATCTGACATCCTTTGCCATGACCCCGGCTCAGAACAATGATACACTGAAGTTTATCAATCTCCTGCCGGTGGATGAGCACACTGTGGTACTGATGATCGTCGCAGAAAGCGGTAAGATTTCCAATCAGGCGCTGCGGATGAAAGTTCCGTACACGGAAGAGAGCCTGCAGCTTCTGGCCAAGACCATGACTTACAACTATAAGGGCAAGACCATCAGTGAGGCCCTGACCCTTAACATTATAGAAGATGTGGAAACCGATATTACGGCCATGAGCGGCCTGGCTGCCAACGTAATGCCGAACTTCATGAAGACTCTGGAAGATATGCTCAACGTCAACCTGTATATGGAGGGTCTGACCAATATCTTCGACATTCCGGAGTACAATGATCTGGGTAAGGCGAGAAGCTTCCTGAACATGCTCAGTCAGAAGGAAGATTTCACCAGAAAGCTCCTGGAACGTGAAGACGGCATCATCGTAACCATCGGGGAGGAAAATGCAGATGACATTATGCAGGACTGTTCCCTGATTACCGCCACCTATCACGTGGACGGCAAGATGGTTGGCAAAATCGGTGTCATCGGACCGACCCGTATGCAGTACGGTGAAGTCACTTCGATTATCGAATATCTGACCGATAATCTGAACAATGTATTTAAATTAGAAGGCGGAGGAAACGAGGATGAGTGAAGAAGTGAAGCAGGACGGCCTGCAGGAAGAAGAAATCCAGGCTGAAACTGCGGAAACAGCTCAGGAAGAAGAGGCAGCGGAAGCGCCGGCTGAAGAAAAGAAAGAAATGTCTGCAGAAGACGAAGCACTGAACATGAAGTACATGCGTCTCATGGCTGATTTCCAGAATTTCAAGAGAAGAACAGAAAAGGAAAAGAGCGACATTTATGCATTCGCCAACGAAAAAATCGTCAGCGAACTGCTTAATGTAATAGACAATTTTGAACGGGCACTGGCCTTAGGCCAGGAAGGCGACAGCTTTGTGGAGGGCATGAACCTGATTTTCAAACAGTTCCAGGGTGTGCTCGAAAAAGCAGGAGTAAAGGAAATCGAAGCCCTGGGCCAGGAATTTGACCCGAATTTCCACAATGCAGTGATGATGGAAGACACCGACGAATTCGAAAGCGGTAAAGTATCCTGCGTCCTGCAGAAGGGGTATACATTAAATAATAAAGTAATCAGACCTTCCATGGTCAAAGTTGCAAATTAGTGAATTTATATTTTCAGGAGGAATAGAAAAATGGCTAAAGTAATTGGTATCGACTTAGGAACAACAAACTCTTGCGTAGCAGTACTGGAAGGCGGCGAACCTGTAGTAATCGCTAACGCAGAAGGCAATAGAACAACTCCATCCGTAGTTGGTTTCGCCAAGAACGGCGAAAGACTGGTTGGTGAAACTGCAAAGAGACAGGCAATCACAAACCCTGACAGAACTATCGCGTCCATTAAGAGACATATGGGTGAAGCTTACAAGGTAACTGTAGATGGCAAGGAATACACTCCGCAGGACATCTCTGCAATGATTCTGACCAAGCTGAAGAACGATGCTGAAAGCTACCTGGGCGAAAAGGTAACTGAAGCAGTTATCACAGTTCCTGCATACTTCTCCGACGCACAGAAGCAGGCAACCAAGGATGCCGGCAGAATTGCAGGTCTGGATGTTAAGAGAATCGTAAACGAACCAACTGCTGCTTCCCTGGCTTACGGTCTGGATAAGGAAGAAGGCGAACACAAGATTCTGATCTACGACCTGGGCGGCGGTACATTCGACGTATCCATCCTGGAACTGGCAGAAGGTACTTTTGCAGTACTGGCTACCAACGGTGACACTCACCTGGGTGGTGACGACTTCGACGCTGCACTGCTGAACTACCTGGCAGATACTTTTGCTAAGGAAAACGGCGTAGACCTGAGAGCTGACAAGATGGCTCACCAGAGACTGAAGGAAGCTGCTGAAAAGGCTAAGAAGGAACTGTCCAGCGCAATGACTACCAACGTGAACCTGCCGTTCATTACTGTAACTGCTGACGGTCCTCTGCACATGAACATGGACATCACCAGAGCCAAGTTTGAACAGCTGACTGCTCACCTGGTAGAAAAAACCATCGAACCAATGAGAAAGGCTATGGCTGACGCAGGCGTTTCCAACTCCGATATCGATAAGGTTATCCTGGTAGGCGGTTCCACAAGAATCCCTGCAGTACAGGAAGCTGTAAAGAGAGTAACCGGTAAGGAACCGTTCAAGGGTATTAACCCTGACGAATGTGTAGCTGCTGGTGCTGCAATCCAGGCAGGCGTACTGACTGGTGAAGTAAACGACATTCTGCTGCTGGACGTAACTCCACTGTCCCTGTCCATCGAAACTCTGGGCGGCGTAGCAACCAGACTGATCGAAAGAAACACTACCATTCCTACTAAGAGAAGCCAGATCTTCTCCACCGCAGCTGACAACCAGACTGCAGTAGACATCCACGTAATGCAGGGTGAAAGAGAAATGGCTGCAGGCAATATCACTCTGGGCAGATTCCAGCTGACAGGTATTGCACCAGCTCCTCGTGGTATTCCTCAGATCGAAGTAACCTTCGACATCGACGCCAACGGTATCGTAAACGTATCCGCTAAGGACATGGGTACCGGTAAGGAACAGAGAATCACCATCACTTCCTCCACTAAGCTGAGCGATGAAGAAATCCAGGCTAAGGTAAAGGAAGCAGAGCAGTATGCTGAAGAAGACAAGAAGAGAAAGGAAGAAGTAGAAATCAGAAACCACGCAGAAGGTCTGATTTACGAAACTGAAAAGTCTCTGAAGGAACTGGAAGGCAAGATCTCTGAAGAAGAAAAGAATCAGATTACAGCGGCTAAGGATGAACTGCAGGCAGTTCTGAACAACGGTACTGCAGAACAGATCAAGGAAAAGACTGATGCTCTGACTGAACAGTTCCACCTGATCTCCACTAAGCTGTACGAACAGGCGCAGGCAGCACAGGGTGCAGCAGGCGCAGGTGCGGGCTTTGACCCGAACATGGCTGGCGGAATGGGCGGCGCAGGCTTCGGCGGCGGTGCACAGGCTGGTCCTGCAGGCGACAACGTGGTTGACGCTGACTACGAAGTAGTAGACTAATCGGTGCCTCACGGCAAAATATTGAATCTTAAAGTCCTGGCGCGTAGGGGTATCCCTTGCGTGCCGGGCTTTTATGTGTATATTGGAGTAATCAAATATGGCAGAAAAACGTGACTATTACGAAGTCCTTGGCCTGCAGAAGGGTGCAAGCGACGATGAAATAAAGAAAGCCTTCCGTAAGATGGCCATGAAATACCATCCTGACCGCAATCCGGACAATAAGGAAGCAGAAGAAAAATTCAAGGAAGTCAACGAAGCGTATGGCGTTCTGTCTGACCCTGACAAAAAATCCAAGTATGACCGATTCGGTCATGCGGGGGTAGATCCGAATGCCGGCTTTGGCGGCGGAGCAGGCGGATTCGGCGGTTTCGGCGGATTCGGCGGTTTTGAGGATATTTTCGACATGTTCACCGGCGGCGGTGGATTCGGTGGTTTTGGCGGCCAGCAGAGAAGAAATAACGGTCCTAGAAAGGGTGCAGACCTGCAGAAAGCTATCAGCATTACTTTCGAGGAGGCTGCTTTCGGCTGCAAGAAAGAAATTGAAATCAGCAAGTATGTAAAATGTGAAACCTGTAACGGTGAAGGCACCAAGCCTGGTACATCCAAGAAGACCTGTCCGGTCTGCAACGGTTCCGGCCAGGTGGCATCCGTACAGAGAACACCATTCGGCCAGTTCCAGTCTGTGACCCAGTGCGGAAACTGCGGCGGTACCGGCCAGATTAATGAATCTCCTTGTGATGACTGCAAGGGTTCCGGCAAGGTTCGCAGGTCTGTGAAGATTGCAGTGGACATTCCTGCCGGTGTGGATAACGAAAGCGTAATTCCAATCCGCGGTCAGGGTGAACCAGGTGTCAACGGCGGTCCGAACGGTGATCTGTACATCGTTCTCAATGTGAAGCCGCATAAGATGTTCAAGCGTTCCGGCAGCGATCTGTATCTGGAAATTCCAATCAGCTTCGACCAGGCAGCTCTGGGTGCAGACATTACCGTTCCAACTCTGGAAGGCAAGGTTTCCTATAAGGTTCCTGCCGGCACACAGCCTGGCACTACCTTCCGCCTGAAGAACAAGGGCGTGAAGAATCTGCGCAGCGACAAGATGGGCGACCTGTACGTAAAGGTAAACCTGGAAGTACCGACCAAGCTGAATCACAAACAGAAGAAGGCTATCGAAGAAATGGGTAAGGCTGTAACAGAAGACTGCTACCAGAAGAAGAGCAGCTTCGCAGAAAAGATAAGAGATCTGTTCAGCTAAAAAGAATACAGAGTCTGAGTGAAAAGCACACGGGAGTGAAATTCTGTGTGCTTTTAAAATTGCGCGGAATAACGATGGCGATACTTTAATAAGCGGTGTGGAGGGTAAAAACAGGGGTACACCGCTGAATAAAACACGAAAACGCCACTTTAATCAGCGGTATACTGGGTAAAAATAGGGGTTGACCGCTGAATAAAAACAGGTTATCATGTAAATAATAATAAAACAAGGGGGCTGAGTGCTGATGATCGGGAGAACACGGGAGATAGAAGAATTAAATTGAATTTATCACAGCGGCAGAGTAGAACTTGTGGCTG
>JAFYNS010000140.1 GCA_017556505.1 Bacillota bacterium | reverse complement strand
GTAGACCCCATACCTGCTTCGTTGGAGAAGAGTCCGCGTTTGGCACCCTGGCTTACCGCTGTTTTCAGCGCATGGCCGATGCTTCCGCCGATGATGGCCTGCGGCATGAATGCGTACTTGAAAATCATACCTACTGTTTCAGGAATATATTTTATTCTCATGGCAAGCAGGAATACGCCGCCGATGAGATATAAACCGGCCATTAAAGGAACCAGTTTTTCCATTACTGCAGCCGTGCGGTCAGAACCGCCGATGAAGATGATTCCTGCCAGGAGGCAGACTGCAAGGCCTGTTACCCATGTAGGGATTCCGAAGGCGGTGAAACAAGCTTCGCCGATGGAATTGGCCTGCACCATAGCACCCATGAATCCAAGGGCAAGGGTTGCTGCAACAGCGAAGAACAGTGCAAGGAACTTGCCGAAGCCTCCGCGGAATGCTTTCAGAATGTAGTATACCGGTCCGCCGGCAATGGATCCGTCCTTGCTGACCACACGAGTCTGCTGTGCCAGTACGGCTTCAGCGTATACAGTTGCCATGCCAAAGAATGCAATCACCCACATCCAGAAGATGGCGCCGGGTCCCCCCGTCAGAATCGCACCGGACGCTCCCACGATGTTTCCGGTGCCAACCTGTGCGGCGATGGCTGTGGCCAGCGCCTGGAAGGAACTCATGCCGCCGTCCTGCTGAATTCCCTTTAAACTGAAGCTGCCGAATACACGGCGCATACCTTCGCCAAAGCAGCGGATCTGCACGAAGCGGGTGCGGATGGTGAAGTAAATACCGCAGCCCAGCAGCATGATAATCAGGATATAGTCAGATAAGTACAGATTGATGGTCTGTACGATTTTTAAAAGTGTGTCCATTGTAAGCGTTCTCCTTTATTCTTCTGGTAATAAAAAAAGCTGTTGATGAAATCAACAGCTCTGAAGAATGCGGCAGTATGTGCATATAGACCGTCCTCGCGAAAAACGGTTCTGCGTACTTCTGTCCTTTTGCCTGAGAGATTCGGAGCCGGCCTTCATGAACGGTCTTCTCCTTGCACCTTCGGCACCCGCTCGAAGCGGGATTCTCCAGAGTTCCTCCGCCAACGGTTTCCGGAAAGATTCCGCAGGCTTCACAGGAAAATATTTAACTGACTGCAATTATGCTACACGTGACTCGGAATGTCAAGTGTTTTTTGAAATAAAAACACCTGCAGGGGAGCTGCAGGCATTTTTATTATGGGTGTTATGGAAGTATAGGGTTTAATAACCCATCTTTGCTTTGATATCGGAAAGCTGTGTTTTTACGCTTTCGTAGGAGGTGGAACCGTAGGACTTCTTCGCCTTGATGCAGGTCTTGATATCGATGTTTTCGTAAATATCTTCTTCGAATACTTCGGAGAACTGCTTCAGTTCGGAGAGCGGCAGGTCTTCCAGTGCCCGTCCTGTCTGGATACAGTGGAGCACCAGTTTGCCGATGATTTCATGGCAGTCACGGAATGCCAGACCCTTGGAAACCAGATAGTCTGCTGCGTCGGTGGCGTTCATGAAGCCGGATTTTGTGGAGGCGGCCATCTTATCCACGTTGACAGTCAGGGTGGACAGCATGCCAATCATCATCTGCAGGCAGGCAATCAGTGTGTCAGCTGCGTCGAAGACTGGTTCCTTGTCTTCCTGCATGTCCTTGTTATAGGCCAGCGGCAGTCCTTTCATTACAGTCAGCAGACCCATCAGGTCACCGTAAACACGGCCGGTTTTGCCACGGATCAGTTCTGCCATGTCCGGATTCTTCTTCTGCGGCATGATGCTGCTTCCGGTGGAGTAGCTGTCATCCATTTCGATGAAGCCAAAGTCCGGGCTGCACCACAGAATCAGCTCTTCGCAAAGTCTGGACAGATGCATCATGGTGATGGATGCACAGCTGAGGAATTCCAGCGCAAAATCTCTGTCGCTGACTGCATCCATGCTGTTGGTGCAGATGTTTTCGAATCCCAGCTGCTCCTGTACGAAGAAACGGTCAGTGTTATAAGTTGTGCCGGCCAGAGCGCCTGCGCCCAGCGGCATATAGTCTGTCCGCTTGAAACAGTCTGCGAAACGCTGGCTGTCACGGGTAAACATATTGTAGTAGGCCAGCAGGTGGTGTGCCAGGAGTACAGGCTGTGCCTTCTGCAGGTGAGTAAAGCCCGGAAGTACGGTTTCCTTGTTTTCTTCTGCCAGTTTGTATAATACGGCGAGGAGCTGGGTGAGCTCCCCGTCGATATTTCCAATCAGTTCTTTCTGGTACATACGGAAGTCCAGTGCGACCTGGTCATTTCTGGAACGTGCAGTATGGAGCTTCTTGCCCACAGTGCCGATTCTCTGAGTGAGAACCCGTTCCACGAACATATGAATGTCTTCGTCTTCCGGTTCGTAGGTAAGTGTTCCGGCATCAATATCTGCATAGATTGTCTTGAGACCTGCGATAATCTGTTCCGATTCCGCTTTTGTAATGATGCCCTGTTTTCCCAGCATTGCGGCGTGTGCCATGCTGCCGGTAATGTCCTGTTTCCACATACGGCTGTCAAAGGATGTCGAAGAGTTAAAGTCATTGGCCGCGGTGTTTTCTTCTTTTGCAAATCTGCCTTTCCAAAGCTTCATTGTATGTATGTTCCTCCTTAGAAATAAGTCGTGATTATTCGATGAAGTCGATGCCCTTTACAACCTTCATTTCCAGCTTGTCCTTGTACTTGGAACCGCCTTCTCTCTGTTCTTTCTGGATTGCACGGATCTTCAGCGGCAGAGAGAACAGGTTGATGAAACCTTCAGCGTCAAACTGGTTGTAAACTTCGTCAGCGGAGAAGGTTGCATATTCTTCACTGTACAGGGAGTAGATAGACTTGGATGCTGCGGCAATTGCATTACCCTTATAGAGCTTCATCTTTACAGTACCGGTGATTTCTTCCTGAGTCTTGTCTACGAATGCGGAGATGGCTTCTCTCAGCGGAGTGAACCACAGTCCGTCATAAATCATCTGGGAGAATTTGGATGCTACGATGTTCTTGTACTGCATGGTATCTCTGTCTAATACCAGT
>JAFYNS010000014.1 GCA_017556505.1 Bacillota bacterium | reverse complement strand
TCGTGTCCCAGGTACAGCGGAGCCAGGCAGGTGCCGTACTTGGCTGTTGCGATGGTTCCTGCATTGCAGTGGGTCAGAATCCCCATGCCCGGTTTCAGCAGAGAGAGTCCGTGTTCACCCATGGCCTTGCAGGCTGCCACGTCTTCTTCGTGAATGCGGCGCGCTTCTGCTTTCAGAACTTCCCTGGTCCAGTGGATCTTGCGTTCTTCATCATTTCCCGGTGCGGCTTCACAGCCTTCCAGGTAGTCTTCCATGGTCTTCACCATCCGCTTCAGCGCCCAGGACAGGTTCACCGCAGTCGGACGGGAAGAGTTGAGGTAATCCGCCACATCCTTTACCTGCACCGCAAAATCTGCCGCAGTCTCAGCCTCCAGATTCCGCACGGAAATATACAGCCCCCATGCAGCAGCCACACCGATAGCAGGAGCACCTCTCACTTTCAGCTTGAAAATGGCATCCCACACGTCTTCCTTGGTTTCCATTCCAATATATACTTCTTCGCCCGGCAGTCTGGTCTGATCCAGAATCAGCAGAGCATCGTCCACGTACCGAACCGGTACAATATCATCAAATTTCATATGTGTCTCCTTTTATGATTAATATAACGGCGGTGCTTCGCCCATAATATCCTCCGTCTGGTCTTCTGCAACATCTCCCAGGAACCGCAGATAATCTGCATAGTTTAAAATCACCTCGTCACTGTAAAGGTTGGTGCCGCCTGCGATTTCTTCGTATTCCGGCGGATTCATCAGCATGGCAATCATGGCCGCATTTCCAAAATCATCGGTTTCCCAGTAGAAGTTTTCATCGCCTGTAATATACCAGACCACATCCGCATTGCTGTACATACCCAGATAGAAAGCCAGATCTGTCATTTCGCTCCAGATTTCTCCGGCAGTCTCATCACTCGGCTCCCATTCCACGCCTTCGATATACTCATCCCGGAAACTCATATCCAGATTTCCGTAGAAGTCATAGAGATGGCAGTTTTCTGCGATGTGATCCATCCATTTAACAGCCTCAGGGTCAAGTACATGCTCTGCAGGTTCCAGTTCCTGCACCGCATACTCCGGTGTGGCCTGCTGGAAAGAAAAATCATCTGCGATGTTCATAATCATGGAACCGCAGGCAGTTATCAGGGAACTGAAGATAGACAGGCTGAGAACCGCAGAAACGATGATTTTTGCCAGTCTGGCATTGCCGTTTCCGCTGTCTTTGCTTTCCCCTGCACCTTCCCGCACATGATTCAGCAAACCTCCCAGCATGGTCTTCAGATCTTCCAGTCCTTCCGGAAGTTCCAGAACAGGGTCCTTCGCCTCGCAGTTTTTCGCATGACGCTCAAACTTCCGCTTCAGCTTGTTCATGCCGTCTTCGCCGGCATCTTCAGCATCCTTCCACTTCTCAAAATGTGCGTCTCTCTGCGCTTTCGTAGCCGGTGCAGCTCCACCCACCAGCACGTTGTAGGCATGACGGATCTGGTCCTTCTTCCGTGCCACGTATTCCGGGTCATCGGCATAGTCCGGCAATGCCAGACGGCGCATATGCCTGTCGTAGGCCTTCTTTATATCTGCGGTACTGGCTCCTTCCCGCACACCAAGCGCTCTGTAATAATGTCTTCTGTCCATATGCTTTCTCCAATCCTTTTTTCAATACCCTTTGGATTACATACTTTATCACGATAATTATACCACAGAAGCCCTTTCACCGCAAACAAAAAGGGCAGATTGCTCCGCCCTCTTCAAAACTTATTTTTATTTATTGCTTTCTACGAAACGTTTAATCTTCTTCGCTGTAGTCTTTTCAAAATCTGCCTCTCTCAGGTTAATCTTCTGAATTCGTTTGAACAGCGGCAGAGTCTTGTTGATCTTATCCACTTCTGCCCACAGCAGCTTTTCCACTTCAGCAGAATCTGCAGCCTTTTCTTCTCCAAGAGCCAGTGCCACTTCTTCCTTGTCCGGAATGATGGTTGCCGCAATCACATCGTTATTGGAGCTGCCTTCCTCTGTACCGGCCCAGACCAGGGACTCCGCTACATAAGGGATTTTGCCCAGCAGGTATTCCAGTTCTTCGGGGAATACGTTCTTTCCATTGGCAGTAATGATAACATTCTTCTTTCTTCCTGTGATATAGATAAAGTTTTCAGAATCCACATAACCCAGGTCACCGGTATGGAACCATCCATCCTTCAGAACTTCTGCAGATGCTTCCGGCATATTGTAATAACCCATCATGATATTTCGGCCCTTCAGGCAGATTTCCCCGATTCCGTTTTCGTCCGCATCGGTGATTTTCACTTCCATTCCCGGCAGCAGATGGCCTACAGAAGCATTGCGCATAAACTTGTGACTGCCCGGATTCAGAGCTGCCATCGGAGCGCATTCAGTCAGGCCGTATCCCTGGATTGCAATGAAGCCCAGGTCATTGAAGAAGGTCAGAATATCCGGATCAATGGCTGCACCGCCAGAAATGATAATACGCATCCGGCCGCCGAATACCTTATAGATATCCTTCAGCAGTTTCCGGTTCAGGTCCAAACCCACTTTGGAAGTCAGGCGGTTTGCTTTCATTACCTTTTCCACCAGGCCTTCTTTGCCGCCCTTTCTGATATTCTTAATGATACTCTTATATAGAGTTTCCACAATCAGCGGAACTCCCAGGAAGATGGTAGGCTTTACTTCCTGCAGGTTCTTTACGATGTATTTCAGACCTTCACAGTAAGCGATGGACGCACCCTTATACAGGGGCATCAGGAAACCACAGGTACATTCATAAGTATGATGAATCGGCAGTACAGAGAAGAAAATATCTTCCGGATGGACTTTTACCAGAGTCGGAGCCACCATTAGATTATCACAGATATTGCGGTGGCAGAGCATTACACCCTTGGCGATGCCGGTAGTGCCGGAAGTAAACAGAAGAATACTCATGGCATCCGGATCAATCTGTGCATCCAGGAAACATCGTTCTCCTTCCTTTACCATCTGGCGGCCTTCTTCCACCAGCTCAGTCCAGCTCAGTACGCCCTCTGCAGATGCTTCTGCATTCATGTTTATCAGCAGCTCCAGATTGGTCTCACCGCTTTCTGCCATGTTACGGAAGATCTTTTCGAACTTTTCCATAAACAGGATTGTGGTTACTTCCGCTTCAATAATCAGCTGCTTCAGTTCTCTTGGACCCAGCTCCTTATCCAGAGGCACCACTACACCGGTGCCGCATACTGCAGCCAGATAGCTGACTGCCCACTGGTAGCAGTTTTCACCGATTACACCGATACGCTTGCCCGTCTGTCCGCGCTTCATCAGTGCAGTACCCAATCCGTTGATGTCATCCATGGCCTGATTGTAAGAAATTTCAGTATACCCCTCATCCTTGTGGAACTTCTGCATGAATGCAGTCTTTTCCCCGTAAAGCAAAGTGCTGGTTTCCATCATCTGTTTCAGTGTCCATACGGGACGGCTTTCTTTGTATGCAACATACTTGTTCCTGCTGGTATTCAGGTTTTCGATAACCTGTTCTGCCTGCTTCTTAGCGTTCAGAATTTTCTGTTCTATATTCATGTCCTTGTTTTCCATTTTTATATCCCTCTTGTTTCATTTAGAAAAATAGTTCAAATTTTTTAACTATTTTCCACTTTAACATTAACTCGGATTTCTGTCAAACCTTTTTTCATAAAAAATACCTGCAGCAAATCTCTGCTGCAGGTATAGTGTACCCGTTTTTTTAATTTTCTTCTTGTGTAAATTCCTTCGGATCTGTGATAAAGAAGGAACCGACGCATGCCAGTGCCGCTACACCTACGATAATCCACATAACAAGCGGCAGACCGTTTGTGTCAGCGATTTTGCCCAGAACTGGAGAAACCACGCCGCCGAAGCTGTTTGCCAGTCCCATGGTGATACCGGAAGCCAGGCCGATATGGTTCGGTACGAACTTCTGTCCCAGAGCTACAGACGGGCTGAAAGCAAAGTTCAGGAAAATAGCGCATGGAATCACCAGAATGGTACACAGTACCACGGAGCGGGACAGCGCAAATACGGCCAGACATGGAGTCAGCATCAGCAGACCGAAACGGATGGTTTTGCTGAAGCCGAAACGGTCAGCCAGATAGCCGCCCATCAGGGTTGCACAGGCACCGGCCAGAGCCCACAGAGTCGTGATGGAGCCGGATAATGCTTCAGACTGCATCAGTACGTTCATGTAGAACATCGGTACGAAGGTGCTCATGCCTACGGTGATAATGGAACGCAGGAACGCAACTCCGGTCAGCTTCAGGAATGCCTTCCAGTCATCCTTCTGTCCGGATGCCATAGCCGCCTTGGTAGCCTGGATTCCTTCCGCCGCAAATTCTTCCAGCCGCCCGTGCTGTGTCCACATGAAGCCTGCCATCAGCAGAACCGGAACTGCCAGAAGACCGGTACCGCGCAGGTCACCGCCCATGAGGGTAATCCCTGCTACAGCCACCATAGGACCTGCTGCACCGCCCATGTTTCCGCCTACAGAGAAGAGGCTGATGCCCTTCCCCTTATTCTTTCCGGATACATAGTTGGCCATACGTCCGCCGTCCGGATGGAAAATAGCTGCACCGATACCGTTAAAGAGTACCAGTGCAAACATGATCCAGTAACTGTCCACAAAGCCCAGCATGGAAATACCGCAGCCCGCCATGAGAATTCCCAGAGTCATGAGCCACGGACGTGCGTGCTTGTCGGCCATGTTGCCGAAGAGAGGCTGAATGATGGATCCCACGCTGCTCAGTGCAAAGGTCAGACCTGCCGTCTGTGTGTAAGTCAGGCCCTTCTGCACCATGAGGAAAGGCAGAATTGCCGGCAGTGCGCCGCCGCCCAGGTCTGCGCAGAGATGTCCCATCATCAGAACATAACTATATGCTGATTTTTTTAATTTTTTCATAATAAATAACCCCCGAAATACAAATTCCGCCAAATTTTATTTTAACACTTTTTGCATCCAGGGGCAACTTTTGATTTTATTTATTTGTCGCAGTTTCTGCAGTAAACTTCGATAGCCTTCCCTGCAAAATCCGCACATCCCGCGCCGCCTGCCTTATCGATGTTTTCTGCAAAGCGGCCGTCGCCCGTATACATCTGACCGAGACATGCCAGAATCTGCGGGGTGCAGGTATACATATTGTCGGTGATGAAGCTGCGCAGTTTCTGAACCAGAGCCTGTGCATCCTCATGGTTTGGTTCTGTACCGTTCGACATGATTTGACCAAATTCACCGAAAATCGCCATCATTTCCCCTGCGATTCCGGAAGCAGTCTTCTCTGTCCAGTCTTTCGTTTTTTCTTCGAATTCTTTATAGGCTTCAGACTTGCCCCACTGTTCCCTGGCTTCGCGGGCATACTCATCCATTTTTTTCGTATCAAACGCTGTAAAATCCATATGTTTCACTCCTGTCATTCTGATTCCACGGGCGTATAAAAGAAGGTTTTCCAGATGTTCTTTCTTCATCTCCAGCAGCTCGATCTGCTGATCCAGGGCCTTGTTCCGGTCGAAACTGCTGCTGTTGACGATTTTGCCGATATCCTGCAGCGGAAACTCCAGCTCCCGGAAGAACAGAATCTGCTGAAGCCGCTCCAGTTCCGTCTCGCCGTAAAGCCGGTACCCGGCTTCCGTCAATTCTGCCGGCTTCAGCAGACCAATCTGGTCATAATGGTGCAGAGTGCGTACGCTCACCCCGCTCATGCGGCTCACTTCACTGACCGTCAGTTTCTTCATATTCTCACCAACCTCCTTCTGTCCTGTGGTAAGTATACCATACACTATGACGTAACGTAAGGGTCAAGGGGTTTTTGCTGAATTTCTGCTCTGATTCAGGTCGCTGCACGCTATTTCCTCCGTTATTACCTTTTTAGTGTGCAGACTCATCTTCGGTTTCACTGCCGTAACCTTCTTTTGCACGCTGAATACGCCTTTTTTCTCAAATTAGCGTGCACCTTTGCTGCAATATTGGTCATAACCCCCTCTGAAACCAGAAAAATCTCCATCGCCCGCACGCCAAACGGATATATTTTGTGAGTTTAGCGTGCAGCGTTTGAAATCCCGCACGCTATTTCATGATTTCCAAACCACTTAGCGTGCAGCGTTTAAAATCCCGCACGAAAAAGACTGGCCTCTCAGCCAGTCTCTCCATTTCAAATTCAGTTAAAATAAAGTGGTCCGCTTCAGCGCCTTATACAGCATCCAGCCCAGCACACCGCAGGACAGGATTTCCCCGATTCCCACAGTCACCACCAGGAACCAGTAAGCCTCTTCGGCACCATATACATACATCAGCACCGGAGGTACAATCAGACAGTTCGCCACAATCGGAAATACAGGTCCCAGCACCGGTACACGCCGTCCGATGATACGGGTTCCCAGGGCACCAAGCAAAGTTGCCACCGTTCCAAACACCACATCCCAGGCCGCACAGCCGGTGATGAAGTTTGCCAGGAAACATCCGATGGCCAGCCCCGGCACAGCTGCTGCCGTAAAGATTGGCAGTATGGTCAGAGCCTCCGAAATACGGAGCTGAATCACCCCGCTGGCCAGTCCCAGCATCTGTGCAAACAAGGTTAAAATCACGTACAGCGCCGCAATCAGACCTGCTGTCGTCAGGTCTTTCACACCAATTTTTTTCTCTTTCATTTTTAATTCTCCTTAGTTTTGTTTAATGTGAGGATGGTTACGAACTCACATTATATTTCTACGGCATATTTTTCCGTAAAAATCGTCTTCGGTACTTGAGCACCGCATAATCACTGATCCGGTTGATATAAATCGGATCAAAGATACCTCCTGCCATACCGATAATCATGGTCCCCTGCAGGAATTTGGTATACATCATCTCGGCAGACAGGGCTTCGGAAGTAGCACGCATCTGCGCGGTTTTGTCCACACGGTAACCTTCCAGACTGTCGCCGTCAGCCACAATCTGGTCAATCAGATCATTGAACTCCATGTTTGCCTGAAGAAAGGCCTCGTCATCCAGCATGGCCACCTGAATCATGCGGAGAATGAAAACCTTCTCTTCCTCCGTATCATAACGATAACCGTAACTCAAAGCAATTTCATACACACTCTTCAGCAGCATGGCGATAAACAGCGGAATGTCCGGAATTCCGGCCCCTACCAGTCCCAGGCCCACACCTTCTACGGTAGACACCAGAAGATTGGCAGCCTTAGCGGATTTTGCCTGTTTGGTAAATTTACGCACCGACTTGCGGTCAGCCCCCAGCTCCGCCGCATAGGTATTAATCTGAAAATCCTTTTCCTTCTGCTGTTTATTATAGGTCTTCTCGATGACACCGGTTCCCTTTTCAAAAATCATCTCAAAACCCTTGAAAAAAGCCGCATTCAAAGTACCGGACAGCTTCTCAGGCACGAAACGGTCCAGTTTGTTAATGAGCACGCTGGTCGGACCCGCCTGCCGCTTTTCAGCAAATTTCGACTCTTTTTTCAGCAGGTCTTCCCACTCTTTTTCCCAGGGTGATTTTTTATTGAACAAAGCCATCTTTGATTCCTCTTAGTCTTCGATGATTCTTCCGTTTTCGTCATAATAGAATACCAGCGCGCTGAAAGCGGCCAGCAGAGCCCACGGTAAGATTCTCTTGGCTAAACCATTCTTCTTTTTCATAATTCATTTCCCCCTTTTTCCCCGCAAAACATTTCCATCCGGCTTCACCGCCGCCGCGGGGTTCATCATTATTCAGTATACCACGGACCGGCTGGAAATAAAAGAAAGAAATTCCCTCTTCTATTCCTTTCTTTGATACCACAGCACGGCCTTCAGCGCCAGCAGCAGGAATGCTACAGTTACCGCATAGGCTTCCCTGGCAAGTGCCAGAAAAAGCACTGCTGCCATACCAGCTGCCATGGATGTATAGGTGACAGCTTTCTGTCCTTTTCCTGTTCCCTGCTGCGTGATAATCAGTTTTATAATTCCCAGCACCACCAATCCCAGGAACAGCCCCCAGTAAATCATCCGGTTAAATTCGGACGTTTCTGCATAGTGAAACAGATTCACCGAATAGACGAATCCGTCCACTGTCTTCGGGTACAAAGGCAGCACCATAAGTGTCACTGCCAGCAGATCCGCTGCCCCAAGAAGCTGGTCGCAGAGATGCTTCATGCTTTCCTTCTTCTCCCGCTCTGCGATGGAAAGAAGCCGTTCTCCCGTCAGCAGTTCGTCGATGGTGACATCAAAGAAGGCTGAGATTTCTTTCAGAGAGTCGATACTGGGGTATCCCCGGCCCGATTCCCACTTGGAGACTGCTGTTCTAGATACAAACAGGGCTTCCGCCAGTTCCTCCTGGGTCATGCCCCGGCTCTTTCTCAGTTCCTGCAGTTTCCCGCCAAAATCCATGCCTCACACCTCCTCTTTTCTCCATGTTTCTGCACCTGCCTTATATATACCATAAAGTCCTCCGCTGAGCAAGACTGCACCCACGATATCCGTAAGCCAGTGCACTCCGGAAATCAGCCTGCCCACCACCATGAAGACCGAAAACATGGCTGCAGCAAAACACAGCGGGTGCCGGTATTTTGCAAGGCCTGCACGGTTCCGCACCTGCCAGACCAAAGTCGGCATCACAGCCAGTACCAGCAGCGTGGTGGAGGAAGGGTATGAGGCTTCCATCCTGCCCTCAATCAGAATTGGCCGGTAGTTTATGGGGATCATCTCGAAGGCCAGATAGCAGCCGATTACCACAATATAGTATACCCCGAGAAGAAGAATATCCGGGTCAACTTTCAGCAGACTTTTCCGCCGGATCAGCTGGCAGAGGCCGAGCACTGCAAACACCATGCAGACAAAGACCGGTACCAGTCCCAGCCAGTCGGTAACCACGTAAAGGTTCATGTGAACACCTGTCAGCTGGTGGAACCAGGTATTCAGCCCTGCAAACCCGATATCCGTTCCCTTCACCCCTGCCGGCTGCACATCTACTGTCTGAATCAGCAGAGTCCAGACTGCGAAGGCTGTAAGCAGGCCTGTTCCGCGGATGAGTGTATTTCTTTCTTTCTTCTTCATCTTTCGCTTCCTTTCCTTTCAGCAATTTGCTGAATTCAGGATAACGAAATCCATCATAGAAAAAAAGAACCGCAGCGTCACACCTATGACACGATTGGTGTCATGGGAGAAACGCTGCAGCATTATTAGTCTTCTTCGTAGGAATATCCCGGTTCTTTATAGAGGAATTCGCGGTCAGGAACGATCACTTTATCCCAGACTTCCGCTTTCCACTCACCTTTTTCTACTTCTTTAATGGCAACGGATACACCGGAGGTCTCGCATCCCAGGGTTTCAGCAATCACTTCCGCAATTCTTTCCGCGCACAGTCTTTTCTGTTCTTCCGTTCTTCCTGCAAAACATTTTACTTCAGCATGAGGCATGATATCTCTCCTTATTCAGCCTGTTCAGGCCATACAATTTCAGTTTTTCCCGGATTCTCTGCACGATAGTGCAACTTCACCAGAGTTTGACTCTATTATAACACGCATAACAACAAAAAAACAGGTTCTGCGAAAGTATTCCGCAGAACCTGCTTTGATCATGATTGTTTTCTATCTTTTTTCCTGCCTCTTTCATAAAGGTACAGATTAATACCGGAAAGGGCTGCATTGCCGATGGCTAAAATGGCATGCGTAAGGTTCAGGTTATCAATCGCCATGAACAGCCATATCAAGCCTGCGAAAGCAAAGGCAATGGATGCCACGAGATAAAGCTTCGACTCCTTTTTCTTCTCAGCTGCTGCCGCCGCATTGACTTCCTTCGCAGCATGAACGGGTTCATCACTGCCGCAATCCTCATTTAACAAATAGTCCGCACTCACCGCAAACAGTTTGCTCAGCTGAAGAATATTATTTGCATCCGGAAGCGCTGTGCCGTTTTCCCAGCGGCTGACTGCCTGCCGGGAAACGTTCAGTTTCTCAGCAAACTCCTCCTGTGACCAGCCCCGGGACTTCCTGAGCTTTATAATTTTATCTGATAACTTCATGTTGAAATCCTCCTTTGATTCGGATGATCTCATTCTATCAGATGCAGCAGAGAAATACTACCGCATAAGCGTTACAATTGTGCAACAAAACTTTACATTCTCTTTTTTACAGCCGGTTTATCTCATTTTGCAGATTCTCCAGAAATCTGCCCGCATGAGCACCATCCATCTGTGTATGATGAAACTGAAACGATACAGGAAGGTAGTATCTGAACCCTTTTTTTCGATATTTTCCCCAGATTATAAATGGGTTATTAAATATGCCGCTGTTCATGCCAACCGCACCGTCAATCTCTGTGTCCAGGATTGCGGAGGTACCGATTACCATGCAGCGTTCTGACAGATCCCTGTCTTCAGCAGTCTCAGATACCAGGGCTGTATATTTCAGATACTCTTCATTGAATTTCTCCAGATTTGCGTTGTACAGGATATCGCAGGAACTCACTTCTCCGTCTCCGTTTTTTACAATCGTGTTGACAGCAAGTGTATCGTATTCCATAAGTTTTTCACCGACCGGAAGGAGATAAAATTCTTTTACAGGTGCCGCCGCTCTTCCAATGCAGTAATCAAGAAGCATATTAAATTTCATATTTTTCTTTTTCGATACACGAATCAGATTGGTCACATCCATGGTTTTAAAAAAGGTGACCATTGGATTTGGTGCCTTCATCCAAAGTTCATAAGCCGATTCTCTTGTTGTATCTTTTGGATTCACTGCTCTGGTCATTTGGCTGTATCCTCCGTCTTTTTCAGTGGGAGTACAAAACGCTGTGTTGGATATCCAAATTCTGTCAACAGTTCCTGTTCTGCAAACCCCATCCTTTTCAAAATATCCCGATGTCCGGTATCCGCTTTATCGCCCTCACGGTACGTGGTCATACTGATTTCTTTTCCCTGAAGATAGTCTTCCAGAAGTGCATCCAGAAATACTTTCTGAATTCCCTGATTCCGATATTGCGGATGCACACCTAAAAACTCAATACTGCCTTCGAGATAGGAAAATGCCATTGCTCCAATCAGAAGATTTTCGGCCTTTAAAACCAGTGCCCGCTGTTCTTCAATACACTTTGTAATCTCGTTCAGATAATCCATTTCATTCATAACCGGATAACCGTCTATTACAAGCCGCATCAGGTCCATCCAGTCCGAAAGGTCCGACTTCTGCGCCATACGGATATCCGACTTTGCAAACGTGTGCTTTATCGAAGTTTCATGTAAAGTAAACCGCAGCTGCAATGGATAAAATGTTCCGCTGTCCCGATACTTTGCAGGAGGAACCTTATACATGGATTTAAAGGCGCCAGAAAAAGACTGCTGACTTTCATATCCGCACATAAACGCAATTTCCATAATCGGCTTATCTGAAAACACCAGCAGTTTCGCCGCTTCTGTCAGCTGACGGCGCTGAACATAGTCATGAACGGTCATGCCCACTGTACCGGTAAACTTGCGATGCAGATGATACCTGGAGTAATGAACCGCTTCAGCAACCTGTTCCAGATTCAGCTTTCCGTCAAGATGGTTTTCTATGTATTCAATAACAGTTTCCATGTCAACTGTATGATTGTTCATCTGCTCATCTCCTCTCCCCAAGAAAGTATAGCATTATTTTCAGCCCGGGTTTTAATAATTCTTGCTTTCTGCAGTATAAAAAAACAGGTAACGCAGCATACCTGCTGCATTACCTGCCTGATCAAATTCTCTTTATTCAGTTTACATTCCGTATCCGATTGCCACAGCCAGCACCAGCAGGCCGCAGTTTACCAGCAGCATGAACAGCTGCAGAGGGATGGACCACTTGAACCACTTCGGATAGCTTACCACAGTCAGACCCAGAGTAATCATCAGCAGTGCATTGGTCGGATAGAGCATGTTGGTGAAACCGTCACCGAAGCAGAATGCCTGTACAGCCACCTGCTTGGACAGGCCAACCAGCTCAGCCAGAGGTGCGATAATCGGAATCAGCAGGAATGCTTTGGCGGATCCGGAACTTACGAAAAAGTTCAGAGTCAGCACCAGCAGGAAAATCATGATGGATGCACCATAAGCACCCATTTCTGCTACAACTTCAGAAACATAGTATAAGATGGTATCCATGATACCACCGTTGGTGATAATCAGCTTTACGGACATGGCCATCATAATCAGCAGAGCAGACGGTGCGATGCCGCCGATGCCGGAGATAAAGTCCTTGCCGATGTTGCCGCCGTAATGGGAAGCCTTTGCCGCGAGAAGACCGCCGATGAGGAACAGTACCGCCATAACCGGCAGAGAAACTGCGGACAGAGCCGGAACAAAGAAACCTGCTACAATGTATGCGATAACCAGAACCAGGGAAGATGCGAAAATCTTCACGGTTTTGCCCAGATACTGTTCGTTTGGCAGAGCTTCGATGGCCGCAATGTTTGCGTACTTTTCTTTCTGCTTCAGGTCCTCTTCATAGACAGGGGACTTAGTCGGATCCTTTTCAATCTTGTGCGCATAGCGGTACAGGAACCCGTACAGAATTGCGTAGCAGATGACGAAGACCAGAATACGAAAAGCCACGCCGGAGAATGCAGGCAGACCTGCAATTTCCTGTGCCACGCCCAGGGTAAACGGATTCAGAGTCGCAGCTGAGAAGCCAAAGCCCGCTGCCAGAGCACTCATCCCCAGACCGGTCATGGAGTCCCAGCCCAGAGCGTGAGACAGTACGATTACGATTGGAACCAGTGCCACCAGTTCTTCGAAGATGCCGAATACGGAACCAAAAAGCATGAAGAACAGGGTCAGCATAGCCATCAGCTTGTACTTGGAATTTTCAAAACGGCGAACCAGGCCGTTCATGATATACTTCAGCATACCGGACTTGTCCAGAGCGCAGAACACGCCGCCGATGATGCAGATGAAGGCGATAATCATGATAACGGTTACAGCGTCATCGCTCCACAGCACTTCAAAAGGAGCCGTGAACCATCTCCATACCGGATAGCCGCCAGCCTCTGTGAAGGCGAAAGTACCCGGAACGATGGCTTCTTTGCCGTCAATCATGGTGCGCTCGAAGGCACCGCTTGGAATCACGTGAGTCAGAATCCCTGCCCCAATCATCAGGAGCAGCAGGATGAATACAGAAGAGAAGAAGGATTTCTTACTGATCTGTAAGCCAGAATCATTATTGTTCATAAAACACCTCAATTTTCACGATTTTAAACACATGCAGAACCATTCTACCCTATTTCATGGCATAATTCAACCACAACCAGCTCCGGCCGGTTGAAAATCCGAATCGGCATCAGACTGTTTCCCAGCCCGCGGCTCACATACATGGTGGTATCACCTGCAGTATGGGCGCCCTCCGTATACGCAGGGAAGAAGCCCTGTCCAGGCGCAATAATGCCTCCAAGCCCAGGCAGACGCCACTGTCCTCCGTGAGCATGACCGGTGAATACCAGATTGATACCTGCCGCAGCATATATATCCAGCATTTCAGGCCGGTGGGAGAGAAGGATGGTGAAGCGGTTCAGACTGTCCAGGTTCTTCAGCTGCCCTTCCATAACCGCTCTCTCGTCTTCCAGTATATTTCCTGCCTCATCCGTCTTTCCCACGTTGAAAATCGGATCCAGAACACCCATCAGAGTGATAACCTTACCGTCCCGTTCCAGCTCCACAGCCTCGTTTTCCAGTATGATTACGCCGTTTTCCCTGAGTCCCGTTTTCAGCTGTTCATATGCTTCCGGAATCCGGTTTTCGTGGTTTCCCGGCACATAATAACATGGTGCCAGTTCTGCTGCCTTCTTGGCAAAATACAGCGCCTTCTCCACGTCCGTATTCC
>JAFYNS010000139.1 GCA_017556505.1 Bacillota bacterium | reverse complement strand
TAAAGAAAAAACTCAATGCATGTACTATTGTGCTTTAATTGATTATTGTTTAAGAGATGGTGAAATTCGTGAAGGACGTCCTTATGCATGTGCTGAGTTTGCGTGTCCACATTTTTACTGCATAAAAGGCAACGAACAGCGGTATGAAAATCTCATTGAGCAAGAGTTGAAAGATAAATGTATTGAACGATTAAAGTTTATTGAGGAAGAAATTGTAAATCAAGAAGCGGAAACTTTGCATTTATCTCAGATACATTGTGATGCAATTGAAGGTGATGCATCTAAATATGAAAAGGATAAATGTGCAAAGAACGTCAGAGCGTCAATTAAGAAAACGGATCAACTGAAAAAGGAGTATGCATCTACGCAGAAGAGTCTTGAAAAAATTAATAAACATTTAAGTGAGTTCAGAAAGAAGAATGCTTAAATACTAACAATTGAGATATAAACTGAGGTACCACATGACCGATTTCAATTCTTTAAAAAAACAATTTGATGCCCTCTCCTCCATCTGCAGTGTATCTGCGAATCAGGAGGATGCGCTGCGTGTATTCCGTTCCCGCATGTCTATCATGGTCATGCGTGTTTGGAGTGCTCAGCCTGGATTCCATGAGGACTATATCCCGGCTCTGGCTTTGATGACGGAAGGGGAAGAAATGTCTGAAGAGGACATTTGTGATTTCATGGCACAGGCTGCAGCAAAGCCGGTGATTCCAATGCTGCCGGCTTTTGTACAGCTGACGGTTGCAGCAGGGGATAGAGATCCTTCCATCTGCCGTACATTCGTGGATGGTCTGGTTTCTTTCCTGACGGACATGGCCTTTGTTAACGGTGACTGCACGCCGGAGGAGGCTAACGAAATTGAAGCCATCCGTATGGTGCATATGGACTTCTATAACGAATACATGCTGACCAAGCGACGGGTGAAATCCGGTGCAGTTCCTGCCGGTAAATTCACATACAATCGTTACGGTGCCACAGTGGAATACCGGCTGAAGGCTGATGGAACTGCAGACTTGGATGATGCACAGCACCATTCGCAGAAGGCTGGAAAGACGTCTTTCGGGTTCCGCAGCCGGTTCCGCATTCCGGAGGAAATCGTGGAAATTGACCGTGCTTCCATGGAACGTGCGGGAATTACAGAACTGAAACTCTATGTTACCAGTGCAGAGGGAGACCTGAACATTCAGGGGCAGATTTATGCAGGCGATAACCTGGCGGAATCATTCTACCTGGAAGGTATCCTGTATGACCGGGATGGCGACATTATCGAGCAGAAAGAAAGTTCATGTTACGGAGATGGTCTGGTTTCTTCCTATATTGACAGAGCCTGCTTCTTCCAGGGATATCCTTTTGAAATCGATTTCTATGTGTCCGAAAAAAAGATGAAAGATGTATTAAAGGTACGGATTACCGTAAACTGTTAGGAGAAAGGTGTTTGGGATGAGAAAAGAGTGCAGCGAAAAGATTTTTCTGGAAAAGCTGAAGGAAGCCCTGCAGAGAGAAGGAACCATGGACAGCGAAACTCTGGATTCCGTGCTGCAGTGGTGGAGAACCACCTGCGGTATCACCCTCTTTGGCAGCCGTGAAGCCGGTCTGGATAATCTGGAGGCAGATGAGGCGGTTCCTGTTGCGGCAATCGCAGAAGACCAGAAGCTGCCTGCCTCTTTGATCAAGCGGTCGAAAGAGGTGGAAAAGCAGCTTGGCATCCGAAGTCTCCGACTGTCCCTCAGAAGGGATGGCTGGTATTCCGGCCGTGTTTCTTTCCTGGTTACCGGTGAAGCAGAGGTGGAACCGCGGGAGAAAGACAACCTGATTTTCGTCATGGCATACAACCGGGATGGGGAACTGATGGGGTATGGTCATGCGGTGCTTCGTTGTAAATATGAGGGCGAAGTGGTGACCTTCGACTGTTATGTTCACCTGCCTGAGGATGAATATATTTCTGCGGTGGAAGTTCGCATCGCGCCGCGGTCATCACTGCTGTAGGAGGATGGAGAATGTACGACTGGAAAAAAGAATTTCATAGCCGAATTCTGGAGCGGGGCCTGGACTATTATCAGTCTGGCAAAATCCGATCTCTGAACACCCTGGCTGTCTCCATAAACGGTGATGGCTGCATCGCCTGCAGCGCAGAAGTGGAGGGTTCTGAAACCTACAAAGTCTCCATCGAGGCCGGGGGGCTTCGTGTGCGCAAAATGTCCTGCACCTGTCCTTACGCAGAAGAGGACGGTGAGCACTGCAAGCACATGGCTGCGGTGCTTTACAAGCTGGAGGAAGAGGGAAAACTGCCGTTTCTGGCGGAACGTGAAGAAGACGGGGAAACCTCGGAAGAAGATGTTTTGCTCAGTGTGCTGAAAGCTCGTCTGCTGGCCGATGAACTGATGGATGAGGATCAGTTTGACCGGGCGATTAAGTCCTGGAAAGAGGAGTTTCAGGTGACCGTGACTGATGCGGAATCTGAACCGGCGGAAGAAGATTTCGAGGATGATTCTTTCGAGGACGAGCCTGTGAAGGATAAGTTCGAAGGCGTTAATCTCCTTGATGCGGATAATCTGGATGATGCGTGGTGGAAGGATTTCATTGCAAAAGCGGAGGAAGAATCGGAGCCTGAGACTGTGACGGAGCAGGAGCGCGGCGCTGACCGCGAGGCGGAAGAAGATCCCCGCAGCCTGGAAGAACTGCTGGCGGAGCTAGACAGTCTGGTTGGGCTGGACATGGTGAAGCAGGATATACATACTCTGATTAATTTCGTGAAGATCAATCAGGTGCGTGCGGAGCGGGGACTGAAGACTGCGGACATTTCCTATCATCTGGTGTTCTCCGGCAATCCGGGTACCGGCAAAACCACGGTGGCCCGCCTCCTGGCCAAGCTTTATCAGAAGATTGGGGTTCTGTCTTCCGGTCATCTGGTGGAGGTGGACCGGAGCAGACTGGTTGCCGGGTTCCTTGGTCAGACTGCCATCAAAACTGCTGAGGTCATCGAGGAGGCCATGGGCGGTGTGCTGTTTATCGACGAGGCTTATTCTCTGGCTCAGGATGAGCAGGACGGATACGGCAAAGAATGTATTTCTACCATTTTGAAG
The DNA here is from genome assembly GCA_017556505.1 of Bacillota bacterium. Classification (GTDB taxonomy): domain Bacteria; phylum Bacillota; class Clostridia; order Peptostreptococcales; family Anaerovoracaceae; genus RGIG7179. Next base: position 1,110 of record JAFYNS010000139.1, on the reverse strand, counting down.
GCTATGGAGGATCATCGTGATGATCTGGTGGTTATCGTGGCCGGCTATGATGATCTGATGCACAAGTTTATCGATTCCAACCCGGGGCTCAAGTCCAGATTTAATAAGTATTTCAACTTCCCGGATTACACAGGGGAAGAGATGGAAAAGATTTTCCTGCTGCAGTGCAAGAACAACGGTTACCAGGTTGGGCCGGATGCGCAGGCGATGCTGCGTGAATGCTTCGACCGAATGTATGCTGAGCGTGACGACAACTTCGGTAACGGCCGTGATGTGCGTAACATCTTCGAAAACATCATCAACGCCCAGGCAAACCGCCTGGTGTCAGACCCTGACCTGACTACAGAGGAACTGCTGGAACTGACCGCAGAGGACGTGGAGAAGGTGGTTGGAAGGGAGAATAATCATGCCCGACTGGAACCATAACGGCCGCCGTGACCTTTTTGACAGTTTCATAGATTACGAGATTATAAATGGTGCTGACGATGCTGCGCCTTATGTGAAACGGACCCGCACGCCCTCGCCGTCGGAGAACGAGCGGCTGAATGGCACCATCCGTTACATCATCCAGAACCAGGCAAAATCCGACTGCCTGACTGCGCTGAAAGCCATCGACGTGTATCTGGCGTCTGAGCGGAAGAAAAATCCCCGAAACATCTGGAGATTCGGTCTGGAGTTTGAGACCGCGGAGATGTTCAATGATCTGCAGAAAGCCTGCGTCGAGGAGCTTCGGAGCAGGGGACCGGCCTTTGCCAGGGAAGCAGAGGATCTTCACCGGCAGGTTCTGAAGTACGAAGGAGAAAAGCTGATGCGGTCCCGCCGGCTGGAGGAACAGAAACGTGAAAAAGCTGAGAAAAAAGCCCGGAAGGCCGCTCGGCGGAAGAAATGGTTTGAATACGTTTTTAAGTTTGGATGGGTGAGGAAAATCATAAAGTAGTTGTCAGGTTTAGACACGATGGCGGTAGACTTTTGGCTGCCGCCTGTTTTATTTTTTGCGGGCTTGACACACTATCAATTGATAGTGTAAAATATTAATGAAGGTAGAAGTGTATTCTGATAAACAGGGGGTGTTTGAAATTAAAATCAGTATGCATTCGAGCAGAAAAGATG
>JAFYNS010000138.1 GCA_017556505.1 Bacillota bacterium | reverse complement strand
TTATGACAGAAATCTTATGTCGTTTCAAGTGGTTTTCCCTGTTTTTTTTCACAAAATCATCACATAAAATAACTGTTGACAGCGTACTATGTCGCATGGTACACTTAATACACAAGAGGGATTAACAGAAAGGGGGATTTTGATGTTTCAATTAGACCTGAAAAGTCGAAAATCCATCTACGAACAGGTCATGGATAACCTGAAAGAACTGATTATGACAGGGACACTGTCTGCCGGTGAGAAGCTGCCATCGGTACGTGATCTTTCCAAACAGATCACAGTGAACCCGAATACGGTTCAGAAAGCCTACCGGGAACTGGAACGACAGGGCTATATCTACACCACCACCGGTGTGGGAACCTTTGTGGCAGATACAAGCCAGATTCAGGCAGATCCACGCGATCTGAAAGCAGCCAGGGAAGCACTGGATGAAGCCTTCCGCCAGCTTCTTTATCTGGGACTGACCCATGAGGAAGCAAAAGAGATTGCCATGACCATCATCGAAGAAAGGAGACAAGACTATGATTAAACTCGAACACGTTACCAAACACTTTGGGGAGTACCGGGTGCTGGACGATTTCAGTCTGACTGTACCGAAAGGCTCTGTCTACGGACTGATGGGCCTGAACGGCGCCGGAAAAACCACCATTATTAAACACCTGGCCGGACTCCTTGTGCAGGATGAAGGCACCATCACCATCGATGGACAGGAAATCAGCGGCAATGAAGCACTGAAGGCCCGCGTGGCAGTGATTCCGGATGATTTATTCTTCTTCCGGAGTTATAACCTGCTCCAGATGGGCACATATTACAAAGGGATCTATCATCTTTGGAACCAGCAGCGGTTTGAAGAGATGTATACCGATTTCGGTCTGAATCCGAAGGCAAACATCGGCAAGTTTTCCAAGGGGATGAAAAAGCAGGCTGCATTCTGCCTGGCACTGGCCTCTACTCCGGATTATCTGATTCTGGACGAACCGGTAGACGGGCTGGATCCAATCGTCCGCCACAAGCTCTGGCACTATGTCATGAACGATGTGGCAGACCGGGAAATGACCGTTCTGGTGTCCAGCCATAATGCCAAGGAAATGGAAGATGTGTGCAACTATATAGGAATTCTGGCAGGCGGCCGTATGGTCTTCGAAGGGGACCTGCTGGAGCTGCTGCCTGTCTCTATGGAAGAAATCTTTATCGAAAAGCTCACCGGCCACACACCGGATAGGCTGCAGCCGATTGCGCGCAAAGGGGGTGCCGCAGATGAAAGCTAAACTGCAGATTGGCCTTTCGAAGGCCTTAATCAAAGAAAACTATAAAATGTACTGGTACCTGCCGGCACTGTCCTTTATCGCTTACTTCATGGCGGGCATCTTCCCGCTGATCATGAATCCGCACTACCTGACAGACCCGAACCACTGGTACCTGGAAGACTGTCTCATGAACTGGAATGTTGTCTTCGTGTTTTTGCTGATTGCAGCACCGCTGGTAGGCTCCATCGTGATGATGCACTATCTTCACAGCCCAAACTACGCCATCGCTATACATGCCCAGCCATTCAGCCGCGGCAAAATCTTCTGGTCCCAGACTCTGACCGGCTGGTCCATGTGTATCCTGCCGCCTGCAGCCATGACTCTGATTTATCTGATCATCACAGGTCAGCCTGGTCATTCCCTGCTCTATGGTGCCACATCGGTATCTGTAATTACCTTCTTTTACGGCATCTTTATCCTGGCAGGGGTTCTGGCAGGTACTGCAGTCATGCATGTGCTCCTCTGCGGCATCTTTTTCGGAATTCTGCCGCTGGTTATCTGGCTCACCTGGTTCTACTGTGAAAACTTCCTGGCTGGCTTCTACGACATGCCGGACTGGATGGCAGACTTCCTTTTCGACACCAACCCGATCCTTTCTATGATTGAAGATGGCGGCGAATGGTTCGGACCGGGACATCTTCTCACCTACCTGATGATCGGTCTTGCTTTCCTCCTGCTGTCTGCACTGCTCTACAGCCGTGCCAAACTGGAACACGTGGGCGATTCCATGTTGTTCCGGGCCGCAGAAGAAATCATCACCTGGCTGGTTGTCTTCGTAGGTATGTCTGCCTTCGGATTCTTCTTCTACGCTGTAATGGATACGAAGGCCGCGGCACTGATCGGTATGGCTGTGGGCACTCTGCTGGCCTTTGTCATCGTAAAGATTGTCATCGCACGTACCTTCCGTTTTGGAATCCGTCAAAATCTCCGTTCTCTGGGTGCTTTCACCCTGATTGCAGTGATTTTCGCAGGCTGTACCATGTATGACCTGACCGGTTTTACCCACCGTGTACCAGAAGCAGAGGATGTCGTTTCCGTAGAACGCGTCAACTTGGGCTACGGTGACACCTTCAGCTACTGGTACAACTATATCGATGATGATATTCTGCGTGAACAGGAAACACTGACTTCTCCGCAGGCCATCGAAAAAGTAACAGCGCTCCACCGGTACATTGTGGAGAACAACCTTTATGACGATGATTTTGCCGTTACGGGTCAGGGCGCTGTGGTTTACGACAGTTACGGCAATGAAGTCTATGCTGGCAACACCTACCTTACCTTCCGGTACACCATGAAAGACGGCAGCAAAATGTCCCGCCGCTTCGGTTTCCGACTGAACCAGGAAGCAGCTGACCTGATTAACGCAGTAATAACGGACGCAGAATACAAGGCAGATGGTGCTCTCCCGGATATTTTCACACCGGAGAACATCAGCAGCATTGAGCTTTCCGTTTATGATTACAGCTACGAATACGCAGAAAATTTCCAGAGCGGGGAAATGACAGATCAGGAAATTGACACTGCCCAGCGGACTGCTCAGGCGAAACTGATTCTGACAGATCCGGAAGAAATCGAAACCTTCCTGAGGGCCATGAATCAGGATCACTACAGCCATTCCTACACTGTCAAGGCCAATGGAACTGTAAATCTGACAGAAACAGTCACTGCCGACAGCAAGGTGGTGCCGGCACCAGAATTCAGGGCCATGGACTATATGGACATCAGCGGTTACATCTACCTCCATCCTGGCACTGAAGGTGTACAGGAGGAATGGAACGGAACTGCACCGGACAAGAACAGCAAGCCAATCGGTTCAGCTAACTTCACCGTTCATTCCGGACATCAGGAAACTCTGACCTTCATCGAATCCAGACTGCGTACTGATGGTTACACCAGCCATGCAGATCATATTGCAGAAAGCCTCAGATAAAAAACACCGAAAGCGGACTTCCAGATTAAGGAAGCCCGCTTTCTTTTTATCTGCAGTTGCCCCTTTTCAAGTTTTCAAGTATAATATATATTGAGAGAAAGTTTGAAAAGGTGAAACCATGAAAATATATGACACAATTATTCTGGGAGCTGGCGCTGCAGGCCTTTACTGCGCAGCCCGTATGAATCCGGACACATCCGGGTCCGTTCTGCTCCTTGAAAAAACAGAAAAATACGGAACGAAACTGCTCATGTCCGGAGCCGGTCAGTGCAACCTGACCCATGGCGGAAATATCAAGGATTTTCTGACACACTATGGAAATCACGGTTCCCGTATCCGAACCACCTTATATGCACATAATAACCTGGCAGTCTGTGATTTTTTCCGCAGCCTGGGAGTTGAACTTCTGGAGCGGGAAGACGGCACAATCTTCCCTAAATCTCTGGATTCTCATGAAGTGCGTGATGCTCTTCTGACTGCTGCCCGGAAAAATGGAGTTCATCTGCATACAGGGGCTGACGTAACTGCAGTCAAAGCACTGGAAGAAGGTTATCAGCTGACCGCTTCCGATGGCTGCCACTGGCAGTGCCGGAATCTGGTCATTGCCTGCGGCGGGGCATCCCACCCTGCCACCGGTT
>JAFYNS010000137.1 GCA_017556505.1 Bacillota bacterium | reverse complement strand
TCCTTAGCGCCGATGATACTTGGTGGGAAGCTGCCTGGGAAAGTAGGACGTTGCCGGTTTTTTATTTCCATTAAAACATATGATGGTATAAAAAACTGCGCAGAGTGCGAAGCACTGGCGCCTTTTTTATTTGGCTCAGCACTTGCTGAGCATTTTTTATTTTTTGTATATGCAGGCTCTGCCTGCTTTTTTTATTCTTTGAATTATGTAAGAGTTGTGGTATAATATTACTATCTATGTTTATGTGGAGGACAGGCATTATGACCTTTTTGAAAACAGTATTTGCGGCACTGCTTTGCCTGCCGATGCTTCTGCTTGTTATTCATTTCTTACTGAAGCTGGTAGAGGAAGTGCTGACCAGTGTGGAGAACTCTTCTAACGTAAGATACAGAACTCACGAACCAAGAAGGAGAAGATCATGAAAAAAGGTGTTTTTATTTCGATAGAAGGACCGGATGGATCAGGAAAGTCTACACAGATTGAAAATATAAAGAAGTTTTTTGCTGACAGAAATATGGAAGTCGTTTTTACCAGAGAACCCGGAGGAACTGCCATTGGCGAAAGAATCAGGGAGATTTTGCTGGATAAAAACTGCACGGAAATGGATTATATGACGGAGGCCATGCTGTATGCAGCTTCCCGTGCACAGCACGTGGCTCAGGTGATTAAACCGGCGCTTGCTGCGGGTAAGGTTGTGGTCTGCGACCGTTTTGTGGATTCCAGCATTGCTTATCAGGGCTATGGAAGATACCTTGGTGATTCTGTTCGGATTATCAACGAGTATGCGGTGGCAGGATGTATGCCCGATGTTACATTTTTGCTTAAGGTAGATCCGGATACGGGAAAAGGCCGAATCAAATCAAGAGTTACCAGCGGTCAGGCTGAAGACCGTCTGGATGCGGAAAAGACAGCATTTCATCAGGAAGTATATAATGGCTATCTTGCACTGGAAATACAGTATCCACAGCGTATTTTGGGAATTGATGCCAGCCGCAGCATAGAGGAAATCAAAGCCGAAATCTGTGACAAACTGGAGGACATTTTAAGTCATGTCACTGAATAACTGGACTGCAGACCGTAAGCTGGCGGAAAGAATCCGCAGCAGTGTTACGGCGGGCAATGTATTTCATGCATATATCATCGAGGGCGACACCTGCGTGGATAAGGCAGCCTTTGCCAAAGATATGCTGAAGGCAATTATGTGCAGGGAAAATCCCGGTATGGGATGTGATGAATGTATCGACTGCAGAAAAATAGCACATGATAACTATGAAGACTTATATTTTCTCGAGTCCGACGGGCTTTCAGTAAAAGATGAAGCCGTGTTCCAGCTCCAGGAAAAGCTGAAGCTGAAGCCAAGCGGCGGAAGCCGCAATCTCGCGGTTATTAAGGATGCGGATACTATGACGGTCCGGGCTCAGAACCGTCTTTTGAAGACTCTGGAAGAACCGACTCCGGGTACCGTGATTATTCTGCTTTCTGAAAACAGAGATAATCTTCTGGAAACAATCCGTTCACGCTGCGTGGCTTACCGGCTGAACAGCCTGGAAACGGATTTGAACCAGCTCCAGATGGAAGGGGCCTCTGTTATTGTAGAAGCCGTGATGGAAGGTGAAAACTTCCATAGGATGAAGGAACTGCTGGGCCGCTATATGAAATCCCGTGATGATGCTTTTCAGCTGCTGGACGGGATGGAGCGGATTTACCGCGACTTTCTTGTAGGAAAGGACCTGCGGGGAAGACTTATGAAACGTGAAAACATATTCAGGCATATTGAACTGATTGAGGAGGCACGCCGTGACCTGGTCATGAAGGTGAATTACAATTATGCCATGAAGAATTTGATTATAAAAATTGGAGGATAAAATGGTAAGAGTTGCAGGTGTAAGATTTAAGACCGCAGGAAAGATATATTACTTCGATCCCGATGAATTCGAAGTGAAAAATGGTGACAATGTCATCGTAGAAACAGCCAGAGGCATGGAATACGGTACCGTAACCATGGATGTACAGGAAGTGGACGACCACGAAATCGTGTCCCCGCTGAAAAAAATCATTCGTATTGCTACTCCGGAAGACGATAAAAAGCACAAGGAAAATGTAAAGAAGAAGGAGCGTGCACTGCAGCTCTGTCAGGAAAAAATCGACAAGCACGGTCTGGTGATGAAGCTGATTGATGTGGAATATACCTTCGATAACAGCAAGATTATTTTCTACTTTACTGCTGACGGCCGCGTAGACTTCCGTGAACTGGTAAAGGATCTGGCAAGTGTGTTCAAAATGCGAATCGAACTGCGTCAGATTGGTGTTAGAGACGAAGCTAAGATGATGGGCGGTATCGGCGGCTGCGGCAGATCTCTGTGCTGCAACAGCTGGCTGGCAGATTTTGAGCCGGTTTCCATCAAGATGGCAAAGGTGCAGAATCTGTCCCTGAATCCGACCAAAATCTCCGGAATCTGCGGGCGCCTCATGTGCTGCCTGAAGTACGAAAACGATATCTATATGGAAATGCGCAAAGGTATGCCGGAAGTTGGTGAACGCATCAAGACTCCGGATGGCCTGGCTAAGGTTATCGATACCAATATTCTGGAAGATATTATCCGTGTCCGCCTGTATGTGGATGAAAAGCCGGACAACGGCCGCAGAGGAAAGGATAAGGACAAGGAAGGAAATAAGGAAGAACAGCATCAGCATCCGGAAGAAAAGCTGTCCAGTGATGTTTATGTATATCACAAGAAAGAAATCCGCCGCATCGAAAAGCGCCATAACAAGGAAAGAAATCTCTTCGAAGGCGTGGATGCAGCAACTATGAAGGAAATTCAGCAGCTGATTAAAGATTGATAAATAGATTGCAGATAGACGATATGAGTGAAACTATGTTGGAAAAGAAAATGGAACCGGAACTGTTTGAAGGTGAACGGCTGGATGAAATCGGTTTTGGCGGACTGACGCTGGTCCAGAAACCGGAGGAATTCTGCTATGGAGTGGATGCAGTGATTCTGGCGGATTTTGCGGCAAAATACGCCCGCAGATCATTCCGTGCTGCAATAGACCTGGGAACCGGAACCGGAATTATCCCGCTGATTCTGTCCTATAAGACAGAAATTCCGAAAATCACCGGAATCGAAGTTCAGAAGGATTCCTTTGGCCGCGCCATGCGGAACACAAAGAATAACGGACTGGAAGGCAGAGTTAGCTTCATTCATGGTGATGTGAAGGATTTCCGGACCGGATGGGGCAAAGACCTTCAGGGAAGCTGTGATCTGGTGACCAGCAACCCGCCTTATACAGCAGGAAACAGCGGACTGACCAGTTCCAATCCTGCCAAGCTGATTGCCCGCCATGAGACAACGGCAGACCTGGAAGATTTCATGAAATGTGCAGCCTGGCTGCTTCGTGACAAGGGCGAATTTTTCATGGTGCACAGACCATCCCGAATCGTGGATATCTGCTGTCTGGGACGGCAGCATGGTCTGGAAGTGAAGGAACTTCAGTTTGTCAGTCCGAACAGAGAAGGAAAACCGAATATTCTTCTGGTACATATGGTGAAGGGCGGAGGCCGGGAAGCAAAGATGCTTCCTCCTCTTTACGTATACGATATGGAAGGAAATTATACGCCGGAACTGCTGGAAGCTTACCGTTAAGCTGACGGCATCCGGTTACAGAATGCGGCATACCAAAAGGGAGACGATGACTCCGGTGAAATAACCGATGAGCCCGCCTTTCAGGGTGTGCCGCATATTTTTTGTGTGGGTGACACCGAAATAGAGAGCAAGAACATAGATGATGGTTTCACAGCCACCGGACATGACGCAGGCTGCGCGTCCGGCATAGGAATCAGGTCCGGCGGTTTCCATAATGTTCTGGACAATCATAAGGGATCCGCTTCCGGAAACGGCCCGCAGGAAGATAAGCGGGAGCAGATCCGGCGGAATTCCAAGCAGGCTAAATAAGGGCTGAAAAAGCAGATTGATAAGGCCTATCAGTCCGGAGGCACTGAGACAGTTGATGGCCAGAAAAATACCAATCAGAAAAGGAAGAATTTCAAAGGCTGTGGTAAGCCCTTTTCTGGCTCCTTCTATGAAATAATCGTAGACAGGTGCTTTTTTTACAAGTCCGTAAGCGATGATGACCGCTGCCATAGCAGGGATGAAGCCGGCGGTAATGAGGTAAAGAATACCGGACATATTCAGGACCTCCTTTCAAGGATTTTGCAGGCCAGGATGGATACAATGACCGTGGAGCCTGCGGTGATAAGGGATGGAAGAATCACCGAATAAGGATCAGTGGACCCCATATCAGAGCGAATCTGCAGCATCATAACCGGTATGACAGGAGCGAAAGCCATGTTGACTACAGCAAAAGTACACATATCATTACTGGCCGATGGGGCATGATGGTTTTCTGCGTCCAGTTTTTCCATGGTCCGAAGTGCGAACACAGTGGAACTGTTTCCTGCACCGAAAAGATTCGCCATGAAACTCATGACAATGGAAGACAGCGCTTCCTGGTTCTTAAGACGGGGGAAAAGCAGTCTGGTAACGGGAAGCAGGATACGGGACATTTTGCTGATCAGTCCGGTACGTTCGGCAACCTCCATAAGCCCGCTCCACATGGCCATGATACCGGCCAGACGAATCATGAACTGAACCGCTTCACCGGAACTTTCCGTCAAAGTTTCGCTGAACAGGGGCAGACGTCCGGAAATACATGCATAAAGGAAAGACAGAAGAAAGATGGCAGACCAGGCCGCATTCATCATAAGCAGACTCCTTTCAGAGGCGGTTTCTGTAATATATGAGTCAGGATTAAAAAGAAGACCTGAAGGCTGAAGTGGAAGTATCTGCCACCGGCAGGGGTTAAAAAATGGGTTGCAATTATTTCCAGTTTTGGGTTATAATAAAGGCAGTGAGCGAGGAGGGAATGACTATGACCATTACAATTACGCCACAGGGAGTGGCGTTGGGAATTATCGCATTACTGGCAGTAATTCTGCTGGTATATCTGATTCTGCTTTTAAGAAAGGTGATTGAAACTCTGAAAGTTGTAGATGGGCTGCTGGAAGATGCCAAGTCCATTACAGAAGTTGCATCACGCCGTACACAGGATTTGGACGGAATGGTAGGCGGAATCATCGAAGCAGCCGGTATCGTGGCAGATGGTGTGAAGGGAAACCAGAATATTGCCAAGGCTGCATCCGGAATCGTGAATGCTACTGCTTCCTGTGTCGGCATTGTGAAAGGGAAAAAGGCCGATAAGTAAGAAAGCTGTAAGTAGGGTAAATAAAGGAGGAAACGAAAATGAAAGCAACAGGAATCGTTAGACCGGTAGATCCGCTGGGCAGAGTGGTTATTCCGGTTGAACTGAGAAGAAATCTGGGAATCAAGACTGACGACTCTCTGGAAGTGTTTGTTGACGGAGATTATATTATGCTGAAAAAATATGAGCCTGCATGCATCTTCTGCGGCAATGCCAAGGAAGTGCACAGCATTCACGGAAAGAATATCTGTACGGCCTGCCTTGAAGAACTGAAATCCTTATAGGCTGGAGGACTGAAGTGGCTAAATATATTGTACATCAAAGCGGCCCGTTAAAGGGCGAAGTAGTAGTCAGCGGGGCGAAGAATGCGGTTCTTCCGCTTATGGCTGCGACACTGCTTACGGAAGAGGATTGCATTATTCGTGACGTTCCGCAGCTGCGGGACGTGGTTTTCATGAAGGAAATTCTTGCTTCTATGGGGTCTGCCGTTAAGGAACTGGATGAAAATACAATTTCCGTTGAGACCAAAGATATTATTACGACTGAAGCAAGATATGATCTGGTAAACAAGATGCGTGCGTCCATTCTGATTATGGGACCGCTGCTGGCCAGAAAGGGCCGTGCCAGAATTCCTCTGCCGGGTGGATGTGCCATCGGTGCACGTCCCATTGACCTTCATCTTAAGGGATTCGAAGCACTGGGTGCAGACATTATCTTCAATGAGGCAGAAAGCTATGTAGAAGCAAGAGCAGGCGGACAGGGCCTCATTGGCGACAGCATTTATCTGGACATGCCGAGTGTAGGCGCGACTGAAAATATTATGATGGCTGCAGTGCTTGCAGAGGGAACTACCTATATCGAAAATGCGGCGAAGGAACCTGAGATTATCGACCTGGCTAACTTACTCAATAAGATGGGGGCGAAAATCAAGGGTGCAGGTACCGATACCATTAAGATTGAAGGTGTTCAGCGTCTGGGCGGTGCTAAGCATACTGTAATTCCTGACCGTATTGAAGCGGGAACTTTCATGCTGGCAGCGGCAATTACCAAAGGCAATGTGACCATAAACAATGTAGTTCCGGAACATTTGAAGCCGATTATCGCCAAGCTGCGTGAATGCGGCGTGCGCGTGGCAGCAACGGATGACACTGTAACAGTCAGAGGTGACCTGGGTCCGCAGAATTCTACAGACCTTATGACTCTGCCGCATCCTGGTTTTCCGACAGATATCCAGTCTCCTTTCATGGCATTCCTGTCTCTGGTAAATGGGACAAGTACCGTGAAGGAAACCGTATTTGAAAACCGTTTCATGCATGTGAGTCAGCTTCGTAAGATGGGCGCCAATATTGAAACTGCTGGAAACAAGGCAGTGATTAAAGGTGTTGCCAATCTGAGAGGAACACAGGTTATGGCTACAGACCTGAGAGCCGGTGCTGCACTGGTACTGGCAGGCCTGGTTGCAGAAGGCACTACTGAGATTTCTGAAATTTATCATATCGAACGTGGATATGAAAAGTTTATTGAAAAATTTGCAGGCCTGGGTGCGACAATTGAAAAGATAGAAGATTAACTTCGTATAAGAAAAGGACAGGGATTAAAACCTGTCCTTTTTGTATGTTCAGATAAATCAGTTACCAGAGCTTGAAAATCTGCAGCGCCCGGCGGGCGATGCGGTAGAGCGGTGTTTCCAGAACTTTGCGGGCTTCCGTAAGCTGCGCAGGAATATCGATATGCTGCGGACAGTGACGGGTGCACTTGCCGCATCCGGTGCACTGAAAAGCTCCGCTTGGAGACTTGCGCATCAGTGTGGTCTGCAGGTATTCCGTTCTTGCCTTCTGACGTGTGTCACTGGCGGATACATTGTAGCAGTGGAATACCCCTGGAATATCCACGCCGGCAGGGCATGGCTGGCAGTAACCGCAGCCGGTACAGCCTACTTTGGTATTTTTGGCGATGATGCCTTTAACTTCTTCGATAAGCAGCCGTTCTGCCTCTGTCAGGCAGCCCACAGATGACCCGGATGCTGTAGTAACGTTTTCTGTCACCATGTCCAGGGAGTGCATGCCGGAAAGAACGCAGGATACATCAGGCTGATTCCAGAGCCAGCGGAGAGCAAGGGAAGCAGGTGTCAGGCTGCCCGGTTCCGCTGCGATTCTTGCTTTGGCTTCTTCCGGCAGATTTACGGTCAGGCTGCCGCCGCGAAGCGGTTCCATAATAATTACAGGGATTCCGCGTCTGCCGGCTTCTTCCAGACCGCGCCGTCCTGCCTGAGAGACCTCATCCATATAGTTATACTGAATCTGGCAGAAGTCCCATGGATAAACATCCAGCAGCTTCAGGAACATCTCCGTATTTCCATGATAGGAAAAACCGATGTACCGGATCTGTCCGGATTCCTTTTTTTCGCGGATCCAGTCCTCGATGCCAAGGCGCATCAGTTTGTCCCAGGATGCCACATCGCTGAGCATGTGGAGCAGGTAGCAGTCGATATGGTCTGTCTGCAGGCGGGAAAGCTGCTCCTGGAAGAGCTTTTCTGCAGCAGAAATAGACTTTATCAGATACTGCGGCAGTTTGGTCGCGATATTCACCTGATCGCGGAGACCGGTTCTGGAAAGAATTTTTCCCAGGGCCACTTCGTTGCCTGGGTAGATATAGGCCGTATCCAGGTAGTTTACGCCTCCTTCAATGGCTGCGCGAAGCTCTGCTTCTGCCTTATCCAGGTCGGTGGCAGCACCTTTTCGGCTGAAGCGCATGCAGCCGTATCCCAGGGTGGAAATGGGTTCGCCGCCGGGTCCTTTTCTGTATTCCATAGAGAAATCCTCCAATCATTCTGTTTCATTCATAAAGGTATTATACACTGTAGGAGAAAGCTTGTCATTTTATTTTTCCGGGCGCATATACTGATATGAGGGGGTGAATTCATGAAGAGGGAAGATCTGAAATGGATTTTTGAAGTAATCGCCGGCGGGTTCCTTTTTATGCTGGCTGTGCCTGCTCTGTGCGTATTTCTGTTTTCAGACAGCGGATTTCATGGTCGCTCAGGACTTCCGGAGAATCCGGAGGTTCAGGATATTTCCGGCAAAATCTCTGTGCCCGGCACCATCGAAGTCTGGCTTAACGAGAAGGAAAAAGTGGTAAAAGTGGATTTTGAGGAGTACGTATGCCGGGTGGTGGCCAGCGAGATGCCGGCAAAGTTTGATGAAGAGGCTTTGAAGGCACAGTCGGTGGCAGCCAGAACCTATGCCATGGCGAAAATTTTGAAATACGATGAAAAAAAGCCGGAGAATCACCCGAAGGCTCCGGTCTGCAGCACCACCCACTGTCAGGTGTATAAGACGGAAAAGAAGCTGATCGCAGATCATGAAGAGGGATGGGAAGATGAGGGCTGGAAAAAAATCCAGAAGGCCTGCCATGCTACGGAAGGGCAGCTTCTCTATTATGACGGCAAGCTTGTGATGCAGCCGCTCTTTTTCAGTTCCAGCGGAGGACAGACGGAAAATTCGGAAGATGTGTTTGTCAGTGCTTATCCTTATCTGGTCAGTGTGGCCAGCCCCTACGAAGAAAAGGCGACACACCGGGATGAGGAAATGGTGCTGGAGATAAAAGATTTTGCGGAGAAACTGAAGGGTGCATATCCGCAGCGTGAGCTGGGAAAGATCAGCCGGGATACCGTTAAAATCCTCAGCCGCACGGCAGGGGGAAGAGTTGAGCGGATGCAGGTGGGCAGCGGAAAAGACGGCGTGATGAAAGGAACAGAAGTCAGAACTGCGCTGGGACTTTCATCGGCACTTTTCAGCATCAGCTTCCGGGACGATTCAAAAATAGTATTTACATCCAGCGGTTCGGGCCACGGTGTGGGCATGTCCCAGTATGGTGCTGACGGTATGGCGAAGGAAGGCTATGACTATGTGGAAATTCTGGAGCATTATTACAGCGGCAGCAAGGTGGGTTAGGACTTGATTTTCTTTTTTGACCATTGTAAAATGGAGTTAGAGTATGGCCTGCTGGCTGATTCGGCAGGTCAGTGTCTGACGAGAGAAAGGAAGAGACATGGCAGACTTAAAATTTTTAAATTTACTGGCAAAAGATTATCCCAATGTACGTGCTGCATCTGCAGAAATCATTAACCTGAGCGCGATTCTGGCCCTGCCGAAGGGGACTGAATACTTCCTCAGTGACCTGCATGGGGAGCACGAAGCCTTTATTCATATGCTGAAGAGTGCATCCGGTACCATCAAGGATAAGATTGATGAGCACTACGGAGCTGTTTTAAGTGAATCCGACCGTGATGGTCTGGCAGCACTGATTTATAATGCGGAAGCAGAACTTGCCCGCAGAAAGAAAAGTGAAAAGAATTTCGACGACTGGTGTGCAACTGCGATTTATCGTTTAATTACAATCTGTAAATCTGTATCCACCAAGTATACCCGGTCCCGCGTACGTCACCGTCTGCCGAAGTATACCGGCTACAGTATGGACGAACTGCTTCACGCAGATGACGAAGCAAACCGTTCCCACTATTACAGCCAGATTATCCGTTCCATCGTGGACTGCGGTATGGCGGAAGAATATATCATCGAGCTGACCGAAGCAATCAGCCGTCTGGCAGTAGACTACCTGCATATTATCGGGGACATCTTCGACAGAGGTGCACATCCGGATTCCATCATGGACTATCTGGAACATTACCATGCGGTAGATTTCCAGTGGGGGAACCACGATATCGTATGGATGGGTGCAGCAACCGGTAACTGGGCATGCATCACCAATATTCTGCGCATGAACATCAGCTATAATAACTTCGACATGCTGGAAGTTGGTTACGGTATCAACCTGCGTCCGCTGGCCACCTTTGCTGCGAAGGTGTATGCGGATGATCCTTGCGAAAAATTCCGTCCGCATGTGCTGGAAAAAAATAAATATGACCAGGTGGATGAAGATCTGGCGGCCAAGATGCATAAGGCCATCGCAGTTTGTCAGTTTAAGGTGGAAGGCCAGCGTATCATGGCGCATCCGGAATACCACATGGAACATCGTCTGCTCCTGGATAAGATTGATTTTGAAAACTGCACGGTAGAAATTGAAGGTACCGTGTGGCCGATGAGAGAGTGCAATCTGCCTACCGTCGATCCGGCAGACCCATATAAGCTGACCGAAGAAGAAGAGTACCTGCTGAATGCACTGGAAGCATCCGTGCTTAATTCCGAAAAGCTGCAGCGCCACATTAAATTCCTCTTCAGCCACGGTGCACTGTATAAGAAAATAAATGGCAACCTGCTGTATCACGGCTGCATTCCAATGACCGAGGACGGCGAATTCGAAGAAGTGGAAATCAACGGCGTGAAGCTGAAGGGCAAGGCCCTCATGGATTACCTGGATGACCAGGTTCGTAAGGCCTACTTCAATCCGGATGAAAGTGAAGAAATCGGACGTTCCGGTGACCTGATGTGGTATCTGTGGCTGGGAGGTAACTCTCCTCTGTTCGGTAAGGCCAAGATGACCACCTTCGAAAGACTGTTTATTGCGGACAAGGCTTCCCACAAGGAATACACCCGTCCGTACTATACCCTGATCAAGAGCCGTGAACACTGCGAAAAGATTCTGGCTGAATTCGGTCTGGATCCTCGCCGCTCCAAAATTATCAATGGTCACGTTCCTGTAAAAATCAAGGACGGTGAAAGCCCAATCAAGGGCGGCGGACTGCTGTACGTGATCGACGGCGGTATTTCCAAGGCATATCAGAAGACTACCGGTATCGCAGGATACACCTTCCTGTTCAATTCCCGCTTCATGGCGCTGGCAGAACACAAGGCTTACAGTCCGCTGCAGGAAGACGGAACACAGGAATTCCATGCTCCATCCTGGAGAATCGTGGATACCCTGCCGGAACGTATGCTGATTATCGACACCGACCAGGGTGCGGAACTGGTGCAGCAGGTGGATGACCTGAAAGCACTGGTGGATGCGTACAAGCGCGGTCTGATTAAAGAAGTTTACTAGGCAAAATACCTTTTAATGGCGGAATCGACTGCTGCGGATCCGCAGATTAACAAAATCCAGACGAAAGAGCATCCTTTCTTTGCAGACTTTTTGCGGGGATTTGTGGTAGATTCATAGCAGAAAGAAAGTGTGCGGAAACGCAAAAAAAGAAGTGAAAGTGTAAATCAGAAACAATAAGAATAGGGAAGCAGGGAAGAAAGCCTGATGAAAGGGCTTTCTTCTTTTTTTATAGAAGACCAAAAAATGCAAAAAAAAGATAATACCGATCGTGCATCTCATAATTTCTTACTAATATGTCCTCACTGTGGACCCGGATAAGATACAATCGGTATTATCTCTTATTCACTTGTTCGAAATGCATGTCTTTCGGTCTCACCTCTTTCTGTCGAAGATTTTTGTAATAGAGAAGCTATAACTTTCGTCCCGGATAATCCACTTCATTATCCGAATCTATGTTAATGCTTTATCGCTTTGTAGTATTAGTATAGCATAGCCTACAGAAAAGTCAAGTGGGTTTGTGAAGAATTTGTTAATGTATTATGTATACATGTGATTAGGCACCCTCACGGGTTCGAGTCCCTCTTGATAGACATTTTATTTGGTGCGCCATAAGGGACTCGAACCCCTAACTGTGCCTGAAAACCGCATAGAAAGGAAGCTTTAGCCATGTCGTCTCTTAGTGTAATCAAAAGTGTAATCACTTTTAGTAGCAAACCAAAATCATGGTAATACATTTGGAACAGCAAATTTATTTTTTATATGAAGAGTGTAGAATGCCTAAATAATGTACACTGCTGATTCATGTCAAAACAAAGATATAGATTGACATATCTTCT
>JAFYNS010000136.1 GCA_017556505.1 Bacillota bacterium | reverse complement strand
TCTGGGACGTTCTGCGCTTGATGCGGTAGAACTTATGAACGTAGGCGTAAACTATATGCGTGAGCATATGGAGCCTGCAGACAGAGTTCACTATGCCGTAATTGATACAGGCGGGGTTTCTCCAAACGTAGTTCAGGCTAATGCGACAGTACTTTACCTGATTCGTTCCACCAATACAGAAAAAGCAGGTGCCCTTTACGAGCGAGTACAGAAAATCGCAAGGGGAGCAGCGCTCATGACAGAGACAGAGGTTGAGATTATCTTTGATAAGGGGTGTTCCGATGTAATTTCCAACAGTGTCCTGGAAGAAGTACTCGTTGAGTCCATGGAGAAGATTGGTGTTCCGGAGTACACCGAGGAAGAACTTGCATACGCACGACAGTTTACAAGTACATACAGTGATGCGCAGTTTGCAGCAAATATTGATTCTTTCTGTCCGGCGAAGAGGGTTGAGGAAGCTGTACTTAAGAGAATCCGAGAAGAAGGGCCGATGTATAAGTTTATAGTGCCGTATCAGCACAGCGATAACACCGTTATGGGATCATCCGATGTAGGTGATGCAAGTTACTGCGCTCCGACCGCACAGTTCGTTGCGGCTTCATACGCTGCAGGCACTACGGCGCATTCCTGGCAGATGGTTTCGCAGGGAAAATCCACCATCGCTCATAAGGGCCAGACTTACGCAGCAAAGGTGCTTGCACACGCAGCAATTAAGGCAATCGAGAATCCGGAGATTATCGAGAAGGCAAAAGCAGAATTCAGCGAAGTAACCGGCGGTAAACCGTATCAGTGCCCGATTCCGGCAGACGTAAAACCGGCAGCGTTCAGAATCTAAAAGAACCCCCCTTGGAAATTGAACTGACCCCCAAAGGTTAGACACTAACGGGTAACTTAATTAAGCAACTAACTGGGACTTAATCCTGTAATCTACAGGGCTAAGTCCTTTTAGTTTACCCTTGATACGATTGTGGTTGTAGTAAAATATATATTTTTCGAGTTCTGAAAGGAACTCTTCAATATCTTTAAATGCACGCAAATAAAGAAGTTCTGATTTGAGTAATCCAAAGAAATTCTCCATAATAGCATTATCAAGACAATTTCCCTTGCGTGACATACTTTGAACGACTCCCTTTTCGGTAAGTCTCTTTTGATACTGCTGGTTCTGATATTGCCATCCTTGATCTGAATGGAGTATCAGACCTGAATTTTCAGGCAAGCGCTCAAAAGCGGTATCTATCATTTCCAAAACTGGTGCAAGTGTAGGGCGTTCACTTACTGTGTACGATATGATTTCGCTATTGTACATATCCAGTATTGGTGAAAGATATATCTTCTTACCAAAGAGAGAAAACTCCGTTACATCTGTCGTCCACTTTTGGTTCGGTGCTTCAGCATGAAAATCTCGGTTAATCAGATTAGGTGCTACTTTGCCAACCTGGCCTCGATATGAGCGATATTTCTTCATTCTGACCATGCACTTGAGATTCAGCTGTTTCATGAGCCGCTGAACAGTTTTGTGGTTTATGATATATCCACGATTACGCATTTCCATAGTGATTCTGCGATAACCGTATCTACCCATATTTTCGTGATAAATTGCCGTGATTTCTTCTTTCTCAATACGGTATTTATCAGACTTTAAGGCCCTTTTTACTAAGTAATAGTATGTACTTCTTGGTACACCGGCAAGCTTCAGTAAATCTTTAAGCGGATACTTTTGCCTTAACTCAGAAATGACTGTTACTTTTTCTTTTGCTCCGACTTTTCCCGCTCTTGAATTAAGGCATTCAATTTTTTTAAGTATTCGTTCTCCATGCGAAGACGCTGAAGTTCCGCAAGAAGATCTTCGTTTTCATTAATATTCTTTTTCTTTGTTTCTTTTGACTTCTTTGTAGACATATGCTTTCGACCTCTTCGTTCTTCCAGTAATGCCTCTTTGCCTTCTGCGAAATAAATTCGTTCCCACTTTGCGATTGTTGAGGGCGATTGAATCCCAAATAATGCTGCAGTATGTCTGATGGACAAAGAGTTGTTATGCATATATTCTACAATATGAATTTTAGTAATGCCATCATAAGTTCGGGTAACTTTTGCTAAACCTTCGATTCCATTGGCTTTGTATGCATTGATCCACAGTCTAAGATGATTACGGTCAATTCCATACTTCCTGGCGAGCATTGTATAACCACCATTCTTTCCGACTAAATACTCTTGGACCAATGCTAATTTAAACTCATTTGAATATTTCTTTTTTCCTGACATATAAAAACCCCCTTCGTCAGACGTTAATGTCTAACGAAAGGGGTGCACTTCAAATCCAGGGGGGGTCTTTTCATCTTGATAAATCGAAATAACGGGGATATAATTGAAACAGGAAACATAAGCAGGATTTTAACTTTGTATTCAGAAAGGTCACTGCAAAAGGAGACAAAATATGGGCCATTTTAAGGACAATTATAAACGAGAAAAAGCAGAAATGAATCGGCTGACCGATGAAAATTCCCTTTGGGCCAGACTCAAAGGCAAGCCTCTGACGGAAGCGCAGATTGCATTTCTGCAGAACTGCATGAATGAAAACCTGAATCATGCCAGACATGTGGAAAATGAGAGACTGACATTTAACAGTATCTTCCTCGCACTGATTGCAGGGGTTATGGCGATTGCCAACGCACTTCCGGAGATAGTGGCCTTCTTCATGTACCTGGCAATCACCATGGCAGGCTTTTTATCCATGCTCCTGACGGTGCGCTGGAATAATGCCTTCTCCAGACACCTGTTTTACGCACAGCAGTGCTATGTGCTGATTCACAAGCATCTGTTCGGAGACAGAGACGGAGATGAAAAAGCAGAAGGAGACCGGTGGGAGTCCATCGACGGACTGAACGATATTCCGATGTACTGCTTTAAAATCAACAGTCCGGTTGCCTATACTCCATTGGGCAAGATGATTTATAAAATACGTACGCGGGTTCTGTATAATTCGTTCTATATCATGATACAGATATTCCTTATTACCTGTACGACGGCATCACTGGTTGGTTTGCTGAGAGGTTAATTATGATTAAATTAATTGCGTTAGATCTTGATAATACTTTGCTGGAAAAAAATCTTACCATCGCAGAAAAAACACTTTCCCTTCTCCGGGAGTGCGCGGACCGCGGTATCACCATTGTCATTGCAACGGGCCGGCTCTATTATTCCGCGGCAAAATATGCGAAGCAGATCGGGCCTTCCACCAAGGTTCTGTGCTATAACGGCTGTCTTGTGACGGAGGCTGACGGCAGTCCGATTTTCAAAGCAGAACTGACACCGGACATTATGCGGCGAGTTGCGGATTTTGCGAAAGAACGGGGACTGTACAGCCAGTTTTATCTGGACCACAAAATCCTGGTAGAAAAGGTTACGGACGGAACGACGATCGACCCGGACCTGGCGAATACCACAGCAATCGAAGTAGGGGATTTTGACGGGTATGAATTCTCGCCGTCTCCGAAAGCCATGATCGTGGCAAAGCCGGAAGAGGTGCCCATGTACCAGGCACAGCTGCAGGCAGAGCTGGGAGAGGAAACCTATATCGCCCAATCCCAGCCTTATCTGATTGAGATCATGCCGAAGGGAATCAACAAGGCGCAGTCCCTGGAACTTCTCTGTGAGCAGATGGGAATCACGAAAGAGGAAGTTATGGCCTGCGGCGACAACACCAACGATGCGGAAATGGTTATCTGGGCCGGAACAGGCGTAGCTGTGGCCAATTCTGTGGACTCATTGAAATCTGTGGCAGAGTACGTCTGCAGTCAGGAGCGGTCCTATGGGGTTGCAGAAGCCATTGAAAGGTTCTGCTTATAGAGGCGTTGAAGGAGTAACCAATGTACGCAAAAGTTTACATAGAAATTACGAATATCTGCAATATGAACTGTTCCTTCTGCCACGGTCACTCGCGCAAGCCGGGCCGTATGAGCAGGGAGCAGTTTGAAGCGGTTCTGGAGCAGTTGGAAGGCCGGACAAAGCATATTTATTATCACCTCATGGGGGAACCCCTTTCCCATCCTCAGCTGCCGGAGTTTATCGGCATCGCAAAGAACCGAGGCCTCAAGTCTATCATCACCACCAACGGTTCTCTTCTGGCGCGGCGTCAGGAGAAGCTGATTGCCGCAGCGCCTCATAAGGTAAGTGTGTCACTGCACAGTTTCGAAGGAGAACTGTGCGGTACCGCGGGTCAGGACGAAGAGGCCTATGAGAAATACATGAGGGATGTGACGGACTTTGCGGATGCGGCTTCAAAGGCTGGAATTATCGTGGTTCTGCGCCTTTGGAACCGGGGGCACGACGGTGGCAGAAACGACCGTACTTTCGAATATCTGAGAGGGCGGCTGGAAGGTGAGTGGGCAGAAAATACCCGTGGTATCCGGATCCGTGACAAGCTCCACCTGGAGTGGGGTGACCGTTTCCAGTGGCCGGATCTCAATGCCGAAATGCAGGGGGACGAAGTAGTCTGCTGGGGCCTGAAAGACCATTTCGGGATTCTTTGCGACGGAACTGTGGTGCCGTGCTGTCTGGACAGCGAGGGTGTGATAAATCTTGGAAATGTCTTCGAGGATAATCTGGATTCCGTGCTGAACTCAGAGCGGGCGCAGGCCATGGTCCGCGGATTCGCATGCCGAAAAGCTTCTGAAGAATTATGCCGCCGGTGCGGGTACGCACAGCGGTTTGTGTAGAGGGAACGACGGATGTTGCTTCCACGGCTTTCGGACTGCGAAAAGTACTCCTTTTCGCGGTTTGCCGGCAAAATGGAGTATCATCAGCCTTGCAAATCACCGGAAATATGTGGATGAATCGCGAAACCGCGGGTTGTTTGGATGTTTGCATCTTCAGTTGATACTCCAATGGTGCTGTTAAAGCATGAAAGGAGTATCCAAGAACAGCAAATTACGATATAGCGGGGGAAAATCCGCATTGCCTGTACTCCAAACTAAGTGCAGAACGCAAAAAGGAGTATTTTATCCTGAAACAAGAAGGAAGTGCTTTACTTGACAGTAAGGCACTTTTTTAATTCGGTTGAACGAATGTAAAAATATTACATAAAATGCGTGACTTGCAGTAAAATATATGATAATATGGAAGAAAATTCAAGGTAAGGAAGAAGGGATTCGGATGAGAGGATTTAAGACAGCCCTGGAAAGAGATGTTTTGTTGGAAAAACAGATGCTCAAATGGATTAAAAAAGAACTGAAACGTTTGCCGGAGGGGCATCTGAAACAGGGGAACAATGGGAAGGCGGTTTACGTGAACCGGACGGAATGTCTGTCTCCGGAGGGGAAGCGTGCCTGGGAGATCGCATGGCGGAATCTGCTGGAAGCCAAGCAAAGTACGATTGAGTGCAACCTGAAATGGCAGGAGATTTTGCTGGGAAAGTACAAGTCATATCGGGATGATTATGTGCTGCAGAGAATGCGGCCGGTGTACAGGTGAATTATTGAGGCCGGCTGGGCGAAGGCTGCGAAGAAGCGGCAGTCAGACAGGATCGCGGCGCAGCAGGCGGCGATTGCCCAGGGAACGGTCCTGCATCCGGAGCATCTGGTGCACAAAAATATGCGTGGTGAGATTAACCGGTCGAAATCGGAGATCATCGTGGACAACATCTATCATACTTTGAAGATTCCGTATTCTTACGAGGAACGTGTTTACTGGCCGCAGGATGCGCCGCCGGAAGCGTGGGAAATGAAGGAGCGGCTTGGGATTGCGGATTATTATGTGCCGGATTATACCTGCAAGCTGCCGGACGGCACGAAAAAGTATCATGAGCATCTCGGCCTGATGGACAAGGACTGGTACATGGAACACTGGATGAAGAAGATGATTTTGTATTACTGGGCCGGGATTATCCCGGGAAAGAATCTGATTATCACTGCTGACGACTGCAAGGGTGGGATCGATCAGCAGGCGATTATGGATTTGCTGCAGCATGAACTGCAGGAACTGGTTGGCACAGCGAGATAGTGTGCTGCAGTCATGCCGCGCCCCTCTCAAGTGGGCGATAAATACTCCTTTTTGCTATCTGAAAGGCAAAAGGAGTATTGGGGGGCGTCATCATGAGGTCTGAAGTGGGTGAGACAGGCAGTTTTGGACGCCATTTATACGCCAAATCGCATGCAAACCACAAAAAGGAGTACTAAAAAAGGCAGTACATGGAGTTGTATTGCCTTTTTTATGTGTTTTTTCAGGGGTTCGATACTCCAAACGGCGCAAAGAATGCAAAAAGGAGTATTTTGGGCCGAAAGGCTGCCCGAATCAGAAGCGGCTTGCATCAGGTCATTCCTCTGCTCCCTGAAGCCCGGCAAAATACGTTCTCCACTGACCTCTGTATTTCTTTGCACTTTCTGCAAGTGCCAGAGCACTGCCGCCGATGTCTTCAATCAGATAATTGCGGACCGCAACCATTCTGCTGTCCAGATTTTTTACTTTTTTATGTCTCATGGTGTTTCATGCAGCCTTGACAGGCAGCCCTCTCTGTGTTCATAATATAGGTAGATTATAACAGATAACAGTCTGAATGAAAAGGAGCTGAGAAACAGAAAATGAAACCGGAAATTGCCTATCAGATTCAGTTGGCGGAAGCGAAACACGTACCGCTGATTACCGATTTATATGTCCGCAGCTGGAAACGTGCCTACAAGGGGCTTTTAAATCAGCCTTATCTGGACAGCCTGAGTTACGAGGATAAGTTTAAAAAGTGGAGTGAATATATAACCAAGCCGGGACAGGGGGCCTTCGTGGCCATGGACGGAGAGAAGATGCTGGGATTTGTTTCCTTCATGCCTTACCATCCGTATTACAAAATCGACAACTGCTTCTACCTGGATTCCCTTCATGTAGAGCCGGAGTGCCACGGTCAGGGCATCGGAACCGCACTGATTGAGCGTGTTCTTGCAGAAGGCAGGAAGGAAGGCTACCCTCAGATGGGAATCTGTGTGGTCCGTGGAAATGAAAACGCTCTCAATCTGTACCTGAAGATGGGGGCGGAACACCTAGCGGTGAGAGAGGAAACCTTTACAGGGGAACTTTCCTATGCGGATCTTCTGCTGTGGAAACTGTAGAATTATAAAGGAGTAGATGTTTTATGTGTTCATCTGACAAGAAAAAACTTGAAATCCGGCTGGCAGGCCCGGAGAAACTTGGGGGCATCGTGGGATTCAAGCCTTATCAGCGGATTGAAAACTGCATCTACGTATATTCCCTCTATATCGAAAAGCACCTTCGAGGACAGGGTATCGGAACTGCACTGGTGAAAAAGGTCGCGGAAGTGGGCTGGGCAGAAGGCTATCCTCGCATGGGTGTCTGCTTTGTTGATGCCAACGATAACGCCCGCAGACTCTACGCAAAACTGGGCGCAGAACACTGTATGTACATAGAAGACGGTTTTGCAGGAGATCCGGTCAAGTCCGAAGTCATGGTTTGGGATCTGCTGGATGGGCCCATGTCGAAAAATAACTGTTTAAAATAATTAAGTCAAACAGGCGGAAACCTTAAGATTCTAAAGATTTGAGGTTTCCGCTTGCTTTTTCCAAAGAGGTAAGTATAATGTAAATTAGAGGAGTACGTCCAGCGCGGAATTGCTGCAGACTGCAGCTGGGGCGGAGAGGCCGGCTCCGGATATTTTGAAAAAATAATCAGCCTGAACGCGAAAACACGAAGAGAAATGAGAGATGAGGTAGAGAAAGATGGCAATGATTGATTTAACAAAGTACGGTATCACTGAAGCGACAGAGATCGTGCACAACCCTTCTTACGAAGTACTGTTCGAAGAAGAAATGAAGCCTGAACTGACTGGTTTTGACAAGGGCCAGGTAAGTGAACTGGGTGCGGTAAATGTTATGACCGGCGTATACACCGGCCGTTCCCCTAAAGATAAATACATTGTAATGGATGAAAACTCCAGAGACACTGTATGGTGGACTTCCGATGAGTTTAAGAATGACAACCATCCAATGAGTGAAGAAGTATGGGCTACCGTAAAGGGTCTGGCACAGAAGCAGCTGTCCGGAAAGAAGCTGTACGTTGTAGATGCTTTCTGCGGTGCGAACAAGGATACCCGTATGGCCATCCGTTTCATCATGGAAGTGGCTTGGCAGGCTCACTTTGTTACAAACATGTTCATCAAGCCTACAGAAGAAGAACTGGCTGCTTTTGAACCTGACTTCGTAGTTTATACTGCTTCCAAGGCAAAGGCTGAAAACTATAAAGAACTGGGTCTGAACTCTGAAACCTGTGTTGCATTCAACATCACTTCCAGAGAACAGGTTATCCTGAACACCTGGTACGGCGGTGAAATGAAGAAGGGTATGTTCTCCATGATGAACTACTACCTGCCGCTGAAGGGCATTGCTTCCATGCACTGCTCCGCAAACTGCGACATGAACCACGAAAATACTGCTGTATTCTTCGGTCTGTCCGGTACCGGTAAGACAACTCTGTCCACCGACCCTAAGAGACTGCTGATCGGCGATGACGAACACGGCTGGGACGATAACGGCATCTTCAACTTTGAAGGCGGCTGCTATGCCAAGGTTATCAACCTGGATAAGGATTCCGAACCAGACATCTACAACGCAATCAGAAGAAACGCTCTGCTGGAAAACGTTACTCTGGATGAAAACGGCAAGATTGATTTTGCTGACAAGTCTGTAACTGAAAACACCCGTGTTTCCTATCCGATTGACCATATCGAAAACATTGTGCGTCCTGTATCTGCTGCACCGGCTGCGAAGAACGTAATTTTCCTGTCCGCTGACGCATTCGGCGTACTGCCTCCTGTATCCATCCTGACTCCGCAGCAGACGCAGTACTACTTCCTGTCCGGTTTCACTGCGAAGCTGGCTGGTACTGAAAGAGGCATTACTGAACCGACTCCAACCTTCTCCTCCTGCTTCGGTCAGCCGTTCCTGGAACTGCACCCAACCAAGTATGCAGAAGAACTGGTTAAGAGAATGGAAGCTTCCGGTGCCAAGGCTTACCTGGTAAACACCGGCTGGAACGGAACAGGCAAGCGTATCTCCATTAAGGATACCCGTGGTATTATCGACGGTATTCTGTCCGGAGATATCAACGCAGCACCTACCAAGACCATTCCTTACTTCAACTTCGAAGTTCCAACTGAATTACCAGGCGTAGACCCTGCAATTCTGGACCCTCGTGACACTTATGCAGAAACTGCACAGTGGGAAGAAAAGGCTCTGGATCTGGCTGGCAGATTCATCAATAACTTCGTAAAGTTCTGCGGAAACGATGCCGGCAAGGCACTGGTTGCTGCAGGCCCTCAGAAATAGAAATTTCAAACATAAAAGTGCAGAAATCCCGCTGAATTACAGGTTCAGCGGGATTTTTTTTCTTGCACTTTGTTAAGAATTTGTTTATAATGTTTGGGTATGTATTTATTTTTTAGTTGTTTAATTAAACAGGAGAACTTTAACTATGATGGACATTATCAACAACATCATCAACGCAGTCAGCGGCGTGTTATATCAGCCATGGTGCGTTCCTCTGATTCTGCTGGCTGGCGGAATCATCCTGACAGTAGGCACCAAGTTTATTCAGGTGCGTCTGTTCACTGAATCTTTTAAGGTAATTATGGAAAAGCCAAGTACGGAAGGCGGTATCTCTTCCTTCGGTGCTCTGATGGTTTCCACAGCATCCCGTGTAGGTACCGGTAACATCATCGGTGTGGCGACTGCAATCTGTGCAGGCGGCGCAGGTGCTGTGTTCTGGATGTGGGTTACTGCTATCATCGGCGGTGCTTCCGCGTTCGTGGAATCCACACTGGCTCAGATTTATAAGAAGAAGGATTCTGACGGCACAAGCTACGGCGGTCCTGCTTACTACATGAGAGATGCTCTGGGTCAGAGATGGCTGGGTGTAATCTTCTCTGTTCTGATCATTGCTACTTATGCAGTTGGTTACAACATGCTGGCTTCCTACAATCTGCAGTCCACATTCGCTGCATTCAGCTGGTACGGTGATTCCACGGATGCCATCATCGGTGTAATCCTTGCAGTTCTGTTCGGTATCATTGTCATCGGCGGTGCGAAGAGACTGATCAAGGTTACTGAAGTAATGGTACCTTTCATGGGCGTTATCTACGTTCTGGTAGCAATCCTGGTACTGATTCTGAATGCAAAGCAGATCCCTGCAATGTTCGGCATGATCTTCGAATCTGCATTCGACTTCAAGGCAATCTTCGGCGGTTTCGCTGGTTCCTGCGTAATGAACGGTATCAAGAGAGGTCTGTACTCCAACGAAGCTGGTATGGGTTCTGCTCCTAACGCAGCTGCTACTGCAGACGTTTCCCATCCTGCCAAGCAGGGTCTGGTACAGATGCTGTCCGTATTCATCGACACTCTGCTGATCTGTACTGCTACTGCTTTCATGTGCCTGTCCTCTGGTGCAGAGTTCAATCCTGACATGGGTGGTGCTGCTTATGTACAGAATGCAATGGCTGCAAACCTGGGCGGTTTCGGTCCTGTATTCCTGTCCGTTGCAATGTCCCTGTTCGCATTCACAACTCTGATTGGTAACTATTCTTACTGTGAAGGCTGTCTGCGTTTCATTCTGAACCGTGAAGTAAGCAAGAACGGTATTCTGGCATTCAGAATCCTGGCTACTTTCCTGGTATTCCTGGGTGCTGTAGCTTCCGCTTCCACTGTATGGAACCTGGCTGACATGACGCAGGGTCTGATGGTAATCGTAAACGTACCTGTAATTCTGCTGCTGATGAAGCCTGCTATGAAGTGTCTGGACGACTACTGCAAGCAGAAGAAGGAAGGCAAGAACCCTGTATTCGTTGCAAAGAATGCCGGTGTCGACGACAAGGGTCTGGAATTCTGGAAATAATTTAAAAACTGATAACATAAAAAATGCAGCCTATTGGCTGCATTTTTTTACTTTCTCTTCAATTCTTGCTTTTACCATATCACAGAGTTCCTGCGCTTTCATGCCTTCAAATTCTTCCGGCTGAATGGCTGGCAGGAAGTGGAGCTGAGCATGGACAGGTGCGGAACCCTTTGTATCAAATACTTTATGGGTGTCAATCACTGCCACGGGTACGACCGGTTTCTTTGCCTTCACAGCTGCACGGAAAGATCCTGCATGGAATTCCTGCATCTTGTTGCCTTCCCGGCTTCTGGTACCTTCAGGGAAAATTACATAGTTTCTGCCGCCGGCAACTTCCTTCGTAACTTCCTGAATAACACCTAAAGACTGGCGGGCATCGTCACGGTCCATGAGGAAGGACTTGGTGCAGTCGATAACCTGCTGCACGAATGGAATGCCTTTCAGTTCTTTTTTGCAGACAGCACCCAGGGGACGCGGACAGGCGTAAACCAGAGCCACGCAGTCAAAGAGACCCTGATGGTTGGCGTAAATCATGAAGCCATCCTCTTCAGGCAGGTTGTCCAGGCCGGTAATGTCCAGATGGATGTTTCCGCTGGTAACGCCAAGTGTCAAAATATGTCGAATCAGGTCATAACGTTCCTGCTCCTGTTCCGGATGGTCAGGGGCATTCTTCGCGTAGCGGCAAAGTTTCACCCAGAGACCTGGAACCTTGAACAGATTACGGGAGACCATGGTTACAATTCGGTTCATTGTTGTTCTCCTTTTATTTCAAATGCGGAATTCAGTATACATTGCTATTCTAACAAAATATGAATATGAAGACAAGTGAACATCCCGTGAAAATGCATAGTGGTCGGATAATAAAAACGCAGCCGGATTGATTCGGATGCGTTTTTACGGAATAACTATTTTGGTTTTCTTATTTTATTCAGCTTGGCATTCATATTCAGCAGTTCTTCCTTGGTAAAGGTTACATTGCGCATTCCCAGCATTCCGGTAAAACGCAGAACAGTAAAGTTACTGATCATGTCCATGACACCGCTGTTCATTTCAGGGTTCTTTGCCTTCTTCTTTTTCTTCTTTTTATCGCCCTTATCTGACTGCGGCGTACCCTGGCTCATTTTTCTGGCAAGAGTCATGAAGAGGCCGGCAAACCAGATTTTGCCGCGGAAGGTCTTAAAGATATCCCCCAGCTTATCGTTTAAGCTGAAACGTCCTTCTACTTCCACAATATCGAACCAGTTGAGCACCGCTCCCTGCTCTCTCAGAATATAGTCCTGGTTCATGGTATCCACCTTGCGGATGATGCTTTCATCACGAAGATTGCCCGCCACAGCTTCCAGCTTCGTTTCACCGCGGTTCGGTACATCGAAATAGAAGAAGTGGTCTGCTGCCTGCTTT
The DNA here is from genome assembly GCA_017556505.1 of Bacillota bacterium. GTDB lineage: Bacteria > Bacillota > Clostridia > Peptostreptococcales > Anaerovoracaceae > RGIG7179. The sequence continues at coordinate 54,957 of JAFYNS010000136.1, read as the reverse complement.
CTGCCCAGACTGACACCGTTTGCAAAAAGTTCCACTTCCGGCTGGTTGGAATATACGGTAATCTTCGTTATGTCTTCCACACGGTCGATGTAGCGTTTGCCGCAGAGGTGAATCATTGGTTCCGGATTGAGCCAGGCCGTATATGCATAGAAGGAATCCTTCTTGTATTTACGGTCAATGGTAATCAGACCCTTGTGGTTCTGGCCGTTTTCACCGCCTTCGGCTCTGGCATCAGCACCGAAGTCGAACATGTTCCACACATGCGTCGCCCAGATGTATTTCCGGCTGAAAAGCTGGCGGATCAGGGATTCGTGGTACATGGCCTGATATTCTTCTGAATAGTCTCCGCTTTCCGGATTGGAATTATGCCAGTTGAGGGCCTCACAGCCGTACTCGGAGCAGCCGATTGGAGTATCCGGATATTTTGCATGGAACTTGTCGAACCATGGTCCGTACTCTTCCATACTGCCGCCGTACCATCCAAAATAGTGGTTATAGCTGACCACATCAGGAATGTGAACATATTCTTCATCCATACCGCACATGGAAATGCAGGCGATGACAGTCGGACGATTCGGGTCCATCCTGTGAACCAGATCGTTCAGCTGACGGTGATTTCGGATCATATCCGGATCTTTGGCACCGTCCATGGTGATTTCGTTGGACAGCCCCCAGACGCAGATGCTTGGGTGGTTGTAACACTGGGTAATCAGTTCTTTCATCTGATTATGAGTGTTGGTGTTGGCTTCCGGCATGTGGCGGGAAATGTAAGGGATTTCCGCCCATACCACCATCCCCCGCTCATCGCACAGATCATAGAAGTACTGGTCATGCTGGTAGTGGGCCAGACGTATGGTGTTGGCGCCCACTTCGCAGATCAGGTCCATATCTTCATCGTGATGCTCTTTCAGAAGGGCATTGCCGATGCCCCAACGGTCCTGATGGCGGCTCACACCCCGCAGAGGATATTCTCTTCCGTTAAGGATAAAACCTCTTTCCGGATGGATTTCGAAGCTTCTGCATCCGAACCGTGTGCTTACCTTGTCCAGTGCTTCCCCGTTTCTGAGAATGGATGCTTCTGCAGTGTACAGGTACGGGTCGTTAGTACCGTCCCAAAGATGTGCATTTTCCAGCACAAAATCCATTTTCTCGCTGCTTCCGGTATATTCAGCTGCCACAGTTCCGTCTGCTTCCAGAATGCGGAAACGGATCTGGTCGCCGTCTTTTCTGTCCATCACATAGGTCTGAACGGCAACCTTTGCACAGCTGCCGTCCATGACAGGTGTCACGTAGATGCCGGGACATCCCAGATGTTCCAGCTCAAAATGTGTTTCCGGAACGGCCACAATTTCCACATCACGGTACAGGCCGCCATAGAAGGTAAAGTCTGCAGTCTGTGGATAAACTGTTTCATTGGCGCTGTTGTCCACCAGAATGACCAGACAGTTTTCATTTCTCAAAGTATTGGTGATTTCTACACGCCAGGTGGAATAACCGCCATCGTGATGGGCCAGACGCTTACCGTTCATGTATACTTCAGCGGAAGAGTTGGCACCGTGAATCTGCAGGAAATATTTTTCACCATCCGGCAGTTCACTTTTCAGAATGTTTCTGGCATAACAGCAGGTACCGCGGAAATAGTTGTTTCCGCCGTCCTGACCGTCTTCCCCATTCCAGGTATGGGGAAGATTTACCTGTTCTCCGGTCTGCGGCAGGCTGGCCGGAGCTTCTGTCATATTTTTTACAAAGACCCAGTCTCTGTTTATATTTAAAACTGTTCTCATAAATTATTCGCCTCTTCTGACTCTCAGAACTGCAGTATTTTCGTTAACCTTCTTCTTGCTCAGAGGATAGATTACCAGCAGACAGATACCTACTGCCAGATACAGAATCATCGGCACCAGAGTAGCAATGTTATAGATACCTTCACGAACTGCATCGGACTGACCGGACATGGAACCTTCCACATAACCGATCCAGCCTAAACTCCAGCCTCCCAGTGCACTGGCGATAGCCTGGCCCAGCTTACGTGCAAAGGAACATACTGCATAGATGGTACCGTCATCACGCTTTCCGGTGCGTACTTCCTGATCATCAATTACGTCGCTGACAAATGCCCAGATAATCAGGTTGAACAGACCGAAGCCCAGCAGGCCCACAATATTGATGATGGTGTACAGCCACATGTTGGTGGTACGCATCAAGAACAGTGCACCGAAGGCAACGGTACCCATTGCAGATGCAAAGATGCCCAGCTCCTTCTTACCGAACTTACGGGCCAGAGGTACTGCGCAAGGTGCCAGAATCAGCGCCGGTGCGAAACCTGCTGCATTCATTACAGAAAGCCCCGTAGTGTTTCCAAAGTAGTCCTTGAAGATATAGTTGTTGATGGTCTGATTCAGCATCTGTGCACCCAGATAGCATACGAATACCAGTGCAATACCTATCAGAGCACGGTTTCCGGACAGAGCCTTCAGGGTGTCCTTAAAGGAAACACTCTGGCTTTCTTCGGTAACCTTCACACGTTCTGTACACAGGAAATAGCAGATAATGTAGCAGATCACTGCCAGAATGGAAGTAATCAGTGCAACCACAGGGAAGGCAGATGCATTGGCAACCTTGGTTCCGTCTTCCATGGTGGTGTACAGGAACAAAGGAACCACAACCCCTACCAGAATCTGCGGAATCATGGAACCCACACCGCGGAAAGTGGACAGAGATGCACGGTGGTCCGGTTCGTTACTCATTACGGATGCCATGGAACCGTAAGGAATGTTGATGCAGGTATAACATACACTGCCCCACAGCAGATATGTGATAAACATATAAGCAATACGCAGCGGCATGGTCAGACCGGTGGCAAATGTCTGATACATCAGGAAGGATGCCAGTGCCACAGGACCGCAGGCACGCAGCAGCCAAGGACGGAACTTACCGTTTTTGGTAGCCTTGGTCTTGTCACAGATGCGGCCCATTGCAGTATCTGTAAATGCATCTACAATACGTGCAATCAGGAACATGGTACCTACCAGACCGGCGTTGATGCCAAGAACGTCAGTATAAAATACCTGTAAATATAAGCTTGCGAAAATAAAAGTAAAGTCATTGGCCACATTACCAACCATGTAGCCGACTCTGTCTCTCCATCCGAACGGACGAAGTGTTACGGGGGTATTTTTCATCGTTGCAACTCCTTTAATGAAACATAAGTTATAATATACTAAATTTTATTCTACTTTATATTATAGGAGAAGCGATAGGATGAAATTGATTTATTATAGTATAATTTTCGCTGTTTTATTGTATTTCGGGCAAATATGTCATATAATCTGGTTAAATAATCGACAAGGAGGCGTCTATGGAATATACAGCCGAATTAAACTTTACCCGCAGTCTTCTTTCTGCAATGCACATTTCAAGCACTATATTGACTGAACCTGAGATCTGTATTTCGTCATCTGTGGATCTGGGCCTTCGCAGCCTTCTTTATGATACAGACAATTATATTTCCATTCTGGAAAATTCCCTGAATGCCGCCAGTAATAACGTTATCTACCGCTTTGTTGATGAATATGACTGTAAATATGTCTTTATGCGGCTGCCTGATGGGACTTATTTTTTCATCGGTCCTTTTCTTCTGAGCCTTCCTGACCGGGATTTTATAGAAAAAAAAGCGTCTCGCCTTTCTTTGACGGAAGCTAAAATAAAACAGCTTATGATTTATTATGCTGATTTGCCTGTTATCGAGGATGAAAACTGGCTTCTGACCCTAGCCAATACGCTGGGAACCAGAATCTGGGGATCAAAGGATCAATACATCATGGAATACATTGAATATGAGATTCGTGACCACAGTACTCCAATACCGGTTTCAGCTGTGAATGGAGACCCTTATGACGCACCTTTAAGTCTTTCCGTCCTGGAAGCAAACTATGAAAATGAAAAAATTCTGATGAAGGCGGTGAGCGAAGGAAAACTTCATCTTCTGACCTCTGTGGCATCTTCTGTATTTAACAATGGAACTGAACCGCGCCACCCTGACTCTCTGCGGAACCGGAAAAACTACCTGATCATTCTGAAGACTCTTCTCCGCAAAGCAGCCGAATACGGCGGCGTTCATCCACTTCATATTCACCGTCTCTCATCAGCCTATGCTCAGCACATCGAACAGGCCCGGACCATCCGTGAAAGCTTGCAGGTACAGGAAGATATGATTCGTGACTACTGTCTTCTGGTAAAAAATCACTCTTTGAAACAGTACTCCTATTATGTGGGAAAGGCCATTACGCTGATTCATTACGATGTCACTGCAGATTTATCTCTCAGCACTATCGCAGAACAGATTAATGTGAACAGCAGTTATCTGTCCAAACTGTTCCGCAAAGAATGTGGCTGCACTTTGACGGAGTATGTCCACAGAAAGCGGATGGAGCGGTCTTTGATTCTGCTCCGGGATGAAAGAAAGCGGATTCAGGATATTGCAGAAGAATGTGGATTTCAGGATACAACCTATTTTATTCGTGTGTTTAAAAAACAGTATGGTACTACACCTTCTGTATACCGGGAAGAAAACTTCTGATTTTGCTAGAGACGGGGAGCATCTTCCTTTGGAGCATTGCCGAAATGTTTCCGGTAGGCCCGGTAGAAGGCCGAATAATCGCTGAAACCGCAGGCAGTACAGGCTGTATTGGCGGCTTCTCCGCGCTGGATCATGGCACGGGCTGTCATCATACGTTTGATGACCACATAGTCCCAGAGGGAGGTACCGGTGGCCTGGTGAAAGATACGGCTGACCTGGGATTTGCTTCGGTAAAAAGCATCGGCGATGGTCTGCACGGAGATATCTTCAAAGAGGTGCTCATTTACATAGGCAACTAGCTCACTCTGAAGACCGGGGGCCGGTGTATGAAGCTGACCGGAACCGTGAAGCCCGTCAAGTGCGGTCAGAATCAGCAGAAGACGAGCCATCAGGTTCATACGGACATCGGGCACCTTGTCGAATTTAAAGGCGGAAAAAGCGGCACGCAGAAGACCATCCGGGTCGCTTTCCAGGCTGTACCGGTTCTGCTGACCCAGAGGACGGTCATAGAAAGGCCGCAGCAGATCGTGGGAAGGGTCCAGCTCGTTCAGTATTTCAGGAGAAAAATGAATCACCATCCGTTCATAAGGAACTTCAGGATCAATGACCAGCTTGTGCATCTCTGCAGGACGAAGAATAAAAACATCGTGGGGTTCCATTGGATACAGGCTTCCTTCCACCAGGTAAGTTCCACGGCCGGAAATGAAGTAGAGAATCTCAAGCCACTCATGGGCATGCATTGCAAATTCGTCCACATCGGGATGCTGGTCGATGGAATGATGGCTGTATATGGAACTGTCGCGGTAATGGAAAATGCTGGACATACGAAGACCTCCGTTTTTTCTGCAGTATAGCATGAGATGCGTGTTTTTGCAATGTTTTTGTCGATGAAATGCAATTCCATTGCAATCTAATCTGTTGTAGAATAAAATATCAGGCTGTGTGCTTCTGCAGCATGCAGCGAAAGTTTTGTTAATAAATGAACGTTTAAATAAGAAAGGAACTACAACTATGGAACTGAATCTCCATGAAAATTACCGCTATGCCATCGCATGCCCAACCAGCATGGGTGTCCGTATCACTCCGGAAGACAGAATGGCTGTACATAACAGCAACCGCTTCATCATGCAGTGCACCAGTGCAGAAAGCAACGTATTAAACGTTTCTTCTTCCCTGGGTAAGGAATGTCTGGTGCTGACCAAGTTCGTAAAGGGAAGCCCGATCGCAGAGTTCATCAAGAGCGAACTGCGTTCCAGAAACATCCGTTATGAAGGTGCAGAAGTAGAACAGGGCGGTCCATGGGGCTTCCGTCACCAGTTTAACATCGCTGACTCCGGCTTCGGTCTGAGAGCACCAAGAGTATGGAATGACAGAGCCGGCGAAGTGGGCAGAACCCTGTCCATCGAAGAATTCGACATCGAAAGAATCTTCGGTCAGGAAGGTGTTGGTATTCTGCATATCTCCGGTCTGATTGCAGCTATGAGTGAAGAAACAACTCAGTTCTGCCTGGCTGTGGCAGAAGCTGCGAAGAAGTACGGTACTCTGGTAAGCTTTGACCTGAACCACAGAGCAACCTTCTGGAAGGGCAGAGAAGAAGAACTGAGAGATGCGTTCCACAGAATCGCAAGCGTTGCTGACGTTCTGGTAGGCAACGAAGAAGACTTCCAGCTGTGCCTTGGCTTTGCGGGTCCTGAAGCAGGCGGTAAGGACATTTCCTCCAAGATTGCAAACTTCCAGGAAATGATTAACCAGGTTAAGGAAAAGTACTCCAACGCAAAGGTATTCGGTACTACTTTAAGACAGGTTATCAGTGCAAACGAACACCTGTGGGGCGGCATTCTGCTGGCTGACGGCAAGTGGTGCATTGAAGAGCCTAGAACCATTCCTGTAATGGACAGAATCGGCGGCGGCGACGGTTTCACCGGCGGTCTGCTGTACGGTCTGATGCAGGGCTGGGAACCTGAAAAGTGTCTGCAGTTCGGCTGGGCAACCGGCGTACTGGCAGCGAGCAGCCTGAATGACTACGCAGAACCTGCAGACGAAAAGCAGGTTTGGGACATCTATGCAGGCAACGCGAGAGTGCAGAGATAGGATCCGCTGAAGCGGCAGCGTCCGCAGCGAAAGATTTTGCCGGGAAGGCAGGAGGAACGAGCAATGAAAAAAGCAAATATCGGCCTGGTAGGTCTGGCCGTAATGGGTGAAAATCTGGTAATGAACATGGAATCCAGAGGTTTCACTGTAGCTGTATATAACAGAACCACCGAAAAGGTGAAGAATTTCGTAGAGGGCAGAGCTGCCGGCAAGAACATCATCGGCACTTACTCCCTGGAAGAGCTGGCAGCAAGCCTGGAAAAGCCAAGAAAGATCATGATGATGGTTAAGGCTGGTCAGGCGGTTGATGATCTGATTGATACCCTGATTCCGTACCTGGAAGAAGGCGATATCCTGATCGACGGCGGCAACAGCCACTTCCCTGACACTATCAGAAGAACTGCTTACGTGGAAAGCAAGGGCCTGCTGTATGTAGGTTCCGGCGTTTCCGGCGGTGAAGAAGGCGCGCTGACCGGTCCATCCCTGATGCCGGGCGGTTCCCCTGCAGCATGGGAACACATCAAGCCGATTTTCCAGGCAATCTGTGCCAAGGTGGAAGACGGCGCACCTTGCTGTGAATGGGTTGGTGAAAACGGTGCAGGCCACTTCGTAAAGATGGTTCACAACGGTATCGAATACGGCGACATGCAGCTGATCTGCGAAGCATACCAGCTGATGAAGGACGGTATGGGCATGACTGCAGAAGAAATGCACGAAGTCTTCGCTGAATGGAACAAGACCGAGCTGGACAGCTACCTGATCGAAATCACCAGAGATATTCTGGGTTACAAGGACGAAAACGGTGAAACAACTGTAAACTATATTCTGGACACTGCAGGACAGAAGGGCACCGGCAAGTGGACTGCTGTTTCCGCACTGGATGAAGGCGTTCCTCTGACTATGATCGGTGAAGCGGTATTCTCCAGATGCCTGTCTGCACAGAAGGCAGAACGTGTGAATGCTGCTAAGGTATTCCCACGTGAAATCCCTGCTTTTGAGGGTGACCGCAAGGCCTTCATCGAAGCAATCCGTAAGGCTCTGTATGCGTCCAAGATTATTTCTTACGCTCAGGGTTATACTCTCATGCGTACTGCAGCCAAGACTTATGGCTGGAACCTGAACTACGGCGGCATCGCTCTCATGTGGAGAGGCGGCTGCATCATCCGCAGCGTATTCCTGGGTAAGATCAAGGAAGCTTACGAAAAGAATCCGGAACTGGACAACCTGCTGCTGGATGACTATTTCGCAGAAACCATCAAGGGTCTGATTCCTGCATGGAGAGAAGTGGTTGCTTACGCAGTAAAGGCGGGTATTCCAATGCCTGCATTCTCTTCCGCTCTGAATTACTTCGACGGATACACTACCGAATGTCTGCCTGCAAACCTGCTTCAGGCGCAGCGTGACTACTTCGGTGCACATACATACGAAAGAATCGACCAGCCTAGAGGCCAGTTCTACCACACCAACTGGACCGGCCACGGCGGCAATACTTCCGCAGGTACTTACAATGCGTAAGGTTCCTGCAGGTATCATCGCCCTGGACCTGGACGGCACTTTGCTGAACTCTGCAAAGGAGCTGAGCCCGGGGAATTTTGCTGCGCTGAAGGCGGCGTCAGAAGCCGGCTGGGCGGTGGTACCTACCACAGGAAGATTTTATGGCGGCATGCCGGATGTAATCCGGCAGCTGCCTTTTGTGCATTACGCCATAACCATCAACGGAGCAGCAGTGATGAAGGTGCGGGACGAAGCCGGAGAGCCTTGTATGGACACGCTTTGCGGGGCGGAAATGCCATGGCAGCAGGCGGTGGACATTATGGCCTGGCTGGATGACAAGCCGGTGCTCTATGACTGTTATATGGACAATGCAGCCTGGATGACTTCGGCTCTGAAGGACCAGGTGGACGCGGTGATCGAGGATGCGAAGATCCGGAAGATGTATCATGACCTGCGCAGACCGGTGCCGGAACTGAAGGCCTTCGTGGCAGAATACTGCGGCGGGAGACCGGGCATGAACGTGCAGAAGATTCAGTTCTTTACCCGGGATATGGAGCTGCGGTCCCGCCTGCTTACAGAGATTCCGCAGGTGTTTCCGGGAATCCTGGCTACCAGCTCATCTCCGCAGAACATTGAGCTGAACCAGATGAATGCCAATAAGGGGCAGGCTCTGCTGGATCTTGCGGACCGTCTTGGCGTACCGCACGAAAAGACCATCGCTTTCGGCGACGGCTTAAATGACATCACCATGATCCGTGCAGCCGGAATCGGTATCGCCATGGAGAATGCAGAACCTGCCGTAAAGGCGGCAGCTGACTGGATTACCGCCTCCTGCGATGAGGACGGCGTGGCAGCTGGTGTTGAACGATTTGTACTTTCGCAATCCGGAAGGTAAAAAGTACTCCAAATGCGTTGATTTGGGTGTTTTGGAGTACAAAATGGATTGCATTACCTGTCTGGCAGCGTGAAAAGTACGCCAAACACACTGAATTTTGCATTTTGGAGTACTGTAATTGTTGAAAAAATACATTTTTCGCGGTTAAAAGACGATTATTTGAAGTTTTATAATGAAATTTGTACTCCAAAACATCTGTTTTTTAAGAAAAGGCGTACTTGGAGCCATTTGTTGGAGGTTAAGACTATGGAATTATGCTATAGACCGAATTTAGAAGGAAAAGTAGCCGTTGTAACCGGCGGCGCAGGCGTGCTTTGCAAGGAATTCGCCAAGGCACTGGCTCTCTGCGGAGCGAAAGTTGCAATCCTGAACCGTACTGTTTCAAAGGCGGAAGCCGTATGTGAAGAAATCCGCGCAATGGGAGGAGAAGCGGCAGCTGTGCAGGTTGACGTGACCAATAAGGAAAGCGTAAAGGCGGCACATGAAGAAGTGCTGAAGATTTACGGCCCATGCGACATCCTGATTAACGGTGCCGGCGGAAACAACGCACGTGCAAACACTGACAAGGAATACTTCGAAATGGGCGACCTGGATGCAGATACCAAGACTTTCTTTGATCTTGATGATGAAGACCTGCAGTTTGTATTCAACCTGAACTTCATCGGAACTCTGATTCCAACGCAGGAATTTGCAAAGGATATGATTGGCCGCGAAGGCTGCAATATCATCAACGTAAGCTCCATGAACGCGTTCACTCCGCTGACAAAGATTCCGGCTTACTCCGGCGCAAAGGCTGCCATTTCCAACTTTACACAGTGGCTGGCTGTGCACTTCAGCAAGGTGGGCATCCGTGTAAACGCCATTGCACCTGGCTTCTTTGCCACCGATCAGAACCGCAGCCTGCTCTTCAATGAAGACGGCACACCGACTGCACGTACCGGCAAAATCCTGGCAGCTACTCCGATGGGAAGATTCGGTCAGCCTGAAGAACTGCTGGGTGCGCTGCTCTTCCTGGTGGATCAGAAGGCGGCAGGTTTTGTAACCGGTATCGTAATTCCGGTTGACGGCGGTTTCAGCGCATACAGCGGTGTATAAGAAGGAGTTTTGTTATGGAAAAATTCTATTATGCAAATACAGAAGCAATCATGAGCCCGGAAGAAATCCGTCAGGCTCTGCTGGAAAGCCTGAATGACTGGCAGGCAGAGCATGGTGAACTTCACCATGTACTGATTATTCCGCCTGACTTTACACGCTTTCACTCCAACTCCGGTTTCATCACTAACGTGTACTATCACGCACTGGTGGAAATGGGCTGTGAAGTGGACATTCTGCCGGCACTGGGAACCCATGTGCCTGTGACTGCAGAAGAAGCGGCGCACATGTTCGGCGATATTCCCTTCGAGCGGTTCCTGGAACACAACTGGCGTACTGACGTAGTGAAAATCGGTGAAGTTCCTGCAGAATACCTGGAAGAAATCACTGAGGGTCTGTGGCACGATCCGGTAGACGTGGAAATCAACAAGCTGGTGATGGAGGAAAAATATGATTTGATTCTGTCCATCGGCCAGGTGGTTCCTCACGAAGTCATCTGTATGGCAAACCACGCAAAGAACCTGTTCGTGGGTGTCGGCGGTGCGGACATGATTAATAAGAGCCACATGGTAGGCGCTGTCTACGGCATGGAGCGCATGATGGGCAAGGACCACACTCCGGTCCGCAAAATCTTTGACTACGGTATGACGCACTTCCTGGCAGACCGTCCGATTCTCTTTGTACTGACTGTCTGCACAGCACCGGGCGGTGTGATAAATCAGCACGGTATGTTCATCGGTGATACACGATGCGTACTGGAAAAAGCCATTAAGCTGGCACAGGAAAAGAATATCGACTTCGTGGAAACCGGTATCAAAAAGTGTGTGGTTTACCTGGATCCTTCCGAATTCAGAACTACATGGCTGGGAAATAAGTCCGTATACCGTACCCGCATGGCTATCGCTGACGGCGGACAGCTGCTGGTACTGGCACCGGGAATTGAACGTTTTGGGGAGGACCTGCAGGTGGACAAGCTGATCCGCAAGTACGGCTACAAGGGCCGCCTGAATACCCTGGAACAGTTCGAAAAGGAAGAAAATCAGGATCTCCGTGACAACATGGGTGCAGCAGCGCACCTGATTCACGGTTCTTCCGACGAACGTTTCTCCATCACCTATGCGGTGAAGAAGGATAAGATTACCCGTGAGGAAATCGAAGGCGTGGGCTTCGGCTGGGCGGACTACGATGAAATGACTGCCCGTTATAATCCGGAAACCCTGCAGTACGGTTACAACACCATGGAGGACGGAGAAGAAATCTACTACATTCCAAACCCTGCTCTGGGCCTGTGGATCAACAAGGAAAAATTCTAAGGAGAAATTCTGATGAAAGCATTTATGGATAAAGATTTTCTGCTCACCACGGAGACAGCACGCAAGCTGTTTTTCGAATATGCAGAAGACTGCCCGATTATCGACTATCATAACCACCTGCCGGCAAAGGACATTTATGAGCGCCGCCGCTATGACAACCTGACTCAGGTCTGGCTGGAAGCGGATCACTACAAGTGGCGCTGCATGCGTGTCTGCGGTGTGGCAGAAGAATACGTGACCGGTAAGGCAGACGACTACGCAAAATTTGCCGAATTCGCTCGCATTATGCCAAAACTCATCGGCAGTCCGGTATATCACTGGGCGCATCTGGAACTGCAGCGTTACTTTGGCATTTACACACCGCTGAGCGAAAAGACTGCGAAGGAAATCTGGGATAAGACCTGCGAAATTCTGCAGAGCGAAGGTTTTGATGCGGTGTCCCTGCTGGATAAGGCGCAGGCCAAAATCCTCTGCACCACCGACGACCCGGCGGATGACCTGGCATGGCATCAGAAGCTGGCAGCAGAATATGAAGCCGGCAAAGTACCGTTCCGTACACTGCCGTCCTTCCGTCCGGACCGTTTCCTGAACATCGACCAGACAGAAAACTGGGACAGAGCACTGGCACAGCTTTCTGAGCGTTACGGCATTGCCATTGACAGCTGGGAAGGCCTGACTTCTGCTCTGAAGGCATCTTTAGACTTCTTCTGCTCTGTAGGCTGCAAGGTGACTGACCATGGATTCCTTCACTTCCGCTATGTGGAAGGAGACCATGCTGCAGTCATGGCAAAGGCACTGGAAGGTGTCACTCTGACTGAAGAAGAAATCGCAGTATATCAGGGCGGACTGCTTCGCTTCCTGGCTTCTGAATACGAAGCACGAGGCCTGGCAATGCAGCTGCACCTGGGACCGATCAGAAACAATTCTCCGAAAGTGTGGAAAGCATTCGGTGCCGACGGCGGCGGAGACAGCATCGGGGAAGCAACAGATCCGTTTAAGCTGAGTGCTTTGCTTGGAGGACTGGAAGGGGAAGGCCATCTGCCGAAGACCATTCTCTACAACCTGAATCCAAATGACAGTGCCATGATGGCAACCATGGCAGCAAACTTTGCAGCAGGAACAGAAGCTGACGGTTCTGACAGCGGCAAGGTGCAGTACGGCGCAGCATGGTGGCTTTTAGACCACATCCGCGGTATGCAGGATCAGATTGACCAGCTCATGGAAACCGGTCAGATCAGCGGTTCTGTGGGTATGCTGACTGACTCCAGAAGCTTCACTTCCTTCGTACGTCATGAATATTACCGACGCATCCTCTGCGACAAGCTGGGATATCTGGTGGAAAGCGGACAGTATCCGGGAGATGAAGACAGCCTGGAAGCACTGGGACAGATGGTAGAAGATATCTGCTGGAAGAACGCAGTAAACTATTTCGGATTTGAATTTTAAATAAGACAACAGTAAAAGCCGGAGTGCAGAAAATCTGCATTCCGGTTATTTTTTTCTTCAATATGACCCATACTGCATGCTATAATACCTTTAAATTACTCAATGCGGTCAGCAGAAAAGGAACGATTATGGGACACTTAACATCGAAAGATGCATATAAAAACCTGGAGCAGCGTATTAACCTGTTCGCACAGGGGGCAGCGCCGACGGAAACACTGTATAAGATTCTGCAGGTACTGTATACGGAGGATGAAGCACGCCATGTGGCAATGCTGCCAATCCGGCCTTTCACTTTGAAAAAAGCGGCCAGCGTCTGGGGCTGCAGCCAGCTGCAGGCAGAACACCTGCTGGATCAGCTTTGCGAAAAAGCTCTGATTTTAGACTCCTGGCATAACGGAGCGCGCCAGTTTGTCATGCCGCCTCCGATGGCGGGCTTCCTGGAGTTTGCACTGATGCGCACCCGCGGCGATATCGATCAGAAGTATCTGTCGGAACTTTACTATCAGTACATGAATGTGGAAGAAGATTTTATTAAGGAACTGTTCTTTGCGGCAGAAACCAGAATGGGACGTGTGTTTGTACAGGAATCGGTCCTGACCAATGAGAAAATGAACTACATCCTGGATTATGAGCGGGCGTCACATATTATCGAGGATGCGGACTATGTGGGGCTGGGTATGTGTTACTGCCGTCATAAGATGATGCACATGGATAAACCTTGTGAAATCAATGCACCAATGGATGTATGCCTGACACTGGGAAATGTGGCCCGGTCTCTGGCAGAGCATGGCGAGCATGTCCGTCTGCTCAGCAAAGAGGAAGCCAGGGATGTTCTGCAGCTGGCTTACGAAAGCAATCTGGTGCAGATTGGAGAAAACGTGAGGGAAAAACCTGCGTTTCTGTGCAACTGCTGCGGCTGCTGCTGTGAAGCACTGCAGACAGCACGTCATTTCAGTCCGATGCAGCCGGTTGCAACCACCAACTATCTGCCGAAGATTCACGGAGACAAGTGCATAGGCTGCGGCAAATGTGCCAAAGTATGTCCTGTGCTGGCCATTAAGATGGAACTGGGCACGGCTGCCGGGTCTCAGGCAGAGGAGGCAGAACGCAAGCGCAAGCTGGCATGGATTGACAGCGAAATCTGTCTGGGCTGCGGTGTCTGTGCCAGAAACTGCCCGACCGGTGCCATTGAGATGGAACGCCGTCCGGTACAGATTATCACACCGGTGAACAGCACCCATCGTTATGTGGCACAGGCCATTGAGAAGGGAACTCTGCAAAATCTGATTTTCGACAATCAGGCCTTCGCAAACCATCGTGCCATGGCTGCTGTTTTTCAGGTTATCCTGAAGCTGCCGCCGCTGAAGCAGGCAATGGCGAGCAAACAGTTTAAGTCCATCTACCTGGACAAACTCTTATCGAAACAGTCAGAAAACAAATCTGTTTAAAGAATTCGGATAATTCCCTCATTGAAAGGGAAACGTATTAAGCATATAATAAAAACAACATAATCAAAGGAGGACATGCTTCGATGAAAGACATGATTTTAAACCAGGCGGGTCAGCTGCAGGGCTGGCTGGAAGAAGTAAGAAGAGATCTGCACATGCATCCGGAAACCGGATTTGAGCTGAATCATACATTAGAGAAAGTGCGTACAGAGCTGAAGGCCATGGGCTATGAGCCGAAAGACTGCGGTAAGGCAGGTATTGTGGCTCTGGCAGGAGGAAAGAAGCCGGGCAAAACGATTTTGCTGAGAGCAGATATGGACGCCCTGCCGATTCAGGAAGCGCTGGATCTGCCGTTTGCAAGCCAGTCTCCGAATAAAATGCATGCCTGCGGACATGACTTCCATACTACCATGCTTCTGGGTGCAGCCAAACTGCTGAAGGAACATGAAGATGAGATCGAAGGTACTGTAAAGCTGGCATTCCAGCCGGCAGAAGAGATTTTCCTGGGCGCAAAGGATATGATTGAAAACGGACTGCTGGAAAATCCAAAGGTGGATGCGGCGTACATGTTCCATGTGGTGATTGGTACAGACATTCCGTCCGGCACAGTTATCGTTCTGGCGGATGGTGCAGCAATGTCCTCCTGTGAACAGTACTATATCAAGGTAACCGGTAAGGGCGGTCACGGTTCTACACCGCATGTAGCGATTGACCCGATTACGGCAGCAGCACAGATTCATGTGGCTCTGGCTGAAATCAACAGCCGTGAACTGGATGCTCATGAGTACGGTGTATTTACAACCTGCAGATTCCAGGCTGGCCATGCATCCAATATCATTCCGGCTCACGCGGAAATGTGGGGTACTATCCGTACCAACGATCCTACCGGTGTGAAGAATGAGTTTATCAAGACCAGAATCGATGAAGTGGCAAAGGGCGTGGGTGCGGCGCTCCGCTGCAGTGTGGAAACCAGATTCTTTGACTACTGTCCTTGCGTGAAGTGCGATCCTGACCTTTCCGCACAGCTGACCGGCTATGCGGCAGAACTGGTGGGTGAAGAGCACATCGTGAAGTATGAAACACCGTCTGTAGGCAGTGAAGACTTTGCATTTATCAGCCAGGCAGTACCGTCCGTCTGCTTCAATCTGGGTGCAGGAAGCTTTGCAGAAGGCTATCCGCAGGCAGTTCATCATCCGGAATCCCTGTTTAACGAAGATGTGCTGCGTACAGGTGCGGCAGCTTATGCGTATATGGCACTGCAGTATCTGAAACAGGAGGCTAAGTAAAATGAATTTTGTAACTTACGAAATCAGCGGTCAGAGACAGCTGGGAGCGATTCTGCCTGACGGACAGAATGCAGTGTCCCTGCAGATGCTGGGTGTTGACCAGGAATATAAGGATATGGTGGATTTCATCACTAATGTAAGTGAAGTGGAACTGCTGATGGCAGAACGTGCATGGCATCAGGAACATGAAGCGGCAATTCCGCTGGACAGAGTAACGCTGCTGGCACCGATTACCCGTCCGATTCATGATATTATCTGCGTGGGAATCAATTACCGTTCCCACCAGGAAGAAGCAAGAGACATGTTCCAGGCGGCAACCAGCAAGAAGGACGAGCAGCACATTTACTTCGGCAAACGTGCAAACCGCATCACCGGTCACGGTGAGGCGATTGTCTGCCCGTCCTGTGACGAAGAAATGGACTACGAAGCGGAACTGGCTGTCATCATCGGCAAAGAGTGCCGTGACATCAAGCCGGAAGAAGCAGAAGAATATATCTTCGGCTATTCTGTGTTTAATGATGTAAGCGCCAGAGCCATTCAGAGAAAGCACGTACAGTGGCTCCGCGGAAAGAGCCTGGACGGCTATTCCGTTATGGGACCGTCTATCGTACATAAGAGCCAGATTGCTTTCCCTCCGCAGCTGGATATTTCCTGCCATGTAAATGGCGAGCTGCGCCAGCAGTCAAACACCAGAATGCTGATTGCGGATATTTCCACCATTATCAGTGAACTGTCTCAGGGCATGACTCTGGAACCGGGCGATATCATTGCAACCGGAACTCCATCCGGCGTAGGCATGGGATTCACTCCGCCAAAGTACATAAAGGCGGGCGATGAAGTGGTATGCACCATCGAAGGTGTAGGAACACTGCGCAATGTGGTGAAGTAGAGATTTTGCGGGGAAACAATGACGGAGAAAAAGAATTTGCTGAGAAAAGCCTTTCTCGACACCATTCCGGTGCTGACCGGATATGTGGTGCTGGGCATCGGCTTTGGGATTATCCTGAAAACCAGGGGTTACGGGGCCGGCTGGGCACTGGCCATGAGCCTGTTTATTTACGCTGGATCTCTTCAGTATGTGGTGATTGACCTTTTGACCGGAGGTGCCAGCCTGCTGACGACGGCACTGACTTCTCTGATGGTCAATGCGCGGCACCTGTTTTACGGTATCTCCATGATTGACCGCTACAAGGGTGCGGGCCGCAAAAAACTCTATATGATGTTCGGCCTCACAGACGAAACGTACTCACTGGTCTGCCAGGACCCGGTTTCTGAGGATCCGGCAGTGCAGCGCGAGAGACACAAGTACTATTTCACTGTGTCCTTCTTCAACCAGTGCTATTGGGTGACCGGGTCTGTAATCGGGGCACTGCTGGGCTCTGTGATTCCTTTTAATACGGAGGGCATTGACTTCGCACTGACAGCCCTGTTTGTGACAATCTTTACGGAGCAGTGGCTCAGCACCAGGGACCACCGTCCGGCACTGATCGGTCTGGTTGCCTCTGCTGCCTGCCTGCTGATCTTTGGTGCAGGAAGCTTCCTGATTCCTGCCATGATTGTGATTACTCTGCTTCTGACAGGACTTCGGAGCAGTGTGGAAGGCCGCCGGCCTGCGAAGGGAGGCGAGGCGTAATGGACATGCATGCATTTGGAACTGTGGCAGTTGCTGCGCTGGTGACCATGGCACTGCGTTTTCTGCCCTTCATCATCTTCCGCGGTGACCGTGAAACACCGGCCTACATCACCTATCTTGGCAAAGTATTACCGTTTGCGATCATGGGTATGCTGGTGGTGTTCTGCCTGAAGGGGGTATCCTTTGCGGCGGCGCCTTATGGCATTCCGGAATTTCTGGCCTGCGGGGCGGTAGCTGCGCTTCACGTGTGGAAACGGAATACTCTGCTCAGTATTGCAGGCGGTACCGTACTTTATATGGTGCTGGTACAGATGGTATTTTAAGAAAAATAAAAACTCCCTCGGCCGAGGGAGATTTTGAGTGCTGTAAATTAGTAGTTTTCTTTTCTTACTTCGAAGAAGCTCTGAGAGAAACCGCAGACAGGGCAGCTTTCCGGTGCCTTCTTACCGATTACCAGGTGTCCGCAGATGCGGCATTCCCACATGATTTCTTCGGACTTTTCGAATACCTGCTGCAGTTCCACGTTCTTTAAGAGTGCCAGATATCTTTCTTCATGGGCCTTTTCGATGGCAGCAACCTTACGGAACTTTTCAGCCAGTTCAGGGAAGCCTTCTTCATCAGCATCCTTGGCCATTCTGTCGTACATATTAGTCCATTCGTAGTTTTCACCTTCTGCTGCAGACTTCAGATTTGCAGCGGTGTCACCCAGGTGACCCAGTTCCGCAAACCACAGACGTGCGTGTTCCTGTTCATTTCTTGCAGTCTTCAGGAAGATTTCAGCCAGCTGGTCGTAGCCTTCCTGCATTGCGATATTAGCGAAATAAGTATATTTGTTTCTTGCCATGGATTCGCCTGCGAAGGCTTCTTCCAGGTTCTTTTCGGTCTTGGTTCCTGCGTACTTGTTTCCTTCAGCATTTGGTTCTTCAATCAGTTCAAACTTGGAAGCAGGCTGCTTGCACAGAGGACACTTGAAGTCTTCGGTCAGTTCCCCTTCGTGAATGTATCCGCAGATTGTGCAGCGGTATTTCTTAACGTTGCCCATAATTTTATTCCTCCTTGAGAATATATTTCATAGGGAAATTATACCACGTTTCGGAAAAATATGGTATACTAATCTTCGGAAAAACTTTATTTTCTGTCCTATGAGGGAGGTAAATTATTATGGCAAAAATTTTAATCAGCCCAGGTAAGTACGTACAGGGCGCAGGCGAAATGGGTAAGCTCTACGATTACGTAAAGGGTTACGGTAAGAAGGCTCTGATTCTGATCACTGCATCCGGCTACAAGAGAATCGGTCAGATTGTAGAAAGCAGTTTCGAAGGTCAGGATTTTGAAATCCTGTTCGACTATTTCAACGGCGAATGCTGTAAGACTGAAATCAACCGTCTCATCGAAGTGATGAAGGAAAAGGAATGTGACTTCATCATCGGTATCGGCGGCGGTAAGATTCTGGATACTTCCAAGGCAGTTGCATACCACTGCAAGACTCCGGTAATCATCTGTCCTACCATTGCATCCACAGATGCTCCTTGCAGCGCACTGTCCGTAATCTACACTGACGAAGGTGTATTCGAAGAATACTTCTTCCTGCCTGCAAACCCTAATCTGGTACTGATGGATACTGACATCATTGCCAAGTCCCCGGTTAGACTGACTGTTTCCGGCATGGGCGACGCTCTGGCTACTTACTTTGAAGCAAGAGCAGCTGCAGCGAAGAACGCAGCAAACTGCGCAGGCGGCATGGCTACAACCGCAGCCGTTGCTCTGGCAAAGCTTTGCTTCGAAACTCTGATGGCAGAAGGCCGCAAGGCGAAGATTGCTCTGGAAGCAGGTGCATGCACGGAAGCTGTAGAAAAGGTAATCGAAGCCAACACTCTGCTGTCCGGTATCGGTTTCGAATCCGCAGGTCTGGCTGGCGCTCACGCAATCCACAACGGACTGACTGTTCTGGAAGAATGCCACCATATGTATCACGGAGAAAAGGTTGCTTTCGGTACTCTGACACAGCTGGTACTGGAAAACATCGACACCGAAGAACTGCAGGATATCATCGACTGGTGCATTGACGTGGATCTGCCTGTAACCTTCCAGCAGCTGGGTCTGGCTGACGTGACCGATGAACAGCTGATGGCAGTTGCAGAAGCAGCATGCGCAGAAGGCGATACTCTGAACAACATGCCAATCATCATCACTCCTGAAAAGGTAGTGGCTGCTATGAAGGCAGCAGACGCTTACGGAAGATATTCCCTTGGTCTGTAATTTCATAACCAAACTCGCATAAAAAGCGGCCGGATTTCCGGCCGTTTTCTTTGTGTAAAGAGATTTCCTTGACATTTTCCGAAAAAAAGGGCAGACTATATTATAGAAAAATTCGTAGAAGGTGCTACAGCAGAAATGATAAAAGAACGTTATTTAACCAGAGATATTGTGCTGGTCCTGGCGGCCAGTTTTTTCTTTATGGCCAGTCCCATGATGGTGACGCCCCTGATCGCGGGGTTCACGGAAAGTCTGGGGGCTGCAGCGGCAGTCATGGGTCTTATGGGCGGTGCCATGAACCTGTGCTCCCTGTTCTGCAGGCCATTCGTCGGTAATCTTGCCGACAAAATCTCCAAATACAAGGTTGCCTTTATCGGTTCGGCGCTGATGGCCCTTGCAAGTGTGGGCTATGTGCTGACTCCAAATGCAGGGATTCTTCTTGCGGCCAGAATCGTCCATGGAGTAGGTTTTTCCTTCTGTACGGTCTGTCTTTCCACCTGGATGAGCAACATGCTCCCAAGGGAAAAAATCGGTGCAGGAATGGGGCTCTACGGCACCATGAATGCCCTGAGCATGGCTATTTCACCGTCCATTGGAGTATTCGTGTATCAGCATCTTGGTTACCGCGCAGCGTTCATCATTGCCACGGCGGCAGCTCTTTGCACCATGACAATTATCCAGTTCGTAAAGGATAAAGGGGAACCTGCGGCCGCTGCTGCGGCGGCTGATTCAGTGACGGCAGCCGGAGCGGACAAGTCTTCCGGACCGCGTAAGCGTCTTCAGTTCGTGGATCCAAAAGTCCTTCCGGTGGCACTGGTCATCGCACTCTTTACCATCCCTTATTATGCCACCCAGTCTTTCCTGGTTCGGTATACGGAAACCATGGGACTGGATGTGACCGTGGGACTCTTCTTCCCGGTCTATGCGATGGTGCTTTTAGTGCTGAGACTATCCCTGGCAAAATATTTTGACAAACTGCCATACGGTACTTTCGTACTGGCAAGCTGCGGAAGTGCACTGGGAGCCATGATCTGCCTGACCTTCATGGAAAGCAATCTGCTGCTCTTTGCCGCATCAGTATTTATGGCAGGGGGCTACGGAATCATGTGCTCCGTCTGTCAGTCCACGGCACTTCTGCTGGCGGGACCTGAAAAGCGAGGGCTTGCCAACAGTACCTATTATGTAGGCATGGATATCGGTATGGCCACAGGCCCGCTGATTGGTGGTTTCCTCTATGGAGCCGTTCCGGGTCACCTGTTCTATCCGTGCTTCATGGTGACTGTGCCGATGATTGTAATTGTATATGTGACCTTATGCCGGAATATCGGTAAAAATAATAAAGCATAAGAAAGGAAGACTCATATGGGCATGACAATTGTATGGATTTTGCTGGCGGCATTGGCGGTGCTGGCAGCAGTGGTAATTTTCAGAACGGTGAAGTTCGTTCCGCCGGTGGAAGAACCGGGCGTGGAAGATCCGATCGATCTGGATCACGATAAAATCGTGCAGGATATGGTGGACATGATCCGCTACAAAACCGTATCCTACTATGAAGAAGAAAAGATGGACATGGAAGAGTTCCGCAAGTTCCAGAAACTGCTGGCAGAACGTTTCCCACTGGTTCATCAGGCAGCAGAGCTGCATCACATCGGCCGCAGCGGTCTGCTGTACAAGCTGCCGGGCCACAGCAGCGAAAAGCCGTCCGTATGTATGGCACACTACGACGTAGTTCCGATCGAAGAAGATGGCTGGGTAAAGCCTGCTTTTGAGGGAATCGTGGAAGACGGTCACATCTGGGGCCGTGGTACACTGGATACCAAGGGTACACTCTGCGGTATCTTCGAAGCTCTGGAATCTCTGCTGGGCCGTGAAGGTGGTTTCACACCGGAAAACGACCTGTATCTGTCCTTCTCCGGCGGAGAAGAAGTAGACGGGGAAGACTGTCCTATGATCGTAGAATGGCTCCGTGAACGCGGAATCGTGCCTGCTCTGGTAGTAGATGAGGGCGGCGCGGTAGTTGACGGTGTGTTTCCTGGGGTTGACAAGTCCTGCGCGGTGGTTGGAATCGGTGAAAAGGGCATGCTGAACGTGAATTTCACCCTGGAATCCGGCGGCGGCCATGCATCCACTCCTCCAAAGAACGGTGTGGTAAAGCAGCTGGCTGATGCCATCATTGCCATTGAAAAGCATCCGTTCCCAACCCAGATGACAAGACCTGTGGAAGAAATGTTTGACGCTCTGGGACGTCATTCCACCTTCCTGTACCGTATGATCTTCGCCAACCTGTGGCTCTTCGGACCGGTTCTGTCTGCATACTGCTCCATGGCAGGCGGCGAACTGAACGCCCTCATGCGCACCACCGTGGCCCTGACCCGGATGGACGGCAGCAAGGCATACAATGTACTGCCTCCAAAGGCAAGCTTTGGCGCGAACCTGCGTCTGCTGGGCACCGACACCACTGACAGCGCAGTAGAATACCTGCGCAGCGTCATCAGGAACGACAATATCAAGATTGAAGCAGTCAATGCCATGAACCCATCGCCTTATTCCGATACGACCTGCGAGGAATGGCTGAAGCTGAAAGATGCAATACATAACACCTGGCCGGATGCCATCGTGGCGCCGTACCTGATGATGGCATGCAGCGACTCCCGCTCCTATAACGCCATCAGTGATCGTGTGTACCGTTTCTCTGCCATGTACCTGACCGCAGAAGAGCGTGCCATGATTCACGGAAACAATGAACGGATTCCAATTCCGACCCTGATCAAAACCGTAGAATTTTATGTAAGACTGATTCGAGGACTGTAATATGAACGTACTGATTGAATTTTTTGACGAGGAACCGATAGAAAACCTGATTACCTGTACCCATTTCCACATGGATAAGGTCATCTGCTTCGGCTATAAGCCGATTATGACACTGGAAGGCCGGGGAAAGCTGAAACGCTGTCACAAGGCGCTTTGCGGCGACCACGACATGGAGTTTGTGGAAGTACCGTACGGAGATCTCAATGAAATCGTAGAGATAATGGACGGGGTGCTGGCCCGCGAATACGGCGCCGGAAACCAGTGCTTCTTCGACCTGACCGGAGGCGGCGACCTGGTGCTGGTTGCCATGGGCATTCTCTCTGCAAAATACCCAACCCCGATGCATCAGTTCAACGTGACTACCGGCAAGCTGAACGTAATCGCACAGAAAGATGTGAAATCCATCAGCGAACTGGCTGAGCATCATGAAAAACAGCTGACTCTGGACCACGTCATCCGCTTCTATGGCGGACGCATCGACTATAACGCTCAGAAGGACTACAAGAGTCATCTGGATGATAAATCGTTTAAGAACGATGTAATGAATATGTGGAAGGTGGCAAGCAGGGATCAGAGAAAATGGAATGGTTTTTCTGCCTTCCTGCGCAGCTGCATGAACTTCCAGCTGACAGACCTGATTGTAGACGTGAGTGCGGAGGACATGAAGCGGATGCTGAAAAAGACTCCGGGAATCCGTTCCCTGAAGGAAATCAATCAGTATCTCACCATGCTTGGAAACTGCGGCGTTCTGCAGGATGTAAAAGTGGGCCAGGATGGGGCATATTTTGCATATAAGGACTATATGACCAAAGACGTGATTCACGATGCAGGATGTATTCTGGAACTGTATACTTATTATAACTTCAAAGACAGCGGCCGTTACAGCGATGTACGCGTAGGTGCACACATCGCATGGGATGATGATACCTGGTATGACGACGACAACGTGAAGAACGAAATCGACGTACTGGCCCTGGAAGGCTGCGTGCCGGTCTTCGTATCCTGCAAGAATGGCAAAGTAGACCAGATGGCACTTTATGAGCTGGACACTGTGGCACGGCGCTTTGGCGGCAAACGTGCCAGAAAAGTCATGATGACCGGCCAGAAAATGTCCGACGGCTACGCAAAACGTGCCGAAGAGATGAACATCGAAGTGCAGTGCATGGAGAAGCAGGGGAGGAGTAACCATGAAAGTATTACTGATTAACGGCAGCCCTCATGCTGAGGGCAGCACTTATACCGCACTGAATGAAATGATCAAAATTTTCGAGGCAGAAGGTATTGAAACTGAGCTTCTGCAGGTGGGAAATCTGGCAATCCGCGGCTGTATTGCCTGCAGATACTGCAAGAAACACGGATACTGTGTCTTCGACGACTGTGTCAATGAAGCCGCTGCAAAACTTGCAGAATGCGATGGTCTGGTTATCGGAAGTCCCGTATATTACGCTTCTGCCAATGGCACCCTGTCATCCTTCCTTGACAGACTCTTCTACAGCTGCGGCCTGGATCTGACCATGAAGGTGGGCACTGCAGTCACTTCAGCGCGCAGAGGCGGGCTGACTGCAACCTTTGACCAGCTGAACAAATACTTCACAATCAGCGGAATGCCGATTGCTTCCGGGCAGTACTGGAACGGCATTCACGGCAACGATGCAGAAGAGGCCGTGCAGGATGGAGAGGGTATGCAGATGATGCGCACCGCAGCAAGAAATATGGTATTTCTCATGAAGAGCATCCAGCTTGGAAAAGAAGCCTACGGCCTGCCGGAGAAAGAACCTCGTGTTGGCACCAACTTTATTCGATAATCGTATCATACCGGAATTCTTTAAAAAAATAAGAGAATCCGGTATGATTACCCGGCTGAAGAGAAGAATGCAAGCTCCAAAAGCGAGTCCGAAGTAAGAAATACAAAATAAAAGGAACAGATTTTGCCATAAAATGCAGAATCTGTTCCTTTTTTCACTTTATTCGGATGTCATTGATCCCTGTCATACCGGAAATCAATGGAAAAACGCTGAAACCCGGTATTTTGCGGGGAAGCGGAAGAGCGAAATTTTACTTTACGTATACTCTAGGTGGTCTGGACAGGATTCTTGCCACGATTTCGTTCTTGTTGGTGGATGCCAGCTCGCAAGCTTCCTGGATGGTCATCTGGTTTTCACCGCTGCCGTAGATTACGCCAACGTCGCCAACCTTTGCCTGAGGAACGTCAGTCAGGTCAACTACAACCTGATCCATGCAGATTACGCCCAGTACAGCACACTTTACACCGTGGATGGTTACGTAACCCTTGTCTCTCATGTTACGAGGGTAACCATCAGCATAGCCGAAAGGCATGGTGCCTACACGGGTATCCTGAGGAGCTCTCCACAGATAGTCGTAGCCAACGCCTTCGCCAGCCTTGATTTCGTGAATCTGAGTGATGCGGCTTTCGAAGGTGATGCAGCATTCTACAGGCAGGAAGCCCTTATGGAATCCGCGCAGACCGAAGATCAGAGCACCTGGACGAACCATGTTCATGCGGTATTCAGGATAGTCTACCAGGGAGATGGAGTCAGCGATGTGCTTGTACTTGAAGGAGCAGCCTCTTGCTTCCAGCTTTTCAATCATAGCTACCAGCAGGTCATACTGCTTCAGATTTTCTTCGTCGTTGGTCAGAGCCAGGTGAGAGAAGATACCTTCGATTTCCAGACCAGGCTGCTGTGTCATTTCAAACAGCTCTTCTTCGTCGTAGATACCCAGACGGTGGAAACCGGTGTCAACCTTCAGGTGAGCCACTGCAGTCTTGCCGGCACGTACAGCTGCCGCAGACAGAGATTTTGCCTGGGACAGGTCAGCCAGAGTCTGAACGAAGTTCTGTTCTACCACGATATCCATCAGACGGTCAGGGGTGTGGCCCAGGATGAAGATTGGGTAGTCAGGGTATGCCTGACGCAGTTCCAGAGCTTCAGTCAGTGTAGCAACTGCCAGGTATGCAGCACCGGATTCCATCAGAGTAGGAGCGATTCCTACTGCACCGTGGCCGTAGCCGTTAGCCTTGATAACAGGCATTACAGCCACGTCGGGACCGCACATTTCCTTAATCAGACGCATGTTTTCTGCGATTGCGTTCAGGTCTACCTTTACGATAGTATCACGCAGCTGCAGATCTTCGTATTTCTTAAACAGATCCATAGTTGTCATATCTCCTTATGTATTTTAATTTCTTTTCAAAAACTTACTTAGCCAGCAGATTCAGTGCGCCCAGTACTTCCATGAGCATACCGTTCTTCATTGCTTCTTCGTCCGGATTGTACCATTCGTTGTGGATGTTCTGAGGGTGTTCTTCCTTGCCGGAGTTTGTACCAACGTTCATGTATACACCGTCACACATCTGAGTGAAGAATGCGAAGTCGTCAGCACCCAGGCTTGGTTCAGCCATAAATACGATGTTTTCTCTGCCGATGTGTTCTTCAGCCAGTGCTTCCATTTCTGCACCGATTTCATCTCCGTTGATCAGAGCTGGGTATCCGTCAACCAGAGTTACGTGAGCCTTTGCACCGTAGCCTGCACAGATACCTTCTGCGGTAGCGGTTACTCTTGTCTTCAGGGTGTTCATGGTAACAGGATCCAGTGCACGGATGGTACCAGTCAGCTTCGCACTGCCTGCTACTACGTTGTCCTTAACACCTGCATGGAACTGACCAACCGTGATGATACCAGCGTTGGTAGGGGACAGGTTTCTGGAGATGATGCTCTGCAGAGCAGTTACAATCTGAGAACCAACTACGATCGCGTCGATACCGCCTTCTGGGTGTGCACCGTGGCAGGATACGCCTTCTACTTCGATGTTCAGGTCGCAGGTTGCTGCGTTCATCTTGCCGCGGCAGAATTCGATGGTGCCGGTAGGCAGGTATGGAGCAACGTGGAATGCCAGAACTGCGCCAACGGCAGGACCTTCCATGCAGCCGTCCTTAATCATCTGGTCAGCACCTCCAACGGTTTCTTCAGCAGGCTGGAAGAACAGCTTTACAGTACCTGCAAATTCGTTTTCCAGGGTCTTCAGAATCTTTGCAGCACCCAGCAGCATAGCAGCGTGCATGTCATGGCCGCAGGCGTGCATTACACCGTCATTTACGGAACGGAATGGAACGTCTGCGGATTCCTGGATTGGCAGTGCGTCGATGTCGGCACGGATACCAACTGCTTCGTACTTGTATCCTTCTGCACGTGGAGCCTTACCTTCGATGATACCAACTACACCGTGACCGCCGATGTTCGTTTTATTTGGGATACCCCATGCAGTCAGATATTCGCTGATCTTGTTCATGGTGCGTTCTTCCTGCTCGGACAGTTCCGGATGCATGTGGAAGTCACGGCGGATTTCTACGATTTCGTCGTAGTGTTCAGCAATGAGCTGTTTTACTTTTTCTGCAATTGCCATAGTGAAAGTTCTCCTTTTCGTTTAAATATGTATATCGTGAATTAATAACTGAATGAATCATTAGCGGGAGCGAAGTACCTTACCTGCCATGATACCGGTTGGCTGACCGTTTTCCAGAGCGACCTGTCCGTTGACCATTACCAGGTCGATGCCTTCCGGTGTACCAAATGGCTCCAGATAAGTAGCATGGTCTTCCAGTGTTTCCGGATTGATCAGAACCAGGTCGGCATGGAATCCCTGACGGATCAGACCTCTCTGATGCAGGCCAAAACGTGCAGCAGGGAAGCCGGTCATCTTATAGATGGCAGTTTCCATGGAAATAACTCCCTTGTCCAGTACGTAGCTCTTCAGTACGCGAGGGAAGGTTCCGTTGGTACGAGGATGGGTAGTTTCGCCAACTTTTACATCGTCAGAGTCGGAACCTACCATGCCCAGCGGATGCTGCAGAATGGTACGGATATCTTCTTCCTTGATACCGAAGAATGCAGCGTTGGACTGAATATCCGTTTCAACCAGGATGTGGAATACGGTTTCAACCGGTTCCTTACCCAGGTCACGTGCGATTTCGTCGATGAAACGGCCGTTGTATTCAGGATGGCCTTCGGCTGCCACAACCAGCATGTTCTTGGCGCCGATCCATTCTTCCTCGTCATTCTTCCAGCCGTAGTCGCTGCGGATGGACTGACGGTACTCTTCAAAACGTTCTTTGTCGGTGATTCTGGCCATAATGGCATCCTTGCCGCCTTCGTGCATCCAGGAGGAAAGAACAATGTCCAGGCCTGTTGCGCTGGCTTCGTAAGGATACTGTTCGAAGACTACATCAACGCCTCTTTCACGTGCGTCACTGAGCGTCTTCAGAACCTTTGCAACCAGTTCCCTGGACTCCTTTGCCTTGGTCTTCAGGTGATGAACGATACCAGGAATCTTGCAGGTTTCGCAGATTTCCACAACTTCTTCTACAGATGGAAGCCATCTTGCATTTTCGTTGCGGATGTGGGATGCGTAGATACCGTTGTAATCTCTCAGCACGTGGCAAAGTTCAATCAGCTCTTCCTTGTCTGCGAATACGCCTGGTGCGTAGATCAGACCGGTACTCATACCTACTGCCCCGCCTTCCATGGCAGCTGCCAGCAGCTTCTTCATTTCTTCGATTTCTTCCGGAGTTGCCTTGCGGTTTTCGTAGCCCATAACGCAGTGACGGATTGCACCATGTCCCACGTATCCGGCAAAATTCACACCCAGAGGCTGCTCGTCCAGTACATTCAGGTATTCGCCGAAACTGTTCCACTTTACTTCAGAGGCATCGTGGATGCCGAAGGTTCTTTCCATCCATGCAGCCTTGGAGGCTTCCGTTACCGGTGCGGGACCGATACCGCAGCAGCCGAAAATCTGAGAGGTGATACCCTGCTGCAGACGGCGCTGGGACTTTGGATCCTGAGAGTTATTATAGGTAAACGGTGTCAGGTCCAGATGGGTATGGGTGTCGATGAAACCTGGTGCCAGAATTCTGCCTGCTGCATCAATCACGCGTGCCGCTTCCGCTTCTGCAGCCGGAGCCAGCTTGCCAAGTTCTGCAATTCTGCCTTCTGCTACAGCTACATCACCCATGAACCATGGGGTGCCGGATCCGTCGATAATCTTTGCGTTTTTAATTAAAATATCGTACTTCATAGTTAAATGGTTCCTTTCTGCATGAGCTCTATGGCTTTTGGCGTAAGGCGGCTGCCTGCACGGCCACTGCCAACTTTGACCAGCTCACGGGTTTCTAATATTTTCAGGAGCTTACGAATCTCCTGTTCTGTCAACATAATGTTCTGCTCACGGGCCATGTCACAGATGGTGCGCCGTCCCACCAGACGGTTTTCGCAGTACGCATCATAAAGGGCCTTAAGCACGAAGGTTTCCTCCTCCGTAAATGGGTTGGATTCATCTTTTGCTCCTGCATGCGAAGCAAAATCTTCAGCCAGCGGGAAGTCGGAATCCGGGGCGTAGGCCGCGAAAAAAGGATGGAGGAACTGACGCGGCAGATCTTCTGGCTGAATGGTTTCCTTATCGAGACACTGGAAGAATTCCAGGCAGTTTTTCAGTTCGCGGATATTACCGTCCCAGTGATGCTTCATGAACCGGTCCATGACTGCGTCGCTGAGCCGGAAACGGTGTCCTTCCTGAATTCGGAAACGTTTTACCAGAAGAGGGATATCCTCTCTGCGGCTTCGCAATGGCGGAAGCTCCAGCTGCATGGTATTGAGGCGGTAATACAGATCCTTTCGAATCTGACCGTTCCGTACCATGGTTTCAATGTTGATGTTGGTGGCAGCAATGATTCGTACATCGACATTGATAATTTTTGTACCGCCCACACGCATGATTTCTTTTTCCTGAAGGACACGAAGCAGTTTTACCTGCAGGGACGGACTCATGTCCTCGATTTCGTCAAGGAAAATGGTTCCCATGTGTGCATGCTCGAAAAGACCGGCTTTGCCGTTCTTTCTGGCCCCGGTGAAAGCCCCCTCTTCGTAGCCGAAAAGTTCGCTTTCCAGGAGATTTTCCGGCATGGCAGCACAATTAATTGCAATATACGGATGCTTGGAACGACTGGATGCATTGTGAATGGCACTGGCCAGAAGTTCCTTTCCGGTACCGCTTTCGCCTGTGATAAGGATGGCGGAGTTGGTTGCAGCCATTTTCCGTGCCATGCGGCAGGTTTCTATAATGGCAGGACTGGAACCGGCAATATCCTCGAAAGTATACTTTGCTGTATGTCCTTTTTGCAGGAGTTTCATACGGGCATCCTGGAGTCTGTTTTCCGCATCGGCAAAACGCTGAAGGCGGACAATCAGCCCGCGGTTTCTGCCCTGATCCGTAATGACTCTGAGAGATACGGTCAGTGCAGTATCTCCATATTGTATAATCTGCTGAACCGGGATATTGTTCTTCAGGTCGTCTGCATAATCCTCCAGCGACAGGAAAGGCAGAAGTTCCTGATAATGGCGGCCTGTATGAACCGTATCACCCAATTCCAGCAGGTCTACTGCATTCTGATTAATACAGAATACGTGGTGTTCATCGTTGATACCGATAATGCCGTAGTCGCTGGATCCCATCAGGTAGTTGGTGATGGTTTTATACTGGATGGAACGTTTCAGAAGCTTTTCGCCGTGACTCTGCTGCGGCGGAAATGCATCTGTGTAGCACTGAAAGGCATGTTCTTCCATAAGAAACTCCATATCCAGCGCCAGCAGGACTTCGGAAACTGTGCCAGGTGAAAGATGGCGGAATCCGAGATCGTATACAGATTCTATGTAAGATGGAACAAGTGCGGGGTCTCCTGCTGTAATGGCGGTAGCCATCTGAGGATATTCCCTGGACCCGGGCCAGTATGGTGTCAGGCGCACATTGAAAATACTGTGGCTGTAAAAATCTACGATACACTCAAGTGCCAGCGGTTCCGTGGTATTTACCAGAAGGCATTCTGTTCCTTCCGGAATGAGGGATATGCATTCCAAATCCCGGGAACGGAAGGCCACTCTGGTTTCTACCATCTGTACCCCCAGAGGGAGTTCGTGAGGCATTCCGGTGGTATAGCGGATTGCATTGGAGGAAACCAGATAAACATTTGCATTGGCTACATAGCCTTCTTTGGGGAACGTTTCGGGAGTATACAGCATATATTCCACCTTGTCTTCCGGAATGACCTCCTTCAGATCGGAAATATAGGACGAACCTGCGCCAGTGCTCATGGTGACTACCACAACTTTTTTTCTTTTTCTCTCTGCTTCGATTCCATTACGGTTCATTTTCGTTTTCTCTTTCATTTTATACTGATTATTCTTAAGCAAATTCCGTACCACATTATGGATGGGAACAGGAACATGAATTGCAGGTTAAAGTGTTTTAATGGGTGCAATTGGTGAATACAGTATAACCCGTTGACACAGATTTCGCAAGGAAAACGTTAATAAATTGTTAAAAAAACAGGAAAAAGTATTGGCATAAAATTTGCAATATTATGTCAGTGAAATAATAAAACCTTTATGTTTTTTGGAGGACATTATGACAAAAGAAAACAAGAAGAAGGGATTCAAGTTACCTAATACTTACGTAATCATTGCAATCGTAGTATTAATCTTCGCAATCCTGTCCTGGGTTGTTCCACCAGGAACCTATGACTATGAAAAGGTTGACATCAACGGAACAATGAGAAACATCGCTATTGATGGTACTTTCCATTACGTGGATGAAGCAGAACAGGTTAAGACAACTTTCCTGGGCTACTTCGCTTCCTTCTATGAAGGTTGTGTATCTGCTGCAGACATCATTTTCGTAATCTTGTCCTGTGGTGGTACTTTCTCCGTACTGGTTAAGACTGGTGCTTTCCACGCTGGTATCGGTGCACTGCTGAAGAAGTTCGGCGGTAAGGACGTTATCCTGGTTCCAGTTCTGATGGCTGTATTTGCTATCGGTGGTTCTGCATTCGGTATGCTGTCCGAATTCTACGGCTTCATTCCTCTGATTGTAGGTCTGGGTGTAGCAATGGGCTATGACGCTATGTTCGGTTTCGCAATTATCGTACTGGGCGAATACATCGGCTTCATGGGCGCAACTCTGAACCCTTACACTGTAGGTGTAGCACAGGCTATCGCAGGTGTACCTCTGTACTCCGGTACCGGTTTCCGTGTACTGTGCCTGGTTGCATTCATGGTTGTATGTCTGGTTTACGTTCTGAGATATGGTAAGAAGGTTAAGAAGGACCCTACTCTGTCCATCGTTTACGGCGACGAAAACCCTCATGCATTCGATAAGTCTGAACTGGATCAGTTCGTATTCGACAAGAAGGCTGCTCTGATCGTTCTGGACGTAGTAGTAGTTCTGGTATTCCTGGCTCTGGGTATGACTCAGTGGGGTTGGGGTTACGGTGAACTGTGTGGTCTGTTCTACATCATGTCCATCGTTGCTGCTCTGATTTCCGGCTGGTCTGCTGACCAGTACGTAGACACTCTGATTGCTGGCGCTAAGTCCGTATTCTGGGGTGCTATCCTGACTGGTATGGCTAAGGGTATCGTAGTAGTAATGGAAGCAGCTCTGATTAAGGATACTCTGATCTTCGGCCTGGCTAACATCCTGGCTGGCGTTCCATCCGCTCTGTCCGCACAGGTAATGCTGCTGGTTCAGACTCTGCTGAACTTCCCAATCTCCTCCGGTTCCGGCCAGGCTGCTGCTACTATGCCTATCATGGCTCCTCTGGCTGACATCCTGGGCATCTCCCGTCAGACTGCATGTATCGCATTCCAGTTCGGTGACGGTCTGTCCAACCTGGTATGGCCTACTGGCGGCTGCGTAATCGTTTGCGGTATCGGTGGTATTCCTCTGCAGAAGTGGTGGAAGTGGTTCCTGCCTCTGGCTGGTATCATCTATGTAATGCAGATGATCTTCGTAGGTATTGCCGGCTTCGTATTCCCTGCATAATGGAATAAGATAAGTATATACATACTAAACGACAAGCAACTGTTGCAAAACAGTAATTCGAACTGCCGAAAACAGATGTTTTCGGCAGTTTGTTTTTAAAAGAAATAAGCCTTCAGCGGAGAGAAAATCATGGATTTATTTTCTGTCCCCTGAAGGTATACATATGATAGGAGAAATAACATGAATCTTAATGAAATTATGGGCCATGGAGATTTTGAAAGAGAACTGATTGAAATCAGAAGAACCATTCACGAAAATCCATGTGTGTCTGAACACGAAGAAGAAACTGTAAAATATCTGGCATCCAAACTGGATGAGTACGGAATTCCTTATGAAATTATTCTGGACGGCTGCAGCATCGTAGCTACACTGGAAGGTGGAAAGCCTGGTCCTGTAGTAGGCGTACGCGGCGACATCGATGCACTGCCGATTCAGGAAGAAACCGGTCTGCCTTTCGCATCTAAAAATGAAG
Organism: Bacillota bacterium; assembly: GCA_017556505.1. Taxonomy (GTDB): domain Bacteria; phylum Bacillota; class Clostridia; order Peptostreptococcales; family Anaerovoracaceae; genus RGIG7179. The sequence goes on along the minus strand of JAFYNS010000136.1, from coordinate 22,252 downwards.
GTATCATGCATGCATGCGGTCACGACGCTCATGCCACTATTCTGCTGGGTACTGCCAAAGCACTGGCATCCATGAAGGAGGAACTGACCGGTACTGTGAAGTTCTTTTTCCAGCCGGCAGAAGAGTCCATCGGCGGTGCGGAACGCATGATTGCTGCAGGCTGCCTGGAAAATCCACATGTAGATTATGTAGTTGGCCTTCATGTAAGCCCTCTCTTCAAGTGTGGTGAAATCGGTGTGAAGTACGGTAAGGGATACGCTGCATCTGATATGATCGATATCCGCGTCAAGGGTAAGAGTTCCCATGGTGCACATCCGGATAAGGGTGTGGATGCTATCATCATTGCTGCAAACATTCTGAGCACCATTCAGACTGTCATCAGCAGAAGAGTAGCACCGGAAGAATCTGCAGTGGTATCTTTCGGTAAGATTGTGGGAGGTACTGTCCGCAACCAGATTGCCGACACTGTAACTCTAAACGGTATCATCCGTACCCTGGATCCACAGCAGAGAGTGTTCGTAAGAGAATCTGTTAAGAATATCGCAGAATCTGTAGCATCTGCCATGGGAGGCGAAGCGGAATTCATTTTAATGCCAAGCTATGGTCCGCTGATGAACGACGATGCTGTGGTAGAAGTGGTAGAACAGAATGCAATCGAAGTCCTGGGCAAGGAAAATGTCATTCGCGAAAAGAACCCGAACCTGGGTACTGAAGACTTCTCCTACTTTGCACTGGAACGTCCAGCCTGCTTCTTCCACCTGGGATGTTACAATGAAGAAATGGGCGAGCGTGTGGACCTGCATAACTCCACTTTCGACATCGATGAAAGATGTCTGAAGATTGGTGTGGAAATGCAGGTAAGAAATGTGCTGGCATTATTAAACAGAGAGGAATAAGGATTAATAACAATGGAATTATTTACAGGATATTGGTCTGTATTAAAAGACTGGCACAAGGTAAATGGCAAGCTGGAACTCCGTCCTTATCTGATGTTCTGCCTGACCACACTTCTGTTAATGACCGGACTTCTGTGGCTGGGAAGAGGGGTGCCTGTTTTTGAACCTCTTTTCAAAATTTTCTCCGTGCTTATGGCTGTGCCGTTTCTGACGGCAACCATCCGCAGAATTCATCATGTAGGCAAGAAAATATGGTTCTTCTTATGGCTGCTGATTCCGATTATCGGATGGCTGTATGTTATTCTGCATCTGATTCAGGAGTATCCGGATGAAGAAAGACCGTCTTTCCTTGGTACAACAACAGCGAATCTGAAAAAGGCCTTTACACCATATCAGGTTCTGGAAGCAAGAGGGGAATTGCCGGAAAAGTACAAGAAAAATAAAAAAGAAGAAAAGTAAACATCGAAAACAGAACTGTCATGGGAACATTCCTGTGACAGTTTTTTATTGCGAAAATTGTTTGAAAAAAGAGCGAAGTCCATGTAGAATATAGGGTAAGAGAAAGAAATTTTGCAAGGAGGTAATCCATATGTTTTATAATAATAAAATCTGGATTGGTGATTCCAATGGAGAGAAAGTATGCATCGAGCCGAAGATGGCCAACCGTCACGGCCTGATTGCAGGTGCAACCGGTACCGGTAAAACTATCACCTTAAAGGTGCTGGCAGAGTCTTTCAGTGATGCAGGGGTTCCTGTATTTCTGGCGGATATCAAGGGCGATCTGTCCGGTATGTGCCGTCCCGGCGTGGACAGTGAGGATATGCAGAAGCGTATTCGGCGCTTTGGCCTGGCTGAGTGCGGATTCAATTATCACGCATATCCGTCCACTTTCTGGGATATTTACGGAAACATGGGGATTCCTGTGCGCACTACCATTTCTGAAATGGGTCCGGTGCTGCTGTCCAGACTGATGAATCTGAATGACACCCAGACTGCCATCCTGACCATTATTTTCAAAATCGCAGATGACCAGGATATTCTCCTGATTGATACCAAGGACCTGAAGGCTATGCTTCAGTATGTGAACGAACACAATGCAGAGCTGGCCATGGAATACGGTGCCATGGCGAAGCAGTCCATCACTGCCATTCTCCGTCATGTGGTTGCACTGGAAGCAGCAGGCGGCGAAGAGTTCTTCGGAGAACCTGCACTGAACCTGTCTGACTGGTTCTTCGGCGGAGATTTCAGCGGCCGCGGAAGCATCAATATTCTGGACTGCCGTCAGCTGGTAAACGATACTACCCTGTACGGAACCTTCCTGCTGTGGATGCTCTCTGAGCTCTTTGAAACACTGCCGGAAGTAGGCGACATGGAAAAGCCGCGCATGGTATTCTTCTTCGACGAAGCCCATCTGCTCTTTAAGGATATCAGCAAAGCACTTCAGTCCAAGATTGAGCAGGTAGTCAAGCTGATCCGTTCCAAGGGGGTTGGTGTATACTTCATCACCCAGTCTCCAAAAGATATTCCTGAAGCAGTGCTCAGCCAGCTGGGTAACAAGATTCAGCACGCTCTCCGTGCCTACACTCCTGCTGATGAAAAGGCAGTAAAGGCTGCGGCTGCATCTTTCCGTACCAATCCGGAATTCGATACCTATGAAGTCCTGACCAGCATGGGAACAGGGGAAGCGATTATCTCCGTTCTGGATGCAGATGGCATCCCTGGTATGGTGAAGCAGTGCAAAATCCTGCCTCCTCAGTCCATGATGGGTCCGATCAGCGATGAAGAAAAGAAGCAGGAGATTTTGAAGAACAACCTGTATCTGAAGTACAAGGATGACATCGACCGTGATTCTGCCTTCGAATTCATGCAGAGAATGATGCAGGAAAAAGCAGCAGCAGAGCAGCAGGCAGCAGAAGCAGAGGCGGCAGCCAGGGAAGCGGAAGCGGCTGCAAAAGAAGCTGAGAAAGCCAGAATTGCTGAAGAAAAGCGGATTCAGAAAGAAATCGAAAGAGAAGAAAGGGAAGCTGCCTAGCGCCGGCAGCGTGTGGCAAATTCAGCGGCAAACACCATTGGCCGTGAACTGGGCAAAACCCTTGGCGCCTCTGTCGGAGGAAGTTTTGGCAAGAAGCTGGGCGGAAACCTGGGTGCATCCCTTGCCAGAAACATTCTGGGAACCTTTATTAAGTAGGATATTGCCATGAACCGTATAGAAAAAACTCTGCTGATAGCAGTCTGTGTTTCGCTTGCATCGCAGGTTAAATTTGATTTTATTACGGAAGGATTCGTTATTGCCATGTCTGTTACAGTCATGGCAATCTTCATCTATTGTTATGAAGATTTTTCTGCCGTATATGTGATTTTTTGCTCCGGATTTTGTTCGCCGCTGCTTCGGTTCCTCCTGGAACTTTCCAAAGACAGTGCATTTTCGGACACACTTCTTCTCGTTCTTCCTGATGTGAGCTTTTTCCTCACATTTGCACTTTGGTATACGGTAATATACCGGTATGTTATAAAGAAACCGCGGGATATAAGAAACTTCCCGTATGTGATATTTGTCTGTGATTTCCTTTCGAATCTTATGGAACTGGCAGTACGGGGAGTGATTCAGGGAAATAATCTTATTGATGCGCAGGATGTCACGTGGATTTTGTTTATAGCACTGTGCCGGACCATTCTGACGCAGACCATACTTCTGGCGCTCGAAACCTATTCCAGTCTTCTGCTCCGTCAGGAACATGACCGGGAATACCGGCGGCTTCTGGTGCAGGCTTCGATTTTTGAAAGTGAACTGTATGTGATGGAAAAGAATGCAGCAGAGATCGAAGATATCATGAAAACTGCCTTTGGGCTTCATCAGGAGATGAAAGAGATGCCGGTTCCTGCGGATGTGAAGCGGAAGGGACTGTATATTGCCAAAACTGCCCATGAGGTGAAGGGGGATTATCTGAATATTATCAGCGTGCTGAAAGGTGTATTTATCAGCGACGTAGACCGGGGGAACATGCGCATGTCGGATCTGATGAAAGTGGAAAAGGCAAATGTTCAGTCCCTGTTGAAAGACCGTGGTATTGATGTGGATATGACCCTTCGGATGAAAACGGATTTTCATGTGAAAAATTATTTTAAGATGATGTCTGTTATCCGGAATCTCCTGATGAATGCCGCAGAGGCGGGAGCCGGAAAAATCCAGGCAGTGCTTGATGTGGAAGGTGAAAATTTTGTCCTTACGGTAAAGGATAATGGAAAGGGAATCAGTCCGGACAGTCTGGGCACTATTTTTCTGGAGGGATTTTCCACCAAGTTTAATGAGAAAACAGGGGATATGCAGAGAGGAATGGGGCTTTCGCTTGTAAAAGAGTATGTCGAAATCTTTTTTAAGGGGAACATTTCTGTAAGCAGTGTTCCGGGACAGGGAACTGAGTTTGTGATCCGGTTTCCCGGGGAAGCTTTTGGGGAGGATTTAGTTTGAGATATTATATAGTAGATGATGAAATCGGAATTGTAAAAACACTGGAAAACATTATTGAATCCCGGCATCTGGGAGAAGTGATCGGCTATCAGACCTGTCCGGAAAAGGCGCTGACAGAAATTCTGATGCTGAAGCCGGATATTGTGCTGGCAGATCTTCTTATGGAGGGTATGGATGGTATTTCTCTGGTGGAACAGCTTTCTGCAGCAGTTAACAATCTGAATATTGTCATGATTTCCCGTGTTGCGGACAAAGCCATGGTGGAACAGGCTTACCGGGCCGGTGTTGACTTTTTCATAAATAAGCCGGTGAATCTGATTGAGGTGGAAAAAGTACTGAATAACGTGATGGAACGGGTGCGGATGAACCAGCTGATGCAGAATATCCGGGGAATGTTTGATGCACAGGAACAGAGTGCTGCACGGAGCATGCAGCTTCCGGCATCATCGGAAGCGGATCAGGCACTGAAAGAAATTAATGCTTTTCTGGGGATGCTGGGTATGGCAGGGGAAAAAGGTACAGCAGATATACTGAGCATTTGCAGGTGTCTGATTGAACAGGATGAAACCTACTGCCGTGATGTGCTGGAACACGTGGCAAAAGAAAAAAATGAGCAGCTTCGGAATGTGGAGCAGCGAATCCGCCGGGCTATCAAAAAGGGTCTCACCAATGTGGCAGGACTTGGTCTTGACGATTACGGAAACGAAGTGTTTCAGGTGTATGCCAACTATGTGTTTGATTTCCGCAGCATAAAAGATGAAATGGAATACATGAAAGGGCACAGTTCAGGAGGCGGAAGAGTAAGTATTACGAAATTTTTAGATGGACTTCTGATTTACAGCAAGTCTCTGAAGTAAATTTTATGTATGATGCAGATTTTGAAAAACAGAGGAATTTTTTCTCTGTTTTTTTTGATGATTTTTGATGATTTCTGAAAGGGGAAAGTAAGATGTTAAATGGAAAGAGTAAGGTGTTTTAAATATAGTACGGTGAAATAATTCCGGATACAGAAGTGGCTTCTTGCTGAGAAGTCGCTTTTGTTCTTCCTGGAGTAAAGCCACAGATGTCATTATGGAGGGATTACTTGTGAAAAAAATATATTCCAGACTGGGTCTGGTTCCAAAACTGATTATAGCCATTGTGCTGGGTGTTCTGATTGGTCAGTTTCTGCCGGAAGAAATCTGCCGTTTGGTTGTCACCATGTCCGGGATTTTTTCCAGCTTTCTCAAATTCGTCATTCCTCTGATGATTCTCGCTTATGTGACCATGGGGATTGCAGACTTATCAAAGGGGGCAGGAAAACTCCTCCTGATTACAGTTGCTATTGCATACGGATCCACACTGATTGCCGGCACCGCATCCTATATTGTTTCTTCTGGTCTGTTCCCTCATTTTATGAGCGCTGACGCACTGGAAAAAATTGCACAAACCGCCGGAACCTCACTGACTCCTTATTTTTCAATATCAATTGCTCCGGTTCTGGATACCTTATCCGCAGTAATACTGGCCTTTATTCTGGGCTTATGTATGGCTACCATGAGAGGAAAAGAACTGGGAGATACATTATATAACGGAATCTCTGATTTCTCCGCGATTATTGACAGGGTTCTTCATACTGCAATTATTCCGCTGCTTCCGTTATATATCTGCGGAACTTTCGTGGATATGACCAAATCAGGAAAGACGTTTGCGATTCTCAGCATTCTCTGGAAAGTGTTCCTCGTTGTGATTCTGATGCATCTGATTTACATTGCAATTCAGTTTACAGCGGCTGGTCTCATATCTCATAAAAATCCCCTGGTACTGCTGAAAAATCAGATCCCAGGATATACAACCGCACTGGGGACTCAGTCTTCTGCTGCAACAATTCCTGTAAATCTGGAGTGTGCAAAGGCAGATGGCATCAGTGAAGAAATACGTAATTTCGTCGTGCCCCTGTGTGCCAATATTCACATGGCAGGATCCATGATAACCATTACCGCATGTGCGACGGCAGTATGTCTTATGAATCAGCTGCCGGTGAGTCTGATGACTGTAATTCCGTTTATTCTGACACTGGGTATCGCAATGGTTGCATCACCAGGTGCACCGGGCGGCTCAATTATGACTGCATTACCGTTTTTATACATGATTTTTGGAACGGAAGCAGGCGATCCGAATGGTCCGATCTGTGCTATTATGGTAGCACTTTATATTACACAGGACTCTTTCGGGACTGCGTGCAATGTTTCCGGCGATAATGCAATTGGTGTAATCGTAGATACCATAAATAAGTAAATACATACAAAAAACAAAAATGCCCTTTTCTGCAGAAAGAAAAGGGCATTTTTGTATTATATTACATATCGTCTTTTTTCAGAAGCAGGAATACGGTCAGGAAGATGCAGGTGAAACCCATCAGGTCCATGAAGAGGAAATCGGCGTGGAGCCAGATAATCATAATTACGGTGGCTGCAACCGGTTCCAGGCTGGCAATCAGGCTTGCTTTTACAGGACCGATCTGTGCCACGCCCCAGAGGAACATGGTGAAGGAGAGCACAGTACCGAAGAATACCACACCGCCGAAGGCAAGCCAGAGCTTCAGATCCAGCGGCCATGCTGCTTCCCATGCACGGGTGATGATGGTAAGAACGATGCCGCCCAGGACCATACCGTAGCCGGTAACACACATGCTTCCGTATTTCTTTATGAGTTTCTGCGGCAGCATATTGTAGGTTACCATGGTAACTGCAGCGAACAGTCCCCATGCGAGTCCTCTTGGTGTAAGCACCATGGAATGAATATCCCCGTGGGTAGCCAGAAGGAAGGTTCCGGTCATAGCCAGTATGATGGCAGCGACCTCTTTTCTGGTAGGCAGCCGGTGTGCCATGGCGCAGGTCAGTGCCATAATCATTACAGGGCCGGTGTACTGGATGATGGTGGCTGTGCTGCTGTTGGTCCAGTAGATGGCTTTCTGGTAACTGAGCTGGCAGAGCATGATGCCGAAAATAGAAAAAATAATCAGCTGAATCACATCACTTCGGTCTTTCCAGATGGCTGTCATGTCGTCGGAGCCTTTTAGTTTACCTGTGGCAAAGCCTGCCAGAACTACGATGGCCCCCGCGCTGAGCATACGGAAGGATGTCAGGTGTGCCGCATCCACTGTGAAGTTTTCGAAGATATACTGGCTGCAGCATCCGGAGAAGCCCCAGAAAATAGCTGCGACGATGGCGACCAGTGCGCCGTATTTGCTGTGTTTCGTATTCATTTACAAATCAGATACCCCTTGCATTGAATTTGTAGATTAGATATAATCACAGTATATTATAAAAAGACTTTTGATAATGGTCAAGGAGGAAATAGATATGTTAAAAATTGAAATGCTGGAAGTTGCTCACAAACCGGTACAGGGAATTGCCATTGAAGCTCCTGGTGGAGAAGGCCATCCGAATATGCTGGTTCTGCAGTGCAAGAAGGGCTATGTTATGTGCGGTTATCTGAACATGGGAACTGCAGATGCCGTGGGTGATGCCGCAGCTGTCGTCAGCGGTGCAGATTTCGGAGCACTGCTGTGCAATCCGGTTAAGGCTGTCAGCAAGGCAGCAGCAGAACTGGGTATCGAAGTTGGTATGACCGGTGCGCAGGCCTGCGAAAAACTGAATGCGTAATTTTATAGAAAAGAGTGCCGGAGTGCAGAAAAAACGCATTCCGGCATTTTTTTCAAAAAAACGCCCTGAAATGTTACGCTTCTGTTACGCTCCTGTGATACAATGAATCCATGAAAATGATAATGAAACTGGAACAGGCCGTTCTGGCAGCGGCAGCGGTTTTACTGGCCGCCCTTTTTATTCTGTCAGCATTTACAGAAAAAGAAATCACCATAAACCGGACTACGGCCCCTTATACCATGGCCGATCAGGTTCAGCACCGGGAACTGGAGGATCCTGGCGCAGCCACAGGAATTACCGACGAATATTGCTTCACGCTGAAGGTGGAAGGGAGCATAAATACTCTGGCTTTTTTCAGCAATCACAGCAACGTGGAAGTCTATCTGGATGAGGAACTGGTATACCGTCTGGCTCCATCGGAAGGCGCTATCCGAACTCACGGAGGAAACTGGACCAGAATTCCCCTGTCCGGGAAAGATATGGGTAAGAATGTCCGTGTCCTGCTGCAGCCTGTATACACCGATTACCGTGAAAATCCGGAATTTCTAATCGGGTCGGAGCTGCAGATCTATAAGTCACTTCTCCGGCATGCCCTGCCCGAAATGGTTCTCAGCTTCTGTGTCATGATCGGCGGTATTTTTCTGCTTTGCGTGGCCCTGTATAACAGTCGGAAATACAAAGCAGTACCACGTCTGTATGCACTCAGCTTTCTGGCGATATCGGCCGGAATCTGGCGTTTCACCTATGGAGAGTTTGCATACCTGATTTTTGAGGGGCATACGGTACTGGTCTATTCCCTTTCCGTTACGGCATTGATGGTTCTGTCTGTCGCCATGCTGAATGCCGTAGAACTGCGGGAAGACAGGCGGGGGGCTGCCATCGTAGGACTGATGAACTGCGGTTATGTTCTGGTTTTCGCAGTCCAGATCGTTCTTCAGCTGACCGGCATAGCAGACCTGCGTCAGACGCTCAGGGTTATCCATGCAGCGATCATTCTCAGTGCGGCTGTACTGTGTCTCAGCGCAGTCTACTCTTTGTACCTGCGTTTCAGAGCTCCCGGCAAAATCTCCACAAGAAACTATTCCTGGATTCTGGGGCTGGGGGCGGCCTGCGACATGCTGCTCTTTTACCTTTCCATATCCGGCGGAAGACTGATGATGACACTTGCTTCCATCCTCTGCTTCTCCGTCCTGGAGGGGATACGTCTGATGGGAAGTTACATCTATCAGAAACATGCTCTGGAAGAAATGGAAGCACGGCTGACTCTGAGCCGTTCCATGACCATGATGAGCCAGATTCGTTCTCACTTCGTGTTCAATCTGCTGAATGCCATCAGCGGTATGTGTAAATATGATCCGGAAAAAGCCGATGATACGATTGTACGGTTTGCACGGTACCTGCGCAGCAATATCAATATTATGGAGGATGATAAGCCGATTCCCTTCTCCACTGACCTGCATCAGCTGGAAGACTACGTGATTCTGGAACAGGTCCGTTTCGGTGACAGGATTACCTTCCTGACGGATATTGAAGAGGAACGCTTCCTGATTCCTCCGCTGATTCTGCAGCCGGTAGTGGAAAACTCCATTAAACATGGGCTGAGCCGGAAGAAAGAGGGCGGCACCATTATGCTCCGTACCCGCAGCGACGAGAAGAATATCATCATCACGGTAGAAGATGACGGGATCGGATTCGACAGGGCGGAACTGGAAAAAGAAAAATCCGTAGGATTGAAAAATATACGATTCCGCCTGCACCATCTGGCAGGTGGTACTCTGAAAATAGACAGCCGTCCCGGCTGTGGCACTACAGTAACCATAAAGATACCGAAAAAGGAGGAAAGGCCATGAGAATTATCTATGTAGATGATGAGCTGCCGGCACTGGATAACTTCCGGCTGACTACAGCAAATTTTGTGGAGCTTAAGGAAACCTACGTCTTTCAAGATGGCCGTGAGGCACTGGAGTTTGCCCGGCAGGGGGGAATTGATGCGGCCTTTCTCGATATGGAAATGCCGGGTATACACGGACTGGAACTGGCGAAAGAACTGAAGGCGCTGGATCCGCGGATCCGGGTGATTTTCGTTACTGCGTATACGGAGTTTGCTCTGGATGCCTGGGGAGTGGATGCCACCGGGTATCTTCTGAAACCCTATACGGCTGCCGATATCCGAAAAGAACTTGCGAAATGCAGCTGGAAAGCGTTGCCTTCCCACCGGGTGGTCATTGAAACCATACCATCTTTCAGTATAACGGTAGATGGTATTCCACTGCATATCTCCGGAACGAAAACGAGGGAGATGCTGGCACTTCTGGTTGACCGGGGCGAACGGGGCGTTACGGTAGGTGAAGCAATTTCCTGCATCTGGCCGGAGCGGACGGCGGACGCGGCAACCCAGTCCCTGTACCGTATGACATACAAGCGGCTGGCAGATGCGCTGGAAAACGCAGGGATCGGTCATATCATTGCAGCCTCGGAAAACCGCCGTTATCTGAAGGTGGATGAGGTGGACTGTGATCTGTACCGGCTCCTGGGAGGGGATCCGCAGACTGCACGAATATACAGGGGGGCTTACCTGCAGGAATATGACTGGGCCGAAGAACGGAACGGCCAGCTTCACTGGATGATGAATAAAAATTGACTTATCAAAAGGAGAAAATGGAATGAAGAACTTGACATCAAAGTGGAAACGGATTTTAAGCCTGGTACTGAGCATGTGCCTGGTGATGACCCTGATGCCGGTGGGCGGTACTGGCAGTGCCGCCTACGGGGCAGAGCGGCTGGAAGGCGCAGCCTGCGGAAGTACAGATGGATGTACCGGGGTATATCATAACGGATTCTGCACCGCATGCGGCGGATATCAGCCGGCCGTATTAAGCCAGACCTCATTTTATGAAATTTCCAATGCAGGGCAGCTTTACTGGTTTGCGGAATTTGTAAATGGGGGTGCCAACAACAGAACGACCAATGGATGGTTGATGAAAGATATCGTTGTCAATGAAAAAGTGCTGAACGGGGATGGAACGCTGGTTTCCAATGAATCCTCTCTTCGCGGATGGATGCCGATCGGAACTGCAGAGAATCCGTTCAAGGGACAGTTCCGCGGCAACGGCTTTTCCATCAGTGGAATCTACTGCGTGGTGCCGGAAGATGGCGGCGGTGCGGGGGTGTTTGCTTTCACCCATAACTCCGAAATTACTAATGTTGCAATTCTGGATTCCTGGTTCGCTGCTTCTGGTGAAACGGCAAGCGTCGGCTCTATTGCAGCGGATTCAGCAGGAACCAATTTTTATAAATGTTACAGTGAAGCGTCGGTTAATTCAGCATTCGCAGCCGGCGGTATCGTAGGTATCTCCCTTAACGACTATCTGCTGCAATGCGGATATGCAGGGACTGTCACTGTATGGGATAACCTTTCCGAAGTGGGAGGACTCCTGGGCGGTACAAGAACTGTGTACGGAACGAATAAGATGAGCATCGTCTCTGGCTGCTACAATAGGGGCACCGTAGTAAATACCTATACAGGCGGGAGCCGAATTTACTACACGGGAGCGCTTGTAGGGAATCCGAGTTATGTATTTCTCAGTAACAGTTACTATGTCCCATCAAAATGGCAGTCTGTAGGATCAACTGAGAAAAATACCGGATCCTGCGTTGTAGAGGAAGAGAGTGTACTGTGCAAGGAACTCAGCAGCTTTTCCAATGGTGAGGTTTGCGGTCTGATTGAGACACACACAAGTCTCTGGTCTTATACCGAGGGTACACACGCAGCTGTGTGCATACTTTGCGGTGCGAAAGGCCAGGAAGGCGTACATGACCTGCATGATACCTGTAACGAGGGCGGAGACTGTATTGTCTGCGGATATACCATTCAGCCGGGCATGCACGCGTATGATGATAATACCTGTATGATATGCGGCAATGTATGTACTGCACATATCTTCGGGGCGGACAATAATTGTACTGTCTGCGAACACCAGCTGGTACCGGTTACCGATATTCAGTTTGAAAGACACAGTGCGTCACAGGATGCAGTACAGGGTGAGAAACTGAACCTGACGGAAGGTGTGGCCGTTCTGCCGGAACATGCAGATTATCAGAACATAACATGGTATACCGTTGTTGATGGCGTGGAAACGGCCATTCCTGCTGACGCGTATAACGCATTTTCCGCCTCAGCGGCGGGCACTCTCACACTCCGTGGCAAAATTGAAAATGGAGCAGGCATGGGGACTGCCTATGTGGAGGATTTTGCTTTTACAGTAGAAGCTGTTCCTAACGAGTATGATATTTTGAAATCTCCTGTTACCATTAAGGCGGCAGGCGGAGGGAAGCTTATCATCACGCATGATGGCAGATCCTATCAGGTAAGCAGTGATGCGATGGTTCGCATATACGGGGATGGCGAAAACGTTACTTCAAACGGCATTACCATAGAGGAAGGCGCCAGCGTGAAACTGATTCTGGACAGCTGTACCATTACCGGGGAAAGCACTGTTTCCCCAGTTGACATTGCGCCTTCCGCACATGCATCCATTACGCTGATTGGCAGAAACCAGCTGACCGGCGGAGCCTATATGCTGCCGGGGATTTATGTGCCGACGGGTGCTTCTGTCACCATTGAAGGTGTCGGAAGCCTGGATGTAACTGGAAGTAAAAAAGGCGGTACTGCGATCGGCGGAGGTGGTTCGAATATCTATAAAGAGCCAGGTAACGGTAAGATTACAATAAACAGCGGAACCATTACTGCACAATCCTATGGGACAGGCGCAGCAATCGGTACTGCCTATGGGGGGGATATGGGATATATCACCATCAATGGCGGAAGCGTTACGGCGTTGAATCATGAATACGAGTATGCCGGTGCTGCTGGAATTGGGGCGGCTGGTGCTTATGATAACCTCAGCGGCAGAATTACCATTAACGGCGGCAGAATTGAAGCTGTGGGAGGCCCTGACTCAGCAGGAATCGGCTCCGGTCATTCTCAGGCAGCACCGCATATTACCATTAACGGCGGAACCATCCGGGCAACCGGACAGGCAACTTATGATATCGGTCCGGGATGGGGCTGTGAAGAAGGTACTGTTACAATCAACGGGGGAAATGTGTATGCTGCAGGAACGGAAGGAATTGTAGGCAGCATAACCAACGGAAGTGAAGCCCTTTCTCTGTATACCATTACCTTAAAGGGATTAGATGATACTGCGATTGACAGCCTGATTACAGAAATGAACGCCGGCGAGTCTGCGATTCAGTACGGATTCGCGGATGTGATGCCGATAAAAAATACCCTGTATTTCTATCTGCCATCCGGCAGCCAGCCGACCTGCGTTGTATCAGATGGCATAAACTATATCGGAATGATTTCCGAAACAAATACGGGAACCTTTATCTGTGAGCATATTCATGTGGCGACGCTCACGGAAGCAACCTGCCAGACCAGAGCAGTCTGCGATGTATGTGGCATAGACGTAGGGGAGTTTAATCCGGACAACCACGAAAGTGCAGCTTATACCTATGAAGCGGATAAGAACGTTCCAGGAATTCTTCATACTGTGAAACATGCCTGCTGCGGTGCAGTAAAGGAGACTGTCCGCCATACCATGGAGAACGGTATCTGTACTGTATGCAAACATAACGAGCAGCCGGAAGCGGAGAATGGCGTCTATCTGATTTCCAATGCCGGCCAGCTGCTGTGGTTCAATGAATATCTGGAAACCAGCAAAGATCATCTGTCTGCCAATGCCAAACTGACTGCCGATATCGACATGACCGGCACCGTATGGCTTACACCGGCCGGAACTCCAAACTACATCGATGATGTGAACCATACAGAGACAGGGTATCAGGGTACATTTGACGGGGATGGTCATGTGATATCTAATATTACCATAAAAAGCGGCGGTCAGATTGAAGTGTATGCACCATTAGGCCTGTTTGGATCCCTTTCCGGCACTGTGAAGAACTTGGGGATGGAAGATATTACAGTTCATTATGCTGCCTTAACCAGCCCGACTGCAGGAATGATCGCTTCACAGATTCTGGGTGGAAAGGTATCAAACTGCTTCGTAAAAAACACGAAAGTGATTAGCGGAGATTATTGGGGCTCCAGTTATTCAGGTGGTATTACAGTAAGTAATCTTGGCGGAACCATTGAAAATTGCTACGTTGCAGGTCATACCTTGTATGGCTATCGAAATGGCGGCATTACAGCATACAACCAGGGGATGGAAGAGAATACCACACGAATCGGAAAAATTGATCATTGTTATACGGACTACAACAAGCTTGCAGACAGCGAATATTTGGGAACTGTGACAGACTCGGCTTACGGTGTCAGTGCAGAAGCCTTCGCTTCCGGCGAAATTGCCTACAAGCTCAATGGCTCCAAGTCCACCGGAGATCTGGTGTGGTATCAGACGTTAACCGGTGAAGACAAGCAGGATTATCCACAGTTCCACGGCACTGTCGTTTTCCATGACAGTACCAGTGAAAGCTACACCAACCATATTCACAGCTGGACCTATACAAGATCAGAAAACACAATCAAAGCAATCTGTAATGCGGAAGGATGTATTAAGGAAAATGGCGATGGCGGTTCTGTGACGATTGCACCACCGGCGGACCTGACCTATACAGGCAGTGCGATAGAAGCGGATGTGACAAATCATCTGACGACCGGCGACACAGTGACTGTGGTTTACAGCGGTGATCTCACCGGTGGATATCCTGTTAACGCAGGAAGCTACACAGCATCCATCACTCTGGGCGGACAGACCATTTCCGCAGAGTACACCATCGCCCCGGCGTCCATAGCAGGCGCAGCGGTAAGTGCAGCTCCGGCTTCGGTGACATATAACGGCCAGGCACAGGAGCCGGACGTGACCGTAAGGCTGGACGGAAAGATTTTGACAAGTGATGATTATGCGGTAAGTTATTCTGATAACACCAACGCAGGTAGTGCGAAGGTGACCGTAACCGGTAAGGGCAATTACGCCGGAACTGCAAGTGGAACCTTTACTATCGAGAAAGCGGCTCCTGCAGTGTCTGACTTTGTTTTCACTGCTCCAACTGGTCTGCCCTATGACGGCCTGGCAAAATCTGCAGGTCTGGCTTCTGCGGCTTCCATCACCGGCATGGGCAGCATAACTGTGAAGTACTATCAGGGAAATAGGGAAGTATCTCCTGTCAACGCAGGAACCTATACTGTGAAGATTGATGTGGCAGAAGGTGCAAACTACAAGCCAGTGACTGGACTGACTGATGACGCATGGACATTCACCATCGAAAAGGCAGAAGCGGTATTTACTGCACCACAGGCTGTCAGCGGTCTGGTATATGACGGCAGCGAAAAGACTCTGGTAATAGCCGGTTCTACAGAACATGGCAGCATGCTGTACAAGCTGGGTGACGATCCGTGGAGCACCGAGGTGCCAGGCGCAGTGAATGCAGGGGAATATACCGTATCCTATAAAGTGCTCGGTGATGCAAACCATAAGGACTCTGCAGCAGGAAGTGTAAAGGTATCTATTGCCAGAGCAGTTCCGGAAATCGGAACGGTAAGTGCAGACATTCCAGCCAATGAAACATCAGCGGCAGCGGTTGTTCTGTCCAGAACCGATGTATCTGTGGCAGGCAGCCTGTCAGTAGATTATACAGACTCAACTCTGGTATGGGGTGAAAATACGGTAGCGTATACGTTCACACCAGTAGATACTGATAACTATGAAACCGTACAGGGCAAGGCAACTGTAGTGGTTACCGATACCATTGCACCAAGCGGTGAGGTGAAGCTGGAAGATCACACCTGGAATTCCCTGCTGAACAGAATTACGTTCGGATTATTCTTCAATGAGACAGTAGAACTGGAAGTAAGCGCGACAGATGAACTCTCTGGCGTAAAGACTATCGAATACTGTCAGGCGGAAACTGCAATGACAGAAGATGCTGTGAAGAACATAGACACCTGGACCAAAGTTTCCGGCGGCAAGGTAAGTGTAACTGCAGAAGATGCGAAACAGTATGTTTACTACATCCGAATCACGGACAAAGCAGGAAACAAAACCTATATTTCTACAGACGGTATGGAATTCGACCTGACTGCACCAGCACTCACTGGTGTGATCGGCGGTGCTACATACTATACAACCCAGAAGGTACAGGTTTCTGATAAGAACCTGGCAGAAGGGGAACTGACAGAACGTGTACTGGCAGGAAATGTGGATAAAACATACACCATAACGGTAAAGGACAAGGCGGGAAACAGCACATCTGTCACTGTATTCATGAAACCAATTGCATCCATCAGCCAGTCCATTCAGGAACTGACAGTGGACAGCGTAACTGCAGATGATTCTACAGCCATCAAGGCGGTAGAAGATGCACTGGCAGCGGTAGACAGAACTTATGCAGCCGATGAGGAACTTCAGGCTCTGAAGCAGGCGCAGGCGAACGTAGCTGCTCTGCAGAAGGCAATTGAAGATGCCAAGGCAGCTTTCGACAGTCTGACGGGCGCAGCGGATGCGGTGGATCCGGAAAAGGTAACCAGCGCAGATAAAGATTCTGTGGAAGATCTGCTGAACGAACTGAAGGAGCAGCTGAATCATCCGAACTTGACGGAAGAACAGAAGGGACAGGTGCAGAATACTATCGACCAGATGGAAGATGTTCTGGATAAGATGGCAGAAGATCAGAAAGTTCTGGAATACGCACTGAAATCAGCAGAAGCAATCACCGATGCCAATGTAACTGCAGATGACAGCAAGGCATTGGCAGAAGCCAAGGCGAAGCTGAAAGAACTGCTGACAGATGACAACTACACCGATGCAGAAAAGGCAAAGGTACAGGAAGAAATCGACCGTATCGAAGCACTGGAAAAGGTCATCACAGACACTGAAGCGGAAGTAAAGGCACTGGAAGACAGAGCGGCTGCTTTGAATCCAGATACAATCACCTCTGCAGACAAAGCAACGGTAGAAGAACTGATTTCTGAAATCACAGAAAAGAAGTCCGACGAAAACCTGACAAAGGCGCAGAAAGATCAGCTGGATGAAGCCATTGCAGAGGCACAGGAAATCCTGGCTAAGATTGCAGCAGATCAGGCTGAACTGAAGGATGCTTTAAGCGCAGCAGAGGATATCACAGAAAATGATGTTAAGAAGACAAGTAATTCTTCACTTAGAGAAACCAGGACAAAGCTGGAAGAAGCGAAGAAGGCTCTGGAAGCTTTAATGGGTGATTCCAATTACACGGCAGAAGAAAAGGCTTCCATGCAGGCAGAAATCGACCGAATCAATGGCCTGATTAAGACAGCAGAAAACCAGATGATCTACAATGAAATACCGGAACTGCAGAAACCAGAAGTGGAAGCGGGAGAAGGTGCAGACGTGAAGCTGACCAATTATGGTACGAAGGCTGAAATCACAGTAGAAGAAGGCTATGAGCTGGAAGAAGTTCTGGTAAACGGAAAGTCCATGGGTAAGGTAACTTCCCTGACCGGACTGAAGACGGGAGACAAGGTACAGGTGCTGGTGAAGATGCAGCAGAGCGAAGAAGAAATTTTGCTGGGCAAAATCGACGGCATTCAGCTGGTAACCCGAAGCAAGAGCACCAGACTCAACGGCAGAAAAGCCATCAAAATCTGGTGGTTTGAAGCCGACGGTGATGATACTGACTTCTTCGACGGATATCAGATCTTCCGATCTGCGAAGCGTTACAGCGGATTCGGCAAGAAGCCAATCTTCACAACAACGAAGACTTCCTATACCAATAACAAGGAACTGGAAGCTGGAAATACATACTACTACAAAGTTCGCGGCTATGTGGAACTGAATGGTAAGAAGTACTGCAGCGAATGGTCTGCAAAGGCGTGGAGAAAATTCTAAAGGGAGTGTATGTTACTCTAACTATACAGAAGTTCAAACGAAACAACTGGGGCGCAGAGATGCGTCCTGGTTGTTTTTCTGTGTAAATTTCTTTTTATAATTCCCTTATTATCCCGCGGCGATTGCTGTCGAACTGAGGTGAATATTGTCGAAGAACGTTGAAATTCAGTGATTGTCATCGAATCATGGCGAAGGCTTTTTCTTGGCGGAACAGGTTGAATATGTTAATATTATACATAAGAACTTCGTGCACGACCGTTCTGAATTACATACTCGGAAAGGAATGAAGTTATGAGAAAGAGGACTTATCATAAGTTTACGGAACAGTTGATGTTTGCCATTGTCATGAGAGATGCGGAGCTTTGTAAGGAGCTTGTAAACCGTATTATCCCTGACCGCAGAGTAAGAGAAGTGCGGTTTTCGGAGAATCCGGTGATGGATGCTTTGGCACGGTCCATTGCAGATGAAGATTCGGAAAAACCGGGGGATTCACGGTCCTTCGGCTGGATGTCTGCGGAGACAGAGAAGGTGGTGATTCCGGCATTATTGTCGAAATCAGTGCGTTTTGATGCACTTTTCGAAGATGAGGATGCATGGTTTGATATCGAGATGCAGGTGGACTGGGAGGCGGATATGCCGCTGAGAATCCGTTATTACCAGGCATCCAAGACAATTACTTCACTGGAAACCGGGGATGAATACCGTAAGCTGAAACCAGGATATGTGATATTTATCTGTCTTTTCGACTGTTTCGGTTTGGGTGAGGCAGTATACCGGTTCCAAAGTCTGGAGGAAAACTTGTACTTGCCATTGGGAGATAAACAGTTTACAATTATTCTAAACCTGAAGTGTCCGGAAGAGAAAGTTCCGGAGAAACTGCGGTCCTTCTATCAGTATGTAAATCATGAAGATGCAGGCGAAGATGAGTTTACCTGCCGGATTAAAGAACTGGTGGACCGTGCAAATGAAAGTACGGAGGTGCAGAATATGATTACTGTGGCTGGTGACAATGCGTATAGAGAGCAGAAGCTGAAAGCGGAGATTGAAAAGCTGGAAGCAGAGAAAGAGGAACTGGAAGCAGAGAAAGCCCAGGCCGAAGAAAGACTGATATCTGAAAAGCTGGAAACTGCAAGAAGGCTGAAAGTGCAGGGTGTTTCCGCTGAAGTGATTTCGGTGGCTACCGGACTGAGCATGGAGGAAGTGAAAGCTCTTTAAAATTTGAAATGTATATATTGCAGGAAAGGCAGGTATGCATTTGAAACCCCTTGACTTTTCAGGGGGTTTCTTTTATTATGATATATATGAAGTTTAGTATTTCTAAACTTAAAGTTTATTTTTACGAAACGGCAGGTATGGCATCATGGAAATCGGCAGCAGAATCAGAGAATTACGAATATTGAACGGATTGACCCAGGAGGAGCTGGCAGACCGAAGTGAACTGTCCAAGGGATTTATTTCCCAGCTTGAAAATGACCTGACATCACCATCCATTGCCACCCTGGAAGATATTCTCCAGTGTCTGGGTACGGAACTGAGCAGCTTTTTCTCCAAGCAGGAGAGTGAGAAGCAGGTGGTCTTCCGGGACGAAGACTATTTTGAGAAGGTGGACGAAGAACAGAAGACCATCACCGAATGGATCATTCCCAATGCACAGAAAAACATGATGGAGCCCATCCGGCTGACGCTGAAAGCGGGCGGAAGTACCTATCCAGACAACCCTCACGAAGGAGAAGAATTCGGCTACGTTCTGAAGGGAGAAATCTCCATTAAAATCGGAAATGAAGTATACCGGGCGAAGGCTGGCGAGTCTTTCTACTATATCCCGGATAAGACGCACCATATTACCTCGAAGAAAGGAGCAGAAATTCTGTGGGTTTCCACCCCGCCGAGTTTCTAACTTGTGACCATGGCACTGATTGAATTACTGGATTTATCCAAAGCGTATGATGGTGAGAAAGTACTCGACGAGTTCAACCTGACCATTAAAGAAAATGAGTTCATCACTCTGCTGGGCCCATCCGGCTGCGGCAAGACCACAACCCTGCGTATTGTAGGCGGCTTTACCACTCCCGATACCGGTAAGGTAATCTTTGAGGGGAAGGACATTACACATATGCCGCCGAACCAGCGTCATGTAAACACCGTATTCCAGAAATATGCGCTGTTTCCTAACATGAATATTGCAGAAAACATTGCTTTTGGCCTCCGCATCAGCGGTAAGACCGACCAGTATATTAAAGATAAGATCAAGTACGCACTGAAGCTGGTAAACCTGTCCGGCTATGAAAAGCGTTCCGTGGACTCTTTGTCCGGCGGCCAGCAGCAGCGTATTGCGATTGCCCGGGCCATCGTAAATGAACCGCGGGTTCTTCTGCTGGATGAACCTCTGGGTGCACTGGACCTGAAGATGCGCCAGGAAATGCAGTATGAACTGATCCGCATGAAGAAGGAACTGGGCATTACCTTCCTGTACGTTACCCACGATCAGGAAGAAGCCCTGACCATGTCCGATAAAGTGGTTGTAATGAACCAGGGCTACATTCAGCAGATTGGTACACCGGAACAGATTTACAATGAGCCGGAAAATGCATTCGTAGCAGACTTCATCGGCGACTCCAATATTATCGACGCCATGATGATGGAAGACTATAAGGTTAAAATCTGTGAACACGTATTCCCTTGCATCGACGCCGGATTCGGAACCAGGAAACCGGTGGATGTGGTAATCCGTCCGGAAGACATCATCATCGGAAAGCCTGGTGAAGGTGCAATGGACGGTGTAGTAACCTCCAACGTATTCATCGGTGTTCATTATGAAATGTGCATCCAGGCAGGCGGCTACGAGTGGCTGGCTCAGAACACCACCAGCTACCCGATCGGTGCTCACGTTTCCATCGATGTAATCCCTGAAAATATTCAGATTATGAACAAACCGCAGTCTGAAGACGAGGAGGCGATTTCTCTCGATGACTAGAAGCTTAAAAAGTATTTTTTCCGGTCCGTTTCTGATCTTCATACTTTGCGGAACCCTGATTCCCATGGGAGTTATCGCTCTGTATGGCCTGACGGACCGAAGCGGCGCATTCACTTTCGACAATGTGCTGACCATGTTCCAGGGGGACCACGCCAAGGCACTGGGGCTGTCTTTGGCTCTGTCTTTTGTCAGTACGGTAATCTGCCTGGTTCTGGCATTTCCTCTGGGCCTGATTCTGAAGGACAGCAAGCTGGGAAAGAAGGGATTCATGGTATTTCTCTTCATTCTTCCTATGTGGATGAACTTCCTCTTAAGAACCATGGCATGGCAGGTTCTGCTGGAAAAGGGCGGCGTGATCAATACTCTGCTGAACGGTATAGGACTTCCTGACCTGCAGATTATCAATACACCTGCAGCGGTAGTGCTGGGTATGGTATATGATTATCTGCCGTTTATGGTGCTGCCGATTTACAATGCTCTGGTGAAGATTGACAGCAACCTGATTGAAGCAGCTTACGACCTTGGTGCAAGCCGCGGCACTGTGCTGCGCAAGGTTATCATTCCGCTGTCCGTACCTGGCATCGTAAGCGGTGTGACCATGGTATTCGTCCCGTCTCTGACCACTTTCGCCATCTCCAACATGCTGGGCGGCGGTAAGGTAAACCTGATTGGTAACATCATCGAGCAGGAATTTACTGCAAGTTCCAACTGGAATCTGGGTTCCGGTCTGTCTCTGGTTATGATGGTATTCATCGTTATCAGTATGGCCTTTATCGACAAATTTGATAAGAACGGGGAGGGCAATCTGATATGAGTACGAAAAAAACAACCCTGGCCCGCATTGGCCACGCTCTCTACCTGGTACTGATTGTCCTGTTCCTCTATCTGCCGATTGGCACTCTCATGGTGCTGTCTTTTAACGACAGCAAGAGCATGGGTGCATGGCAGGGATTCTCCCTGAGATGGTATCAGGAAATGTTCCAGAATAAAGAGATCATGGAAGCTTTGGGAAATACCCTTTCCATTGCACTTTGGTCTGCAACCATTGCAACCGTAATCGGTGTTCTGGCCTGCATTGGTCTGAATGCCATGGGTGAAAAGAAGCGTTCCTTCTTCATGGGACTGAATAATATTCCGCTGCTGAACGCAGATATCGTAACCGGTATTTCCATCATGATGATGTTCCTGCTCTTTGGAATTTCCCTGAACCTGGGAACGGTTATGTTTGCTCACATTACCTTCTGCATTCCGTACGTAATCCTGTCCGTTATGCCGAAGTTCAGGCAGCTGCAGAATCTGACCTATGAGGCGGCCCTGGACCTGGGGGCGACTCCGGTCTACGCTTTCTTCAAAATCGTACTTCCGGATATCATGCCGGGCGT